>NZ_JBNHEX010000005.1:0-342495 GCF_059089685.1 Arthrobacter sp. sptzw42
CCCCCCCCCCCCCCCCCCCCCCCCCCCCCCCCCCCCCCCCCCCCCCCCCCCCCCCCCCCCCCCCCCCCCCCCCCCCCCCCCCCCCCCCCCCCCCACCACCCCCCCCCCCCCCCCCCCCCACCCCCCCCCCCGCCGTCGTTTTCTTCGGCCTTTGCGGGACTTTTCAGTCGGTGCGTAACAAAACGCTTAACATTCCAGCCGGCTTCGAACCTTCCTGCTGCATGTCCTACGCTCTTAACCAGGTCACGAGTGCCAGCGCGAAACCCCGGTTTGCTGGCCGGCAACCCTCCAACCGCGGTGGGGTGCCCCGGGTGACGACCAGGCCGGTCCGGAACGGATGCGGCAAGCGCGGATTCCCGGTACTGGGAGTCCTTTCAGAGTGAGGTCTGCCGTGACTACTGCCACCGTCTCCCCCAACGCCGCCGCCCAGCCAGAATTTGTCCAGTCTGATGCTGCCGCCTTCGACGCCCGCCGGGCTGTTGCCGGGCGGCCGCTTTCCGCCGTCACCGGCGCCGAAATCCAGGCGCCGCTGATCTCCGGCGGGCACGTCCGGTACGCCAACCTCGACTACGGAGCCTCTGCTCCCGCCCTCTCCGTGGTCTCGGCCTACCTCAACGAGATCCTGCCGTTCTACGCCAGCGTCCACCGCGGAGCCGGCTACGCGTCCCAGATCAGCACGTCCGTTTATGAAAACGCCCGCAACATCGTGCGCGGATTCGTGGGCGGCCGTCCGGATGATTCGGTGATTTTTACCCGGAACACCACTGATTCGCTGAACCTGCTGGCTGGATGCCTGCCGGAAACGGATGGCCGGCCCGACGGCGACGTCCTGTACCTGGACATCGAGCACCACGCAAACCTGCTTCCGTGGCAGGGCGTCCCCCACCGCAGCATTGTCGCCGCCGACACCATCGCCGGGACCATCGAGTCGGTCCGCGCCGAACTGGAGCAGGGCGGCGTGAGCCTGCTTGCTGTCACCGGTGCCTCCAACGTCACCGGGGAAATCCTTCCCGTCCGGATCCTGGCCACTTTGGCCCACGAACACGGCGCACGGATTGTGGTGGATGCCGCCCAGCTGGCACCGCACCGCCGCATCAATATCGCAGCAGACGGCGTGGACTACCTCGCCTTCTCCGGCCACAAGCTCTACGCACCGTTCGGCGCGGGCGTGCTGGTGGGACGCACGGACTGGCTGGACGCCGGAACGCCGCATCTCGCAGGGGGAGGCGCCGTCAAGGAAGCAAGGCTCGACGGCGTCAGCTGGGCCACCGGCCCGGCCCGCCACGAGGGCGGCTCCCCCAACGTCCTGGGCGCAGCCACTCTGGCTCGCGCCACGCAGGTGATTGCCGGGCTTGACCAGGACCAGTGGCACGCCCACGAGTCCGCCATCCGCTCGTACCTGGTGGAAGGCCTGCAGAGGATCGACGGCGTAACCGTCCACACGATCTTTAAGGACACGAACCCGGACACGGACACCATCGGCGTGGTCAACTTCTCGGTGGAAGGCTACGACGCCGGACTGGTGGCCGCCTACCTGTCTGCTGAGCACGGTGTGGGCCTGCGCGACGGCCGCTTCTGCGCCCACCCGCTGCTGAAGCGTCTCGGCCTGCCCTCCGGTTCACTGCGCGCCAGCTTCGGCGTCGGCTCACGCCTTGAGGATGCCGAACGGCTCCTTGCCGGCATCGAGTCGCTGCGCCGCCACGGTGTTGGGTGGGACTACGTGGTGGACGCCGGGCGCTGGGTCCCCGCCAACGACACCCGCACCTACCCGCACTGGGCCCCCAACACGCCGGGAACCGCCGGCGCGGCCCCCTGCCTCGACGACTGAGCTCCCTGCCGGGAGCTCCTGTTGCTGCCCGCTGGTTCTGCCTTCTGGCCTTGCCGGCACGACGGGTACGGTAAATTCGAAGGATACCCAGGGCATCAGGCGAAGGAGGCCACACGTGGTACGGGGTGGCCCCAAACTTGATCACGGACGGCGACGGGAGCTCGGCCAGAGCTTCCAGGACGGTGGCCGGCATTACCAGCAGGTCCGCCCTGGCTACCCGGAAGAATCCGCGCAGTGGCTGGTGCCGCAGGGAGCCCTTGACGCCCTCGACGCCGGAGCCGGCACCGGAAAGTTCACCGAACTGCTGCTGGGCCTGGGCCTTACCGTCACCGCCTTGGACCCCTCCGCCGACATGCTCGAACAGTTGCAGGCGCACTACCCCGGCGCCACGGCGGTCCATGCCACCGCAGAGGCAACGGGCCTGCCACCGGAGGCCTTCGACGTCGTCAGTGTTGCCCAGGCCTGGCACTGGTGCGATGCCCTGGCCGCGAGCACGGAACTGGCACGCGTCCTGCGTCCGAACGGAACGCTGGGACTGGTCTGGAACCAGCTGGATACATCGGTTCCCTGGGTCCACCGGCTCTCCCGGATCATGCACGCCGGGGACGTGTACAAACCGGACTTCCGCCCGCTCGCGGGACCGGAGTTCAAGGGGCTTGAGGGCCATGTGACCCATTGGCAGGACCGCGTCACCACCACGGACCTGGTGGAACTCACCAAGTCGCGAAGCTATTACCTCCGCGCAGGTCAAGCAATCCGGGACAAGGTGCTGGCCAACCTGGACTGGTACCTCCACGAGCACCTGGGACACGGCCAGGATGAAGAGCTTGACCTGCCCTACCTGACGCTCACCTGGCGGGCCTTCAAAGCGTGACGGGAAACGGGCAACGGGTAGGCTTGGAGCTGTGAAGACCAGCGCGCCCTCCTCCTCCATCGAGGATTACGTCAAGGTCATCTATTCGTTCACTGAGTGGCAGGACAAGCCCATCACGTCCTCCCAGCTGGCTCAGCGGCTCGGTGTTGCCAATTCTTCAGTCTCCGAGATGGTCCGCAAGCTGAAGGACCAAGGGCTTGTCGACCACAAGCCCTACAGTGCCATCACGCTCACGGACGCCGGCGTTAGGCTGGCACTGTCCATGGTGCGGCGCCACCGCCTGATTGAGACCTACCTTGTCCAGCAGCTGGGCTACAGCTGGGATGAGGTCCATGACGAAGCTGAACTGCTGGAGCACGCAGTCTCAGACACGTTTATTGAGCGCGTTGCCGAAAAACTTGGGAACCCGCAGCGTGATCCGCACGGCGACCCCATTCCCACGGCGGACGGGAAGGTGCTGATGCCTCCGGCCCACCTGATGGGTGAGCTGGACCAGGGCCATACCGGCCGGATCACCCGGATCAGCGACGAGAACCCGGACCTGCTCCGCTACCTTTCCGCGGAGGAGATTGACCTCGACGCCGAAGTGGAGGTGGTGGGCCGCAAGCCGTTCGGCGGTGCCCTGGTAGTGCGGATCAGGAATGCGGGCAGGACCAGGGACTATGACCTCGCGGACGAAATCACCTCGGCACTGTGGGTGCACAGCGACCATCCGCACCCGGGCTGCCTGCTGGGAGAGAGCTGAATGCACGCCGGCATGCCGGCAGGCCGCGCGTGGCTTGCTGTTGCCGCCGGAGGCCTACTCGGCACTGAACTGCGGTACGGACTGGGGCTGGTGTTCCCGGATGCTGCTGGCTCGGTGCCGTGGGCCACGTTGTGGATCAACGTGGCGGGCAGCTTCGTGCTGGCCGCGCTGACTACTGTCTGGATCGCCAGGCCGCATACCGCGTTCTGGTTGCGGGCCGGGCTGGGGCCTGGGCTGGTTGGGTCCTTCACGACGTTTTCTGCGGTGGTGTTTTCGGTGGACCAGCTGGCCCGGGCGGGGGCGCATGTGTTGTGGGTGGCCTACCTGGTGTTGTCGGTTGTTCTGGGGTTGGCCGCGGCCGGCGTGGGATGGCGTTTCGGCACGCTGGTGGCCCGGCGCCACGAAAGCTTGCCTGGTACCCCCTCGTGATGGCTGCTGTTCTGGTGGGCCTGTTCGGCATCGCGGGAGCCCTTCTGCGCTTCGCGGTGGACAGCTGGTTCGCCCATCACACCTCCATCCGGACCGCCAATGCGGTTGGTGCTTCCCCTGCCGGTCCCGGTCCCGGTCCCGGTCGCGGCTGGAAGGCCAGGGCGAGGCTGCACTGGCCCTGGGCCACGCTGCTGGTGAACGTCCTGGGCTGCTTTCTCATCGGCGTTTCCCACGCCATGGCGCTGAAGCTGGGGCTGGCTCCGGAATGGCAGACGGCACTGGCAACGGGGCTGGCAGGCGGTCTCACCACCTTCAGTTCCTGGACCACGGCGACGGTGCGGCTGCTGGCTGAAGCGCGGTTCGGCTCCGCCATGTGGAATGTGGCGGCCAACCTTATCCTCGGCTTTAGCGCTGCCGGGGCCGGCCTTAAGCTGGCCGCTTAGCGCAGCCGCTGACGATTTGGCAGGCTCCCGTATGGTGGATGGTGATGATTAGCAGACGTGACGCGGCCATTGCCCTTGATGTACCGATGGAAATGGCCCAGCGCCACGGCCTTCCAAAGTGGATGACCGAGGCCGAACTGGGCGAGATCCTGGACAACCCGCCGCCCTGGCTGGTCCAGTCCCGCGCCAACCGTACCGGCAAGCGGGCTGTTTGGGTCCATCTTGAGTGCGCCGTCTGTGGATACGAAGAAGCAGCGCGGCCAAAGAAGTGGTGGCCCGACTTTAGCTACGTTGTGTGCGGCCACCATCGGCCTGAGGATGTTCCGCGCGTGCGCGAGGGATACGTCCGCAGCGAGTTCGACGGCGTCGGCACGCGTTTCGTGGGCATTGCGGACGTGCCGGGGCAGGACTAGCGCTACACCAGCCACGGCATCTGCGGCCACCGCACCGTGCACGTTACTTTCCGTTGCTGGTCATCTCTTCGGGGACGGCGATGAGACGGATTTCCGTGCCGTCCCGGAGCACCGCGAGCTGGAGGGGTTCGCCGATGGCGTCCGAGAAGAGCAGCCGCTGAAGGCTTTCGGCATCGCTGACAGGGCGTCCGCCGGCGGCAAGGAGGATGTCCCCTGCTGCCAGGCCTGCCTTGTCCGCCGGAGAACCGGGAAGCACCTCCACCACCCGCAGCGCATCCCGCTGGCCCGTTCTGATGACGGCACTGGGGGTGAGCCGGGTTGGCGTGCTGACGAGGCCAAGGTAGGCCCTGCGTACCCGTCCATCCTTGAGCAGGGCCGAGATGATGCGCTGGGTGGTGGCGTTGATGGGGATCGCCAGGCCAAGGCCGGCACCTGCAACTGCAGTGTTGATGCCAACGATTCGGCTGTGCGTATCCGCCAGCGCTCCGCCGGAGTTGCCCGGGTTCAGCGCGGCGTCTGTTTGGATGACATCCTCGATGACCCGCCTGTTGCCGGCGGACCAGACAGGAATGGCCCGGCCGAGACCGCTGACTACTCCCGCCGTCACCGAACCGGACAGGCCCAAGGGGTTGCCCACGGCCACCACGAGCTGGCCTACCCGCAAAGACTCCGCAGCGCCGAACTGCGCCGGTGGTATCCGCGGTGGTCTGCCGTGAACTACAGCAAGATCGGACAACGGATCGGCGCCCACAAGCTCCAGCTCCATCCGGCTGCCATCGGCGAACACCGCGTGCCCGCGCTGGGTACCGGCTACCACGTGGGCATTGGTCAGAAGGTAGCCGTCTTCGGTGAAAAGCACGGCCGAACCGGCTCCTACACGCATGCGGCCGTTGCGGCGCGGGGCAGACATCTCCAAGGCGGCAACGTGAGGTGTAACGGCGGCGGCCACGCGCATGACTGTCTGCGAATACGAATCCAGCGCGTCGACGTCGGGCGCTTCCGAAACTGGCTCGCTGCTTTGGTTCATGGGGCACCTCCTGCATGTAGCCGGATCCCGGCGGTCTGCACGTCCGGGTCCTACCCGAGACAACGACCGGGCGGCTGCCACTAGTCCCGCCTGCGCTACGCCTTGGGTGAACGATGCCTGGACGCGGGGACTTGCAGCGCGCGGGCACCTGCCACGGGCAAAGAAAAACACCCCGGTCCGCAGACCGGGGTGTTATCTGATGAGTCGGCCCATCCGTAAGAATGTGCTGACGCATATCAAATGTGGAGATGGGGGGAATTGAACCCCCGTCCGATGTCGTGTTGTCAGGGCTTCTCCGGGCGCAGTTTGCGTCGGAATTTCTCGGCCCCAGCCATGCCGCAAACAGCTGGCTGATCCGGGCCCAGTCATCTAAGAGTCCCGTTCACCCCGATGACGGAGGTGAACAGCAGTGGCTATCTAAATGACGCCAGGATCCGGGGCGATAGCAACCTCGGGCTGACGGACTGTCTTACTGGTTAAGCAGCAAGAGCGAAGTCAGTGCGCTTAGATTCGGCACTTATTGGTTTGCAGAAAGCGTTTACGAGATAATTCTGCATCCTCGGCCCGCTTCACCTGTCGCGACTAACATCGTCGAAACCGATCATCCCCATATTCTTTTACCAAACCGGCTGGCAAGCCCGCCGGACTACTCAGTATAACGCATCCTGCGCGGTATTCATTCCAGGCTAGCGGCGGCGGTTGCGCTCACGCATTTCGCGCTGGGCTTCGCGGTTGTCCTGCTGCTCGCGGAGGGTTTGGCGCTTGTCGTACTCGCGCTTGCCGCGGGCCACCCCAATCTCCACCTTGGCCCTGCCGTCAACGAAGTACAGCTGCAGCGGGACGATGGTGTAGCCCGATTCGCGCACCTTATGCGAGATCTTGATCAGTTCCTCGCGGTGCAGCAGCAGCTTGCGGCGGCGGCGGGCGGCGTGGTTGGTCCAGCTGCCCTGGTTGTATTCGGGGATATGGATGGCTTCCATCCACAGCTCGTCATTGTAGAAGGTGCAAAATCCGTCCACCATGGAGGCATGGCCCTCGCGCAGGGATTTCACTTCGGTCCCCATGAGCGCAATTCCAGCCTCGTAGGTATCCAGCACGTGGTAATCGTGCCGGGCCTTGCGGTTGGTGGCCACCACTTTACGGCCACTTTCTTTAGGCAACGGAATGCTCCTCAGTTCAAGAATCGGATGTCCTCCAGCCCAGCCGGTGCGGAGTCATACCAGTGTACGGCAGGGTAAAGCGCCCTACAGCAGTCCCGTCGGGTCCACGGCGTTGCCGTTCAGCCAGGTTTCGAAGTGGGCGTGGCAGCCTGTGGAGTTGCCGGTGTTGCCGGAGTAGGCGATCAACTGGCCCTGCGAGACCCGCTGGCCGTTCGACACCACGACGCTGGCATTGTGGTAAACGATGGTGGTCAGGGTGTTGCCTTGGACCAGGCCGTGTGAAATCTTTACCCGCCAGCCGCCGCCGTCGGCAGAACTCCAGCCGGAGCTGAAGACTTCCCCTGCCGCTGCAGCGTAAACGGGCGTACCACAGGCTGCGCCGAAGTCCAGGCCGGTGTGCATGTAGCCACCCTTCCCGTAGAAGTCGATGGTGCCGGGCGGGGTGGCGCGCCACCCGAACCCGGATGTGATCGGCACGCCGCCGTTGAAGGGATGCCGGAGGCCAAAGGCCGACGGCGAACCTACCACCGGCGCCGATGGTGCGGGGGGCACGTAGGGTTGCACGGGCGGTGGCGGCTGGTTGCGTGCTGCCGCCGCGGCCGCAGCGGCAGCAGCGGCAGCTTCCGCCTGCCTCCGGTGCTCCGCTGCGGCGGCTTCCGCCAGGCGGCGCTGCTCGGCTTCCCACGCTTCACGCAGTTTCCGGTCACGTTCCTGGATCTCAGCTGCAACGGCGTCCTGACTTGCCTGGACCCCGGCGAGCTGAGTTTGGATGCCAGGCTTGGCTGCCTGGAGTTCGGCGTCAAGGCGGGTAGTGTCCGCGATTAGCCGGTCCACTTCTTCCTTCTTCACGGCGGCTTCGTCGCGGGCGGCCTTCTCCCGCTCAAGCGCTGCGTCAGCTTTCCCTTTCAGGTCCTTGATTTCGACTTCCACCGCTTGCAGACGGGCCTCGGAATTCACGTTCGTGGCGTTCTGCTGCTGCAGCTTGTCCATGGCCGCGTTCTGGCTGCGCATGGCTTGGTCTGCCAGGTCCATGGTCTCGGTCAGGCTTCCGCCATTGTTGGAGCCGAAAAAGAGTGAGAGGTTTGAGGGTACTCCCCCGGACTTGTACGCCTGGGTGGCGATCTGGCCGATCAGCTTTTTGGTGTCGGCGATCTTTTGTTTGTCCGTTTCCATCTGCTGCGTAATTTTGGCCTTGTTCTGCTGGGCCATGTCTACGCGGGCGGAAAGTGCTTCGACTTCCTTGACTGCCCCGGCTACTCGGCCCTGGGCTTCCAGAAGCGACTGCTGGGCGCCGGGCAGCCGGCCCTGGTACAGGACCAGGTCGCTTGCAGCCTTGGCGATACGGGAATCGACGAACTCCAACGACTGCTGGACCCTGGCTGCTTCTGCCTCGAGGGCTTTCTGCCGGTCTTCGAGCTCATCGGCGAAAGCCACCGGGGTGGAGGACGCAAGCCCCGCTGCGAGGACAACGGCGAGCAAGGCGCTGATGACTCCGCTTCGCTGCGGGCCTTTGCGCCGGCGGGCCGGCCTGTGCATGGGGGAAGTTTGGTCCGTAAAGTTCATGGGCATTCCTTGTTCGGTTTGCATACCTAGACGTGAAGGTATCTGCGCAAGGTCAAGAGGGACGAAATTCCGGCCAAGGATCCGCCAAGGATTATCAGTGCCGGCACGAGGATCAGTGTCTGGCCGGACGAGATGAAGGCGGTATCGGGGTACTGCTGGGACATGTATTCGCCGAGGAAGAAGTGCGCCACGGCCCAGAGTGTCGCGGAGGCCAGGGCGGCGCCAATGACAGCGGCGATGACGCCTTCGAGGATAAAGGGAAGCTGGATCACCGTCTTTGAGGCGCCCACCAGGCGCATGATGCCCGTTTCGCGGCGGCGGCTGAAGGCGGAGAGCCTGATGGTGGTGGCGATCAGCAGGATGGCGCACACAATCATTACACCGGCGATGCTCACTGCAACCAGGGAGGCGCCGTTCATGACCGAGAACAGCCGCTCAAGCAGTTGGCGCTGGTCGATGACGGTTTCGACGCCGGGCTGGGACGAGAAGGTCTCGCTGATGATCTGGTACTTTTCCGGGTCCTTCATGTTGATCCGGAAGGAGGCCGGCAACTGGTCCGGCGTCACGGAATCCACGATCGGCGAATTCGAGAACTGGTCCTTGAAGTGCGTATACGCCTCTTCCTTGGACTCGAACTGGAAGTCGTTGACGTACTGCGCCACGGCGGGGGATTCCAGCAACCCGTTGAGGCTTTCCTGCTGCTCGGCGGTGACGGGACCGCCCGCGCAACCAGCCGCCGTCGACCCTTCACTGCACAGGAAGATGGCCACCTGGACTTTGTCGTACCAGTAGCCCTTCATCTGGTTAATCTGCATCTGCAGCATTCCTGCCGCACCGACGAAGGTGAGTGAGACGAAAGTGACCAGGATGACCGAGACCACCATGGAGACGTTGCGGCGGAGTCCGCTGCCGATCTCGCTGAGGATGAACGCGAGCCTCATCGCCGTCCCCCGTCTTCCTGCAGCTGTCCCGTTTCCGGGTCTTCCCTGCCGCTGGCGTCCTTGAGCCGGCGCGACTGGCCGACGACCGGGATCATCGAGGTGTACAGCGCCTTTGCCTCGTCGCGGATGATGATGCCGTTCTTGAGCTCAACCACGCGCTTGCGCATCTCGTTGACGATGTCGTCGTCGTGGGTTGCCATCACCACGGTGGTTCCGTTTTGGTTGATCTTGTCCAGGATGCCCATGATGCCCATCGAGGTGGTGGGGTCCAGGTTTCCGGTGGGTTCATCGGCCAGGAGGATGCCGGGCCGGTTGACGACGGCGCGGGCGATGGCCACGCGCTGCTGCTCACCGCCCGACAATTCGTGCGGCATCCGGTGCTCTTTGCCCTCCAGGCCCACTGTCTTAAGTACCTCGGGAACGGTGTCCCGGATGACGCTGCGGCTCTTGCCAATGACCTGCATGGCGAAGGCCACGTTTGCGAAGACGTTTTTCTGCGGCAGGAGGCGGAAGTCCTGGAAGACGACGCCGATTCCACGCCGGAGCCGCGGGACGCGCCAGCTGGAAATCTTGGCGACGTTCTGGCCTGCGACGTACACCGCACCTGAACTTGCCCGGTCCTCCTTGAGGACAAGCCGGAGGAACGTGGATTTGCCGGAGCCGGATGCGCCCACCAGGAAGGCGAATTCGCCACGGTCAATCTCAAGGTTGACGGCGTCCAGTGCAGGCCTTGCCTTCTGGTCGTATACCTTGGTGACATTTTCGAATCGGATCATGGCCCTAAGTACCCTGCAGGCATGGCTGATTCTGATGCAGCCCAGTTCTGCAGCCGGTGCGCGGGTTTCGTTGGGGGAAAGTAGGGCCCCGGCCCCTTGACTATACGCAGTACTTCCGGTGTATCACGCGGGTTTCAGGGGGTGTGTCGCCGGTTCCTGTTCGTCCGGCAGTTCCTTCAGTGCCTTATTTTTCGGCGTTCCGGTTGTCCGTCCGCCACCGGATGCCGGCGTCGATGAAGTCATCGATCTCCCCATCGAACACTGCCGAGGTGTTGCCGACTTCGTGCTCGGTCCGGAGGTCTTTGACCATCTGGTATGGGTTGAGCACGTAGGACCTCATTTGGTCACCCCAGGACGCCTTGACGTCGCCGGCCAGCGCTTTCTTTTCGGCGTCTTCCTGCTCCTTTTTGAGGAGCAGAAGCCGGGACTGCAGCACTCGCATGGCGGCGGCGCGGTTCTGCAGCTGCGACTTTTCGTTCTGCATGGAGACGACGGTTCCGGTGGGAATGTGGGTGAGGCGGACCGCCGAGTCGGTGGTGTTCACCGACTGGCCGCCCGGGCCTGAGGAGCGGAAGACGTCGACGCGGATCTCGTTGTCCGGGATCTCTATGGAGTCTGTCTGCTCGATCAACGGGATGACTTCGACGGCGGCGAAGGAGGTCTGGCGCCTGCCCTGGTTATCGAAGGGGCTGATCCTCACGAGCCGGTGTGTTCCGGCTTCAACGCTGAGGGTGCCGAAGGCGTAGGGTGCCTTCACTTCAAACGTTGCGGACTTCAGACCGGCCTCTTCTGCGTAGGAGGTGTCCATAACGGTGGTGGGGTACCCGTGCCGCTCGGCCCAGCGGAGGTACATGCGCATCAGCATCTCCGCGAAGTCTGCAGCATCAACGCCGCCTGCTCCTGCGCGGATTGAAACGACGGCCTCACGCTCGTCGTATTCGCCCGAGAGCAGGGTGACTACTTCGAGGTCTTTCAATGCCTTTTTGATTGACTCGAGTTCTGCCGCGGCCTCTCCCATGGAGTCGGCGTCGTCCTCGTCCTGCCCGAGCTCCACCAGTACTTCGAGGTCGTCGATCCTTGAAGTCAGGCTGTTCAGGCGCTCAAGCTCCGACTGGCGGTGGGAAAGCCGTGAGGTGATTTTCTGTGCCGCTGAGGGGTCGTCCCACAGGTCCGGTTCGCCCGCCCGCTCGCTCAGTTCGGCGATGTCTTCCTTCAGCGCCTCCACATCGGAGACCCTCTCGATCGAGTCGTAGGTGGCGCGAAGGGCGCGGATTTCAGCGGAAAAATCAATATTGGCCATGGTGGTTTAAGCCTACGCCATCCGGCTGCAGGCCCGGACCTTGCCACCTGGCGACCAGCCCGGGGTCGCTCGGCCAGCTGGGGCGTCCGAGAGCGGTCAGCGCGTAAGCCGTGAGCGGGCGGTCGAGGTCGCCTCGATCCGGATGCCGCCAGGCATCAGGAAGTTCACCACCGGCGGGTGAACAGCAGCAGTCAAGACGACGACGGCGGTGGCACCGTCAGGGCTGCCTGTTGCCGCTGTGACGGCGAGGCCACGGAAGCGCTGCGACGCGGGGCTCCTGGCAATGAAGTCTGCTGCCACGTTCCTCACTCTTCCGGGGCTCAGGACTGCCGAGGGGCTGCCGCCCTGTGCTGCTACCTCGCCCAGGGTGTAGCTATGCGCGGCAGCCACGGAGGCGCTGTCGGCCAGTGAAAGCAACCGCTTTTGCTCAAGGTAGACGGAGGAGATACCGATGACAACAGTTGTAACGAGCAAAGCTAGGACGACGTAGCCGAGGATCATCACCATCATCTGGCCGTCTTCATCCTTGGTCACTGCTTTCACCGAAACCTGCCCACGAGTTGCGTCGACGACGCCTCCACTTCACTAGCGTTGAGGCGTAAGTCGTCGTTAAACGGCAGGAACGGGAGGGGCACCGTGAGGCCCACGGTTACGGTGACCGTGCTGCCAGCCGCCTGGCAGTCTGCGGCACTACAGGACGTTGCTACCCTCGCCTGTTCCGGCTGGTGCCCGAAATCGGCGAGCGCGATCGCCACCGCCTGTTCAGCTGCTGCCTGGGCGGTGGCCGGGTCTGGCTGCGCTATGTAGACTTTGGCGGCCTGGTCAGCTGCGCCGACGACTGCAAATGAGCCGCCCTGAATTTGGCTCATCGTGATAATGAAGTACACGAGCGGAACCATCAGCAGGAGCGCAAGGAAAGTGAACTCCACTACCGCGCTCCCCCGTTCATGGCTTTCGGCGCCCGGCTTCCGCGGCGCGGATTGTTTGCGGTTTGCACCCTCTTGGCGGGGTGTGACTTTTGTTGGACACGGTGACTCGTGCTTAGCGAAGGGTCTCGCCGCTGCAACTCGCGGTTCACGGCAGAGGGCAATCATCAAACGGGCACGAAGGGGTTTCAGGAGCGGGTTAAGGCTGCACGGCGGAATGACCTTTCACCTCCAACAAGTTTCGGGGACCGATAAGACCGATCACCGGCATCGGGGCACGGACGGTCACTTCCAAAGTCCGCAGGCCCTGGTACGTAACCTCACTGGTGCTCACTTGCTGCGCAAAGCCTGCGTTGAGGGCGGACTGAATAAGGCTGCGCGTCCGTTCTTCCGCGTCCGCGGCACTTCGGTCAGCAAGAGTCCCATAGCGTGCACCGGAGGCCGCCGCGTCGATCAGCGTGTTCCTCACATGCAGGACCAGTGTCAGCTGAATGATCGCAAGGAAGAACAGCGTGAGCAGGCTGCCGACCAGGACAAAATCAACCACGGCAGAGCCTCGCTCCCGCGACGCGGCCTCCCGCTGGGATGACCTGTCCTGGGCTGACTTGCCCCAGGGCCTATCTTTTCGGCGGATGTCCAGAGCGCGGTTGGTGGTCCAACCGTGGGTGGACGGTGACATCGGTTAGCTTCCGACCTTGTCCATGGCCTGGTTGAACATGGCTTCCAGCGCCGGACCTGCGAGCGCCAGCAGCGCCGCTACGAGGACAGCGGACATCAAGGTGATCATGACCCAGCCCGGGACGTCACCCCTTTCCGGGTTGTCGCCCGCAGTGAGGCTGCGAAAGCGGCGGGGACGGGATCCGTGGACTCCCGCGGTGCCCCGAATGTGTTTTTCCTTCCTGCTGCCGGCTCCTGGAAGCAGCGCTGCCATGACCGCCAGGAACAGCAACATGCAGCGATTCCCCATTTTCTCCATCATTTCCGTCCTATTCCTGATTGCATTTCCGGCTTTGGTTCTTTTGGTGTTTCGGTTCGTGTCTGATCTCTAGAGGCCCAGGTTGATCGCGGCGATGCCCGGGAAGACCGCAAAAACCACAGTCAGGGGCAACACGCCGAATACGAGCGGTACCATCATGGCGATTTCCTTCTTGCCGGCTGCCTCCATAAGGTCGCGCTTTGCGGTATCACGTACATCCTGGGCCTGGGCACGGAGAACATCAGCCAATGGCGTTCCACGCTCTACAGCCACGACAATGCCGTCCACGAAGCGGACGAGCGGCGCCAGGTCCGTCCTTGCCGAAAATTCTTGAAGCGCCTGGATCAGCGGTTTACCTGCGCGCGTTTCAGTGAGAACCTTTGAAAATTCCTTCGTAAGCTCACCCTTGGCGCTGCGGCACACCCGGTCCAGAGCTCCTGTTGCGCTCTCCCCCGCGCTGACTGCCAACGCCATCAGTTCTGCCAGGCTGGGGAACTCCGCCATCATTTTCGACTCCCGGCGGCGAATCTGTGAACCAAGCCAGTAGTCCCGGAACATGAACCCGCCTATGGCACTGCCAAGAACAGCAACGGCCGCCAGGACTGGGTTGAATCTGCCGGAAGCCGCGCCGAGGACGATGAAGACGATCGAGATAGCGAAGCCGGCTGCCGCCCACAAGAGCTGTTCAGCGCGGAAGTCAACAGGCGACTTGTTGATTCCCGCTTGCGCCAGTCTGCGGGCCGTAGCTTTTGATACGGGATTCAGTCGGCCAAGTGCCGCCAGACCGTCGCGCAATATTGGCCGAAGTATCCGTTCGAGCGGGCCGAAGGGCGCCAGGTTGTGTTCCCCGGTGTTCAACAGCCTGGATTCAAGATTTTGGGACTTTAGCTGTGGTTCAATGCGCTCCGAAAACGTGACAGCACGCATGAAGGGAGACCGAAAAATCATCAACCATAGACCAACGCCCATCAGGATTCCGCACACCACTGCCGGGGGTGAAATTGCCATCACCTGAGCACCCTCTCGTCTTGGGGAAGCGCCCCGATCCGAAGCATTAGGGAGTAGCAAACCAAGGAGACGACCAAGCCGCCCAGCAGAACCGCAGCTCCCACTGGTGTGTTGTAGGCCTGGACTGCCTCCGGCCGGGTGGCAAGGAGCATCATGACGATCCAGGGCGCGGCAACGGCGAGCCGTGCCGCGTTGATTGTCCAGGACTGACGTGCCTCCAGTTCGCTGCGGGTACGGGCGTTTTCCCGCAGAAACTCGGCCAGAGTTCCGAGGAGCTTTCCGAGGTCTGAGCCTCCAACTTCCCTTGTAAGGCGCAGCGCTTCAACGATCCGATCCGCCACAGGATCGGCGAGCCGGTGCTTGAGTTGGTTGAGCGACGCTTCGAAATGGCCGCCCGCCCGGTAGTCAGCACCGAAATCCCGGAAGACGTGCCGGAGCTCTTCAGGTCCTTTTTGACCGAGCTGAATAAGCGCCTCCGGCAGCGGAAGCCCGGCGCGAATTGCGGAGCGCAGGTGGTCGACGACGTCGGGCCAGAGCGTGCGCAGCAACGCGCTCCTCTTCTTTGCCCTCCAGCGGAGAACGGTTATGGGAAGCCAGGCCGCAAAGAGGCCGAAGCAAAAGGAGATCGGCCAGGAACGCGTTACGGCGAAAAAGATTAGCACTACAAAAAGCCCAAGCCCCAGGCAGGTTCCCACCAGTCCAGACGCAGAAACCTTCTCGATTCCAGCTTCAGCCAGCAGGTCCCCGAGACGGCTGGTCTTTTGCTTGGGTAGCACTGGTTTCGGCGACTCCCAAAAGGACCACCAGATCAGGAAAAGCCCTGTCCCCGCCGTAACTCCCAGAAGAGCTGAGATCATCGCGGGTCCAGCAACGCCGCGACGTCGTACCCTGCCCGGGCAAATTTTTCCTGTGCCGGCATGGAGTTGGGCCGTGATTGCAGTGCCCCGTCCTCCATGGTGAACACCGGTGATGATTCGATGATGCCGTTTTCCACTCGTCGGCCGAGGGCGAGGACTTCTGTCACTTCCCTGCGCCCGTCAGCTCGGCGGCTGCAATGCACCACAAGGTCGATGCACGAAGCGACAGTCGGCACAACGAAGGCGCTGGAGATGTTTTCGCCGGCCAGCAACGGGAGTGTGCAGATTTTCGTGACTGCGTCATGCGCGGAATTTGCGTGGACAGTGCACATGCCGGGCAAGCCTGAGTTCAGCGCAATCAGCATGTCGAGGCTTTCAGCTTCCCGGACTTCGCCCACTACCAGCCGGTCCGGACGCATGCGGAGTGCTTCCTTCACCAGCCGACGCAGTGGTATCTCACCCTCGCCTTCCAGATTGGGCTGGCGGCACTGCAACCCAACAACGTCCCGAAGTGGGAACTGCAGCTCGAAAATCTCCTCAACAGTGATCACCCGTTCCCGGCTCCCAATGCTGGCCGCGAGGCAGTTAAGCATCGTAGTCTTACCTGCTTGGGTCGCTCCTGAGACCAGGATGTTGAGCCCGGAGGAAACGGCGGCACCGAGGAACCGGGCCGACTGCGGCGTCAGCGTACCGAGCTCGACCAGATGTTCCAGCCGGCTGGCCTTGACCACGAACTTCCGGATGTTAACTGCCCAATGCCTCCGCGTCACGTCAGGGATGACTACGTGCAACCTCGACCCGTCAGGCAGGGCTGCATCCACGAAGGGCGACGACATGTCCAACCGGCGGCCGGAGCTTTTGAGCATCCTTTCGACCAGATCCCGCACCTGTTGCTCCGTCAGACTGAGGGAGGTCAACTCGGATTCGCCGTTGCGGGCTACGTAGATCTCATTGGGCGAGTTGATCCAGACTTCCTCGATCGTCGGATCATCCAGGAGCGGCTGGAGGACGCCGAACCCTGCCACGGCGTCGAAGAGAAACCTACGCGCCGCATCAAGAGGGCCAATCGGAGGCAACGGACCCATCAGTGCCCGCTCGTCATAGTCTGATACCGCCGCATCTACGAGGCGGCGCACTTCTCCTGCCTGCTGCAGCGGGTCAAGCCCACGGCGACGAATCAGCTCGCGGACTTCGTCCTCGACAATCCCCAATGCGTCCATAGTTCCCCAATACAACTGCCGCCTCCGGCGGAGGCAGTGCAACTACATCAACGCTAGAGGAGCATGCACATGTAAGCCAAGTCACATTTTTGGCATGTGGACAACTTCTTGACGCCGGCCAGTACCACGTTTCTACTTGGAATAATACTTTGTCACTCTGGAAGATGGTCCTTCATAACTTTCACCCTTCGTATAGCCCATGTCACTTAGGGCAGCAGCCATCGTAAGCTCATTCGAGTTCTCAATAAGAATTACCGTGTGGTATCGGCGAATCTCATCCTTAACCGCCTGAACGTCAAACCGCTGATTAAATACCCGCTTCCACTGGGACGCGGTTATTCCGAGGGTCGGGTCGCCTAGACCCTTGTAAGCCTCAGGATAAGCCTGATAAACCAGGTCCCTATCCGGACTGATGACAAAGGAATCTCCAGGGGTGGCAAGTTTTGCAACGGACTCCGCCACAAATCGAAAGTCGTCCTGGCGATCGCGCCCGTACTGCGTACGCTGGCCAACGTATGACGGAAGGCAGAGTGCGACGACCACCAGCGTTGCAACCCCCACGGCTGCTCTTTGGTTTCGAGCCGCAATTCCCACTGCTCGCAGTCTCAAGACCAGCGCGGCGGATAAAAGGGCCATGGCGGGCAGGACAAACGTTAGATAGCGCGGCAGATAGTAGTCCCCTCCCGTAATCAGAGACCCACCTATCACTGCCACCGCCGGGAAGACCAGCCATGGCAGCGCTAGAAGCACAATAAAATGGCGGCGGCACAAGACAACGCCCGTTACTGCAGCAGCCCACATAATAAACGCGAGGACCACCATGGAAGTGTCTTCACCAGACGTAGGCGTGGGCACAACCCGGCCATCTGTCGCAAAATAGCCGTCTGCAAAAAACTGCAGGAATATGAATTCATAAGGAAATGCCGGACCCACGTCACGGATCCACGAAATCTGGAACTGCTGACGGCTGCCGACGGAGGCCAGAACCAAAGCGGGAATGATCCAGCCTATGGAGCTCCCAATCATGCTTCGATATTGAGCACGAAGCCTCGAGTCGAGAAGTACTGTAATTGCGTGAGCTCCAAAAAGGAGAACACAGTAAAACGAAAGACTTACCGTAAGGGCTCCTACCAGCGAGTAAGCTACCCAAGTAGCTACGCGAGGGCGGTTCCGGACTGAAACCAACAAGTACGTGGCCGCAACGGCCCCCAACAGGGTCAGCGCGTAAGAGCGAGCATCTGTGCCTGCGTACTGTGTCCGGGGCATGACGATCAGCAAGACGGCAGCAACAACGCCGAACGACGTACCGGCAATTTTACGGCCGAGTTCAACAGTCAGAATCGCCGCACAGCTTACCGCGATCACGCTTGGCAGACGAAGTGCCAACTCCGAAAACCCAAACAGCCGGGTCCAGCCAAACATCAGGTAGTAATAAGCTCCATGGACTGCGTCAACGTTTCCGAGCAACGCGTGCAGATCCGACAACGGCCGCCTCACAGCGCTGAGAGTTGCCGCCTCATCCGTCCAGAAGCTCGGCCGCCACATGCCGTAACCGGAGTAAAGCACGCTAAACAGGCCAATGATCCAAGACTCCCTGGAGAAGCGGGGCGTTCGGATTTCCGAAACGACCCGGTTCAAGGCCTCACGTCCGAAGGTGCGTCAACTGACCTACTCAGGACGGATTCACCTCATTGAAGCGGCGATCAAGCACTGGGGCCACGGACTTGATGTAGCTGCGTGCGGCATGGTCTGCGTCGTAAAAAACATGGATTCCGCCTATGGCCGCATAACACCGCTGATCGTCACAGAACTGATCGGAAAGATCCAGCACATGAACAGCATCGCTCTTCATGGATTTGGCAGCCTCTGAAAGCGGGTCAGCCGGCAGCGCTTCCTGCCTGGGATTGGCACATGCCAGAGCGTTGTCCAAGTTGGTTTGAAGGCATTCTGCGGGGCTTTTTCGCAGGGTCAAGGGGGTGTCCCTAATTACGAATACCTTGCTGCCAGCAACCGTCCAGTCCGTTATTCGATCTGCGGCAGCGTCCCGGTACTGCTCAAGCTGCGACCGCCCGCTGCCGTCGTCAATCGTCTCCTTGGAGGCGAAAGAAGAGAGGAACACGTACTCCGGCTGTTCCTGTTGGATGCGCTCAGACACTGCGCTGGCCCACTGCCTGCACCTCTGCTGGTTGTTCGGGTCTCGGTTTTCCACATCCATAAACGCGACACGGTCGACGTCAACCAGAGGACATCCCCCCATGAGGCTTTCCCTTATGCGCCAGTTGTATTTGCGTGCCAACTCATAGACTGCTACTTTCCAGTGTTCCGCGTGGGAATCACCGGCAAGCCAGACAGTAGCCGACGGTGCAGCGGGGGCCGCAAAGTTGCAGTCCCGTAAAAGCTTCATTTCCTTAACCACTATGGGATCCGGCGCTGGAGAGCATTCAGGAGTATCGAACCAGGGCGCTTCATTCGGGCCGACGTTGGCCACTTGGGGCGCTCCGAACGGATCAGGACACTCCGCATCCGGCACCAGACTGCCTGCGCCATAGCACCTCCCGCTTGCGATACTGGCTAGTTGGCGGTCTGCCTTCTGCTGCGCCGCATCGGTCGCGATCAAAAGCCCGCCGGATAAACCAGCACACACTGCCATGGCCCCTGCTGCAGCCAACAAGGTGGACTTCACCGGGGATCTTGGAAAGAGGTTGCCTCGTCCCGGATCTTCCACAAATTTCTTTGTGGCGACAGACAGAAGCAGCGCCACGAAAAGAATTCCTACGCGGTCCGGGGTTGTCAGCGTACGGTCCAACACCGCTGGAGCAAGAATAATCAGCGGCCAGTGCCATAGGTAGAGGGAGTAAGAAATGTCACCGACGAACTGTATCGGTTTCACCCCAAGCAATCTATTCGGCGACCAGCGCGGTGAATCCGGGCCGGAGACAAGGATTAACACAGTGCCGGCAACAGGAACAAGGGCCGCAAATCCCGGAAAAAAGGTTGTTTCGTCGAAGGTTAAAGCTGCAAGCGCGATGAGAACCAACCCAGCCCACTGCGCAAGTCCCCGTAGGGCATATGAACGGTAGCTGCCCAGTCTGGAAGCCCCTCCGGATGCTAACAAGCCGACCAGTGCTCCGGCTCCGAATTCCCAGACCCTTGCCGGGGTGACGAAGTAGGCCTGGCTCCGACTCGTGTACGTCACATAGATGCAGAAGATTAGCGCCGATAGGCTGACAAGAACAAGACCCAAAGCGAGGACTCGCCGGGTTCGAAGTTTGAACTTTCGGGCCAGGACAAAAAGGCCGAGCAGAAGCAAAGGCCAGAACAAGTAGAACTGCTCTTCCAGGGACAACGACCAGAAGTGCTGTACCGTCGATGCCGCTTCATTGTGTGCGGAGTAGTCAACAGCTTTTGCGGCCAGCGCCCAATTTTCAACGTACAATACCGAGGCTAGGGTTTCCTCGGCAATTACCTGCCAGCGTGAAAATGGAAGGTATATCCAAGCGGCAACCAGGCTTATGGCGGCAACCAACAGCGATGCTGGCAACAAGCGCTTGGCTCTTCGGGCATAAAATGCCCCGAGCCGCACCGAACCGGATCTGTCCAGCTCGCGAATCAGGTGTTGCGTGATGAGGTAGCCAGAAATGACAAAAAAAACATCAACGCCAACATAGCCGCCGGGCAAGCGACCCACCCATAGGTGGTTCAGGACAACGAGCCCAACAGCAATTGCCCGCAGGGCCTGGATGTCCTTTCTTATCGCGCTTCCTGCCGTTTCAGGGCGGCTGCTTGCTTGCCTGGTCGCGACATGTTGTGCCACGCGCACTCCTCTACTTCAGTGTCCCGACCGGTAACAAACTCAGACGGGCGCAATTTATTCGGCCAGTACGCGTCATCACGGTTGAGCCGTGACTTTGTCCGCAGGGGAAGCCGAGGTCTTGGGGCGGCAGGCAATAGGCAGAGCTATCGGGATCTTTGCAGAACTTTGGCTTGCACCATCAGGGGCTCATATCCCCGTGGAACACCAAGCCTTGAACACCGCGTGCTGATTCTACCTGTTCAATTCACCAACTACGGCTTTGTGGAAAGGTGCAATGAGTACCTAGAACCTCGACAGCCTCTTTAAATACAGGAGTCCTCCAACAAGCCCGGCCGCACTGGTGGCTACGGCGCTGCCGATGCCCCAAGCGAGGGAGTCGGGCACCAGCAGCATCAGGACGGTGACGCTAACGGCCGCAGCCATGCCTTTCAGCATTAATCCCAAGTCCACAAGCGTGCGATCATAGCGCCGGACTACGAACACGTAAACGATGCCCAGAAGCAGATACGAGGCCACCTTGATGATGCCCAACAGCAGCAGGTCCCCGCTGCCGGCCGGAAAAAGTGCAAGCCCTAGACCGGTGACGGCAATGCAGGGTGTAACCACAGCCATGAGCCGTGTTCTCCCGATGGCAAACAACTGCGAAGTCGAAATGAGGAAGACAACGTACCCATAGCCAAGAAGCGGCAGGGTCCGGGCTAAAAGGAGGAGGACTGGCTCGGGATCATTCACCAGCACATGAGTTGCCAACACTGCCACGCCACTACCGCCCAAAGTGAGCATGAAACCAACGAAGACTGCTTCCCGCTGCACTTTTCCGACTTGGCCGGTGTTATCGACGCCGCGGTGGGAAAAAATGGTTGTTTGCCATACGTTGGAAAGGGCCATAATGACGGCAAGGGGACCCAACGCCAAGGGCATTACAGCGTTGTACCGTCCAACAAGCTCCTCGCCTCTCAGAATCGTTATTAGGACCGACTCACCTTGTAGCATCAGCACGAGCGCGATGCTGTGAGGTAGAACAGGTAAAGACGTTCTGACGGCGTTTTTGAGCGATTCCCGATACCTGAACGGTGCGCCTGGCTTGCTGACCAAGACCCCTGCCACCGATGCCACCACAACACATACGGCAAAGCTCCCCATGTATACAGTCGCAGTCGCAGCGATGGAAATAATTGCCAGCAGTCCGGCAACATGCCCGAGAACGGTGGCAACCACTGTGATGACAACGAACGCAAGGGCCCTGTGCTCGGAACGCAAGTAGGCCAGGGACATTTGCGTGATCCCGTGGAGGCCGATGATGCCTATGGAAATTAGATACGGCGCGACGTTACCAATAGTGCCGTTGGCAAACGCAACGAGGGCAAAGATGGATGCCGCCACGCTGGCACCCACAATGCTGAAGCCCACGCCAAAACCGTTGAGAGACCGCGCTTTGTCTGGCCCCCTATCAGGGTTGAAGTACAGCGTGCTCAGGACCATTGGTAGTCCAGCCGAAAGAGCTATCAGACCGATCGAAATAAAGGACAGAGAGAAACTCACTTGCCCCCACTGCTGGGGGTCAAGCAAACGAATGGCGAAGGGCTGGACCGCGACCGCGCCGATACCTTGGGCTACAGCGGCGATGAGGTACAGGAGTCGGTGGTGGGCTGGTACTGCCGCTGGATGCGTCTCCCCCGCCAACTGCGATTCAGCAGCCATTTATTTTTCCATGTCGAAAGTTCGCCGGACATGCCAGAGATAGAGTTTCGCGTAAAGGGCCGGGAAGACCTTTATAAGCATCGCCGATATTCCTATATGGGGTGCCGCAACTGTCGCGTCGGCGAGGTCACGAACTGAAAGGTCCTCGCGGACATATCGGACAATTTTGTCGATACTGTGCTTGGGGCTTCCCGCAAATAATCCGCCCGAGATAGTAAGCACCCCCAGAAACGTGCGTAACGTGTTCCACGAACGAGCCTTGACCTGCCTAACTAACTCGGGGTTCAGGCCAGAACGCACGGAGTTGAGCGGTCCCTCTACGAATGCCATAGTCGGCTCCTGGCTCCATGTGAGCGACCGGGCTTGGACGTGGTAGACGTACACAGGTGTTGAAACAATCCGTACACGGCGGCTGTACGAGTAGGCGATGGCATTCACTACTAGGTCCTCGTAGCGGACAAGGTCGTCAGGGAACGAAAAGTTCTCGAACAGGGAACGCCGATAAACCTTGGCATGAAGAAAGTTCCATAGTTTGCCTTGCAGGGCAAGATCCACAGTCTCCAGCCCGGTCAGCAGGCCCTGGGCGGAATCAGGTCGTGGGTACCGCCGGCCCGCCGGAGTCTGCGCCACGTGGGCCGCAACCACGATGTCCACGTTATCTGCCATTTGGGCGTCCATCGTTGCGAGGTAATTGGGTAGCAGCTCGTCATCGCAATCCAGGAAACCAATGAATTCACCTCTGGCCTCCGCGATGCCTGCATTCCGGGCGGCGCTCGGGCCCCCGTTCCGCTCCTGCCGCAACAGCCGGATTCTGCCTTCCGGTTCCGCCTCAACGAAAGTGCGTGCTAGGTCGACGCTGTTGTCCGTCGAGCAGTCGTCAACAATTATCAGTTCCCAGTCATCCCGGTTCTGGGCCAGCACGCTCCCGATGGCACGCTCCACCGTAGAACTGCCGTTGTAGAGAGGCATGACGAGGCTGGTCCTGATGGGCATGAAAGTCCTCACTTAATACACACGGAACCACCCTTCATAGGGTTGGCCGTCCTGCCAGGCGTCCGCGGCAGCAGGTCCACTCTACCGGTCTCGTCGGAGCGCAAGTGGCCGATAGTCACACCAGTAACCCTAGTAACAACTGCCTCAGCAATGCTATCTTGGATCAGCTTTTAGGGGGCGTTGACGACGTCGACGTAACCGCCACTGCCCTGTCCCTATCCTCACGGCCGCCCAGGTCTCATGCGGTTGCCCGAGGGAGCTCGTTCCGGAGTTGTACTATGAAAATGCCCAAGCGCAAAAATGAGAGCTGGTACACGGAAAGGGCCCAACGCGGGCGAGCAAGGCCACTGCTGTCAGCAGCGTGCGCCGCTACCGTCATTGGGGTCCTGGGAAGCTCGATCGCAATCCAGTCCGCATCAGCCACTCCCCTGCCATCGCCCACCGCTACCTATTCGTCAACAACCTCCCAGACGGTTCCCGCCCCAGATCCGAGCAGTGGGGCTTCTTTACTCCCGACAGAACCCCCTTCGCAGCCGGCATCGGCCGCGACGCCTCCGGCAACCGCTCCGGCAGCCGCACCGGCCACCGCCGACACTAATTCGAATCCCGCCCGTTCCGGCGTCATGCCGCTTTCTCCGGCCGACACCGCAGCGCTCGCAGCCGAAATGGGGCAGGGAGGGGCGTACATGGGAGCCGGCCTTCGGGCTGTTTCAGGCGATAAAGAAGAGCCCTCCCAATCGGGTAGCAAGACATTATCGTCGGAGGCATACAACACATGGAAGCCGGCCGGCATTCAAGGCGTGGATGTAAGCAGCTGGCAACCAGGCATCGATTGGGACGCGCAGTTCAACCAGGGAGCCCGCTTTGCCTATGTGAAGGCTACCGAGGGCACCACTTACACCAACGGAGAATACCCAAGTCAATACACCGGGTCCTTCAACGCGGGCATGGTCCGCGGCGCATACCACTTTGCAACGCCCAGCACATCTTCCGGGGCAGATCAAGCACGCTACTTCGTATCCCGGGGCGGAGGCTGGTCGGCTGACGGGATGACCCTTCCGCCGCTCCTGGACATTGAATACAACCCATACCAGACTCTGGGCAACACCTGCTACAACATGACATCAAGTCAGATGGTGAGTTGGATCCGTGACTTTTCAAACACCATGGTGGCGCTAACCGGGCGTAAGCCCGCAATATATACGACCACTGACTGGTGGAAAACCTGTACTGCAAATAATGGAGGCTTCTCCGACCACCCGCTGCATTTGGCCAGCTACGCAACTGCTCCCGGAACTCTTCCTAACGGCTGGAGTGCGTACAGCATCTGGCAGTATTCCTCGGAGGGCCCTTATGTGGGCGACTCCAACGTTTGGAACGGTACCTACGCTCAGCTGAAAGCTTTCGCCTACGGTCGGCCGTTGAACGCGGGAGAAAATGCCATCTCGAGCCTGGCCGAACATATGCCGCTCGGCGCTCCGCAGAGCAGTGTTGTGTGTGGGCTTAGAGATGCAGGGTGCTACCAAAGCTTTCGGAACGGTGAAGTGCTTTGGTCCCCGTCGACTGGGGCTTGGACCTCCCGTGCGGGAGCCATCCGGTCCCTGTACCGGCTGACCGGGGCTGAGAACGGCGCAATGGGTTATCCCACAAGCGGTGAACAGTGCGGGCTCAAGGGTGGCGGCTGCTACCAGATGTTCCAGGGCGGCGCGATCATGTGGTCCCCGCAAACAGGGGCGCAGCTTTCCCGCCACGGGGCCATACGCACGGCATGGGCAGCCAGCAATTTCGAAAACGGAGTGCTCGGTTATCCCTCCAGCGGTGAAATCTGCGGACTAAAGAACAATGGGTGCTACCAGTCGTACCAGAATGGCGTCATCCACTGGAGTCCGGAGACTGGCGCCCACGCTAGCCGCAATGGTGCCATCCGTACTTTGTGGGCTTCCAGCGGCTACGAAAGAGGTTTCCTGGGTTATCCCACTGGCACGGAGACCTGTGGGCTGAAAGATGGCGGCTGCTACCAAGACTTCCAGAACGGACAAATCCACTGGACTCCCGGAACCGGTGCAAACGCCACCCGTGGCGGTGCTATCCGGAGCCTCTGGTTGTCCTCGCGGTCTGAAGAAGGTGTATTGGGCTATCCCACCGGATTGGAGACCTGCGGGCTCAAAGACGGGGGCTGCTACCAGTCCTTCCAAAACGGCCAGATTCACTGGAGTTCCAAAACTGGTGCCCAAATGACACGGAATGGCGCCATACGGAACGTCTGGGCTGGAAGCCGCTACCAGGACGGCGTACTAGGGTTCCCTATCGGTAACGAAACGTGCGGCCTCAAGGACGGTGGCTGCTACCAGTCGTTCCAGGGGGGCCAGGTTCATTGGTCGCCTGCAACCGGGGCACACATGACGCGCGCTGGAGCCATCGCCACCTACTGGGCCCAGTCGGGCTGGGAAAACGGCCCCTTGGGATACCCGACCGGCACCGAGACATGCAGCGCCGCTGGTGTCTGCTACCAGACCTTCCAGAAGGGGACGTTGGAATGGACCGCGGAAACTGGAGTCCGGCGCCGATGACCTAGCAAGTTCCGAAACTCATCCCGCATGACGCGAAAGGGTCAGACTGACGAGCCTCGTCATTGCGGCCCGGTCAAACGGCCGTTGCAACTTTCACAACTTTTGTGCAGTTGCAACGGCCGTCGCGTTTCCAACCACGTCCACTCCCCAACAGCCATGACGGCATCATTGCAACCGAAATAGCTCATCATTTGGAACAATGCGTTCTGACACACCTCGCCGATACTATGTCCACGCACAAAGACGCCCGGCCGGGATTTCCCGGCCGGGCGATTTGAGATTATTGAAGGTACCCCTAAGAACGGGCTACGGGCGGAAGGCGTGCATTACAAGCTTGCCCAGGCCGGGCCACATTCCCTTGCTGACCACCTTGGGCGTGAGGGAAACTGCGTTTAGCCGAGACGTCAGGTGAATGCGGGCAGCACGTGCGGCCTTGTTCCACCCCAACTTCGCGAAGTCGCGGGCGCACTCATCGAAAAAAGCGCGTTCCTCTGCAAAGCGGCGGCCATCGAGGGCCCGAACCGAGGAGTCGGAATCGCGGTGGCGCCGATACTGGAAGCAAACGGTATCAGTTACGAGCATCTTGCCGCCGTCCATAATGATGTCCATCGCCAGGGCGATGTCCTGGACCACGTTGTACTGTTCCCGGAAATCGTGTTTGAGGATTGCCTCGGCACGCCACGCAACGGACGGGAAGTACAGCCAGTCACCCGTGATGAGGCTTTCTGCTATGGGCTCTCCAGCGATGATTGCTTCTGACGACCCACCAACCGCAAGACGTCGAAGGCCAGCTTTTACCTTGTCGCCAAGCGGCTCATATACCGCTCCCTTTTCGTCTATCACTTCGACGCCGGGCTGAAATATCATGACCTCGGGGTTCTGGAAAGCCTTTCGAACTGCGCCCACATAATTGGGCAGCATAATGTCGTCCGCCCCCATGACAACGACGACGTCGTGCTGAACCAGGCTCAAGCACTTCTTGTAGTTGCCGTTGGCGCCCAGGTTGGTTTCGTTGCGGAAGTAGCGAACGCGGTCATCAGAATCAACCAATTGCTGGAAATAGGCGGGCAAGTCAGCATCCGGATATCCGTCATCAACGATGGTCAGCACAAAGTCTCTGTCGTCCTGGCCAAGCACGGAGTCAACTGCGGCTTTCATCATCGCCACGTCGCCGTAATAGGGCAGCATTACATCTATGGTCAATTTTTACTCTTCTCTAAGAACGCGGGTCTGTTCAGCAGCTTGGTCAATAGTTGGACGGCTGGCACCAAGGGTTGAGGCTTCCGAGAGTTTGCCCACTGCCGCCCGCAATAGCGCCACTTCTTCGGCAAGTATGCGTGTCTCATCCTCAAGTATCGTGAGTTCGCGTGAGACGTGCAGGCCCACACCCACCAGCAGCACAATGGAAAGCGCAAACAAGAGGTTGGCGGGAACACGAACTCCTACAGCCGACGCTGCAAAGTCCAATAGGTTAGGGAATAGCCCCAGAACTATGGTCAGGCCCCCAACAACCAGCCAGAGCACCGCGTATTTTTCGCGGAGCTTCCCTTCCCGAAGCATCAGCAGGACGGCCAGGACCATCCCGATGGACGTGACCAAAGAAAAAGCAACACTCACGCGGGAACACTTCCTTCTCCGGCAATGTCGCCCGGCCGGGGGGCAGCTGACTCCAACTGCACGCGAGGGCGCCTGCGGGCTAGAGCAAAGCAAAGAACAAGTCCGGAACGCGCAAGGTAGATCATAGCTTTTACGGGACTGTGGCTCGGGGTGCCGGCCTGCCGGACTTTCATCTCTACAGGAATCTGCACCACACGGCAGCCGGACTTGATGGCTACGACCAGCGAGTCAATGGTGTCTCCCAGGTACTCGGCCGGAAAGTGGTCAATGTACTGGTGCAATGCCTTTTCGTTCGCGGCCCGGAATCCGGAGGTTACGTCCGTCAGCGGAGTACGGGCCACCTTCGAGATGACCTTCGCCAAGGCAGACATTGCCCAACGGCGCGGTCCCTTTGCCTCGTAGGTGCCCCTGCCGGCAAATCTGGCCCCTATCGAAATGTCGGCCTCGGCCAGTCCTGCCAGTACTCGGTCAATATCGTGGGGGTCGTGCTGGCCGTCGGAGTCAACCTGGATGGCAGCAGAGTAGCCATTCCGGATGGCGTACTTGAAGCCGGTCCTCATAGCGCCGCCAACTCCCAGGTTGAAGGGCAGCCGCAGCACCGCTGCCCCGGCCTTTTCTGCGATCAGGGCAGTATCATCGTGGGATCCGTCGTCCACGACGAGAATGTCATGCTGGGGAACAACACGCCGTACGTTTCGGACCGTGTCACCGATCACTTCGGCCTCGTTCCAGGCAGGCATGATGATGAGCGTGCCGGATCGCGTCTTGTTACTCATGATTTGAAACTATAGCAAGGGGCGTGCCGCCCCCTGTGCCGCCTGAACGTGGATCAAAGCTGAGGCCTGCATAATTGTAAGGTTGACAATCAGAATGAGGAGCTTGGATCGATGACTTGGTGGCAGACCCTTCCGACGTTTGCGTCGGCTGCATTGATCTACTTCCTGCCTGGTCTGGCAATACTTGCACTCATGGGGGTCCGCCGCCTTAACCTGGCGGCTTTGGCCGCGCCCGTATCAACAACAGTCGCTGCCTGCGCCGCCGTCGTCGCACCCTACCTGCACTTGCCTTATACGCCAGTGGTTTACTTCGCGATCAGCACGGTGCTGGCCTTGGTCGCATGGGGCCTCCGCCGGTGGTGGATGCACAAGGAGCTTGGCCGCTTCCATCTTGCGGACAACGGACCCCTGGACACAAAGGACTTGGGCCGGAGGACGTCGGTCCTCGCGGTGCCGTTAGGGCTACTGTTTGCAGCAGTACTCATCAGCGCCCGATTCATAGCCGGCTTCGGCAGTCCTGACAGTTTTTCGCAGACCTTCGACAATGTGTACCATCTCAACGCCGTGCAACATATCGTCCAGACTCAAGTCGGGTCGTCACTTACGGTCGGGAACCTGACAGAAGCATCAAGCTATTTTTACCCTGCCGGCATGCACGACATGATGGCCCTCCTTCAAATGCTGACAGGCAGTTCCATACCTCTTGTAGTGAACGTTGGCACCATCATCATCGGAGCCTTGGTATGGCCGCTGGGATGTATGTTCCTTGTCTCCCGGCTGGTGGGATACCGCCCCATCCCTCTGGTTGCAGCCGCCGTCCTCTCAGCCGGATTCAGCGCTTTTCCTTACCTATTGATTGGTTTCGGCGTCCTCTACCCGAACAACGCTGCCATCGCGCTGCTCCCAGTTGTTTTGGGACTGGCGGTGGAGCTTCTTGGAATGTCACGGAACCCTGCTTCTTCCTTCCTTCCTCCGGCAGTGGCGTTCTGCGCGGCCTTCCCCGGGATGGTGCTGACCCACCCAAGCGCCATGGTGGCCATGCTGGGATTTCTGGTGCCGGTCATGTTGGGCCGTCTGGTATTGGCGTTCACCGAGTGGAGAGCGGGCAACACAACGAAGCGCGCCGTTGTTCGATGGGCGATCGCCGGCACCTTGTACCTTGCAGTGGTGGCTACGGCCTGGTTGGTTCTCCGACCGAGCCTTGGCGCAGCACCATGGACTCCTTTTCAATCGAATGCCCGGGCTATCGGTGAAATTTTGGGCAGCGCGCCGATGGGGACCACTACGGCTTGGGTCCTCGCCACTCTTACAGTCATTGGCCTTTATGTGGTCGCCCGAACGTTGCGACAGACATGGTGGATTCTCGGCATGTACCTAGTTGCAGCAGTTCTTTACATGGTCGTCTCGAGCTGGACGCCCGGGGCTTTCCGGACGCTTCTGACAGGTGTCTGGTACAACGACAGCTTCCGGCTGGCCGCTCTACTCCCAGTAACAACTCTTCCCATCGTCGTTTTCGGAGCCGAGTGGCTGGTGTGGCGTTTCAGAACGCTACTGAAGCACCTGTCGACGTCAGAGCAAACGCAACTGGGTATGGTACCCGCCTCCGTCGTCAGGGCTTTTAAATTCCGGGCGCCCGCAGGCACTAGTGTCGTTTCCGTCTGGATTGTTCTCGCTTTTCTGGGGCTGGCCGCCCAGGGTGGCACTTTGTCCCAAGTACAACAGCGGCTGGAGTTTATTTTCTCGACAAGTGCCACGTCAGATCTTCTGGACGAGGACGAACTGAAGGTCCTCAATGAGGTAAAAGGCCATGTACCTCCAGACGGAGTGGTGGTGGCCAATCCGCTGACGGGTGGGTCCCTGGTTTACGCTTTAGCCGATCGACAGCCCCTCGCCCCGCATATCTTCGGTGAAAGAACTGAGATGGAGCAGCTTTTGCTCGACCACTGGGACGAGGCTGCATACAACAAGGTCGTTTGCCCGGCAATCCGGGAGCTCAACGCCTACTGGGCTTTGGATTTCGGGACAAAAACTGTCATTCCCACGGAAGATCCTTTCCCAGGTTTGGCCGACCTGGCCGCTGGCACTGCGCCGGGAATAGAAGAACTGGCCACCTCGGATGAGGCAAGGTTGGTAAGGACCACAGCCTGCGACTAACCGCGTTTCCACACATGCAGGGTGGAATAGGAGCTCGACAACAGGCGAATACCGCCCACCGACTCGAACTTACCGATCAGACGCCGTTATTTGTAGGTGATGACTGCTCCACCACCAGCGGACCAGCTGATGCGACCGCCTTGGTAGTCCTGGGCGACGCCGCTGCCCGAGACGTACTCATCCGTGAGGGGGTATCCAAGACGCCCCCGCTCAAAACCGGTTCCCGCCCACGCCTGGCGGATCGCACCAACGGAATAATGCGCCCCGGTGGCCGGTGACCAGTTAATGGCGCCGCCTTGATAAAGCTGGTAAACGCCGCCGTTGATGAGGCCTCCAACCTCATCAGAGGTCGGGTAACCAAGACGCCCCCGCTCAAAACCGGTTCCCGCCCACGCCTGGCGGATTGCACCAACCGAATAATGCGCCCCAGTAGCCGGCGACCAGTTGATGGCGCCGCCTTGATAAAGCTGGTAAACGCCGCCGTTAATGAGGCCTCCAACCTCATCAGAGGTCGGGTAACCAAGACGGCCCCGCTCAAAACCGGTTCGCCCCCACGCCTGGCGGATTGCACCAACCGAATAATGCGCCCCAGTGGCCGGCGACCAGTTAATGGCGCCGCCTTCGTACATCTGGTAGCAGCCGCCGTTGACTAGCCCACAGAGTATGCCCCCGGTGGCCGCTCCAAGGCCCGGGTTTGCTGCCGCTACCGCAGCAATGGCACTAGCGGCAGCAGCCGGAGTCGTTGGCGATCCCGGAGAGTTGAACGCCGTGACGCCCTGGCGGACCGTGACCATAGGCAGCCCACTGTTCCTCACCGTCGCCATATGCGCGTCGAGCACGGCAGTGTCCGTATGGTAAATGCCGGCACCGAGGTTAGCTCCTACCTCGTGGTACACCAGGACCAGCCAAGTATTGTCAGCTTTCGCGGTATTGACCCAGCCCTGCACCGTGGCGGCAGTAGTAGTTGAAACAATGTTCTGCACGAGTATGTTGTACGGATTGAAGCTCGCCTGGGCGTTGAACCCGACGTTCGTGTTGCGTTGCGTGGCGTAGTATTTCTGGACCGCCGAGGTGGTCGTTGAATTGGACGCGCCGTATGGACTGGCGAAATCAACTGCGGCTGAGGGTCCGAACATTTGCTGCAGGGCCGCTTTGCTCCGCCCGAGCTCGTCATCGAGCTGTTGGGGGGTAAGGGTAGTCAGATCCGCATGGCTGACGGCGTGGGACGCGATTTGGTCGCCGCGGTTGGCGAATGCCTGGATCTGCGCCTGTGTCATGTAAGTCGGTTGCGCGTTGACCAGTGCCGAGGAAATATACATCGTGGCCGGTACCCCGTACTTGTTCAGGACGGGAAGCGCGTTTTCGTACTGACTGGCCCACCCGTCGTCAAAGGTCACGCTCACCATGCCCTCGTCGACCGCCTGGGCGGCCGGGCCAGCCCAGAGAGACGCGCCGCAAAGCACCAGCACGAAGGAGAGTGGGACCGCGAACCAGGGGTTTGTTGGTGGTCTTTTGCCGTTTCTCCCCTTGGCCGCGCCCGACGAGGACTGCAAGGACGGCGGACGGTCATTCGTGAGCGGACCGGCAGGCCCGAAAACCCAGAATTGCTTCATGACTTCCACCCGTCCTCACCCGGCCGTCTTGGTTTCCCCTGCCGGCAGACAGTCGTACCTTTGGCCCGCTGATTACCCTCGGCTACTGCGGGAGCCACGGTCGGCGGTCTGCCGTCGTGCATCCGCCACCGTAATCCCCGGCCGGCCCGCGCGGCTACAGTAGGGACTACGCGTTTTCCCGCTTAGTAGCTACCTGCCCGGCACCGGGCCAGCATGGCCCACCCGGGCTTTGCCTCGTTACCGGCAATACACCACAAGTCCGCAGGACCGCGCGAAGCGATCGAGGAATCTGCCTGGGGCTGTGGTCGACGCCTTAGCTGGCTTTTTTGGCCTCGTAGGCGGCCCTGGCGAGCTCGGGCAGGACAGTCCACGTTGCCCACTTAACCCCCAACGGCGATGCCTCGGCCAGCGCGAGCGCGTCGTCGGAAGTTTGGAGGAGGGCTAATGACTTACGTTCTGCCCCGGGTAATCCGTCCAAGACGCCGTCTTCCACGATTCCACTCTTGTCGGAGACGGCTACGACATAAATGTCAGCTTGAAGTTCGGCTGCGCGGCGTGACTCCCACAGGAAGGGACCCGTGCCAGAGTCAAGCGCCTTCCTTTTCCCTTCAGCCACCACTTTCTGCAGGACAGGGGCGGGGACCACGCCAAATTCTTCCAGTATCCGAACTTGGTTGGAGTCGTAGTCGTACACCTCAAAGTCCGCACCCGGCGCCGTGCTCGCACCGAGATAGAGGAAAGTTGATCCCTCCAGGTCGGTGTAGCTGGACTTCGCCTTTGCGATGTCCTCCAGAATTCCTTCAACTAGCTCGCGCGCTGCCTCCGGTTTTCCGAGGACCCTTCCGACCGTAGTTGTCGTTGTTTGCCAGTCTGTCCCAAACGGTTGGCCGGGAAATGCCACGACTGGTGCAATTTTGGTGAGGTCTTCGTACTGTTCTCTTGTTATTCCCGAATTCACCGCCAGGATGATGTCGGGTTTCACCGATTCCAGCGCATCCAAGGGAAGATCTTCGTCGTCGTACCTGTACTGAACCGGCATGACGGCGTTCATGCTGGTTACCGCCTTATTAAACCAAAGGCTGGTGCCAAACCCCCGCGCCTCGTACTGTGGCACTCCCACCGGCACTACGCCTAAGGCAATACACACATCGTGACTGGCGTAACCGAGTGTTGCTATGCGGGCAGGTGCCGAGCCGATGCTGGTGGACCCGAAGGCATGGGTGACCGTGACCGGAAAAGTCGCCGTTTCGGAAGGACCAGCCTGCGTGTCCGCATTTCCCACGCACCCGCCGAGCAGCAAGGGCGACGCAGCAATCGCTGCCAGCAACGATCGACGTGTGAGATTTTGCGCCAACCCGGCTGCGCTTTCCTGCATGGTGGTTCTCCGATCATGCCCCGTAGGTCGGAGGAAAACCTCCACGGGTGCTTGCTAATTCTTGCTGGCAGCTTCAGTGTTGGAGCTTGTGGCTACTGAGCTCTGGAACGGTTTCGCAGTTCGGCTACAACATCGTGAACTTCACCGTCCATAACGACGTGACCGTGCTGCAGCAGCACGCCGCGCTCACAAATGGTGGATACGAGGTCAAGATCGTGGCTAACAACAAAAAGGGTTTTACCCCTCGCGGCCAGTTCTTTGATCTTCGCTATGCACTTGCGCTGAAACGGCTCGTCTCCTACCGCTAGGATCTCATCTATGAGGAAAACCTCAGGATCGGTGTGTACGGCAATGGAAAAAGCCAGGCGCAGATACATTCCCGAAGAGTAGAACTTTACTTCGGTATCTATGAACTCACCGATTTCAGAAAAGCTGACAATTGATTCAAACTTTTCATCTATTTCGGCTTCTGTCATTCCCAAGATGGCGCCATTGAGATAGACATTATCGCGGCCGCTGAGATCATGATGAAAGCCAGCACCAACTTCAATAAGGCCCGCCACGCGCCCCCGTGTCAGGACTGTCCCACTGTCGGGTTGCAGCACTCCGGAGATAAGCTTCAAAAGCGTTGATTTGCCCGAACCATTCAGTCCAAGCAGGGCTACCGTTTCACCGTGCTGGACATCGAGGGAAACATCCTTCAGGGCGTCAAACTTCTTGGACAGGTCACCTTTTCGGCCGCGCATCAACCAAACAAGCGCTTCCTTCATCGAGCGGGTATGTCGAAGGACAAACTGTTTACGAACTCCAACGCAGCTAATTGCCCTGTTATCAATGTCGACCAACTAGAGCTCCTGAGCGAAGTGGATGGCCAGCTTACGAAACACAACTTGGCCTGCAAAGAGAATGACAAGAGAGATGCAGAATGCAACAGGCAACCAATGCGTTACAAGGTCGGGCGGCAGTGTAACCAGCGGCACCTGATCAGGGTCAAGAGTTGGATACCAGAAGGCCCAGTGAAATATCTCAACCCCAACCGTGAGAGGGTTCAGCTGATAAACCCAAAACCAGGGGCCCATCACCCGCTCCACCATTGTCCAGACATAAAGCACCGGCGACGCCCAGGTAACGATCATGAGCATCATGTCGACGAGGTTCTCGGAATCCCGGAAGTAGACGTTAGCGGCACCGAACAAAAGCCCGAGGCCGGTGGCCAGGACCGACACCATGACAAAGGCCGCCAGAACAGCCACCAATTGCAGGACCGAGGGCGTCCATCCTGCAATCAGGCACGCCCCGACAAGTACTGCAGCTTGGGGAAGAAAGTGCGCAGCAGATACCCAGACTGTTGCGACAGGGAAGAGTTCGCGGGGAAGGTAAATCTTTCGAATAAGGTCCCTGTTGTCCACTATAGATCGGGTGGAATTGCCAAGAGCCTCTGTGAAGAAGTTAATGAAAACAATTCCAGAGAAAAGATAAATCGCGTAATTCGGGGTGCCATGTTGCAGGTTCAGGAATATGCCCAGAGCAACAAAGTAGACAAGGAACTGCATAAGGGGCTTCATATAGGACCACAACAGACCCAGTGCTGATCCTCGATAGCGGATCTTGATTTCCTTGCGCACAAGAAGCTTTAGCAAAAAGCGATTGGCATACACATCCAGCAGGCCCCGCCCACTGCCTGGTTTGATCAGCTCCTCACTCTGAGCCATCAACCGCGGTCCTTTGAAGAAGCGCGCACAGAGGACTTGAATGTCGCCTGCCATGACTCAAGGGAGGTTATGTCGGGTACTGCCTTACGGTACTCCGCCGCCAAGGTTTCCCACTGTCGGAACAACTGGGCCTGCAATTGCGAGGCCTCCAACATTTTCTTTTTCAAGAGTTGGGGATTTCGTCGGTACCAGGATATTCCAGTGCCTTCGGCATTTGAAACGAGGACGCTGTCGTATGAGGAAAGGGTCCACCACTTATTCTCCCGGTGCGCAAGGTGAGCCTGAGGACGCTCCAAACTCTGGGGTTCCGGCCTTCTGAATACTTGGCGAAGCACAGTCTTTGCTGCCCACTTCGGCAGGTCCTTCTTGGCTGGCATTACGGGGGCAGCGCCGCCCCGGCCACCCCGGGCCAGACCGACAGCAGGGAAGTCATCAACATCCGTGCGGATCTGAGCTTCCGGGTGCTGGGAACGTAGCTTGTTGACCTCCGCCAACTTCGATCGCAACTCAGCGTGTAGCTGTCCAGGACCTCGCAACACATCACGGAGCGCCATGATGCGGGCTTCCTGTGCGAAGTACTGCATGGAAATCAGGTGCTTGACGTTGTTCTGGAAGGATTCACGGAGCACGCGTCCCCCCTTGGGGAACGGGCTGTGGATCAAAGCAGCAATAAGGCGGTTGCGCTCGTGAAAGTATGCCTGCCAGCCCAAGGAATCATCCTTGTCTATCCAGGAAACGTGCCAGAGAGCAGCTCCCGGGAGCGAGACAGTGGGGAACCCGGCTTCCTTGGCCCGCAAGGAATACTCGGCGTCATCCCACTTGATGAACAGTGGAAGAGAAAGGCCAATCCCGCGAATGACGGCCGTAGGGATAAGGCACATCCACCAGCCGTTGAAGTCCACATCAACACGCCTATGCATCCAGGGCGTTTGGCGAAGATTCCGTTGCCGGAAATCATGCCGATATTCAACATCTGTGTCTGGACTGACCCAACTCAGCCTGTAGGGGTCCACGACTTCACCAAATGTATGAAGAGTAGTGCGGCTGTAGAGGTCAAACATGTGGCCTCCGACTATGGTCGGTTTCCTACTGAACCGGGCAAAAGCAATGATCCGCTCGATACTGTCCGGCTCAACCAGCACGTCGTCGTCCAGCAACAGGACGAATTCGCTGCCATTATCAACCGCTTCGGCCATTCCCCGGGAAAAGCCACCGGAGCCCCCCAAATTGTCCTGCTCCACTACTCGGAGTTTGTCCCCAAGGAGTTGTTGCACCTCTTCGAACCCCGGCTCGTCCCGGACCTTTTTAGTGCCCTGATCTACTACCAGGATTTCCTTCACGCTTCGGAGAGCATGAGGGTTGGCAGCGAGGATTCTGGCGTTGGCGATACAGAAGTCGGGTTTGTTCATTGTGGTGATCTGAATCGTAGTCGACTCGCCAGTAGCGATTACAGGCTCATTCCCTGTGTACCAGGATGCACTTATCAGGCTCAGCTCCGAGTCACCGGCAACCATTTCGAACCAGTACCAGCCCCCATCACCGAACATCTCCAACGGCAAATCCAGCTCTATGTCCTGACGGCCGTTGACGCGGATGGATTGCAATCGTTGCGGGACACCGCGGGCATTCGAGCGGAATACAATCACGCTGCCAGTGCCTTCTGCTACAACCTTCAACTGTACAGAGCTGACAGTGGTCCACCGACGCCAGTAACTGGCAGGGAAGGCGTTGAAGTACGTAGCGAAAGAGACGTGCTGTCCGGGCCTTACCTTCATAGAGGTGCGGGACAGAAAGTCTTCATGGTGGGCCTCGACAGGGCTGGAACCCACGACGTGAAGTTTATTCTCGGGCAGTTTGGGGTTCCGGTAGAGGCTGTCGTCCTCAACAAGATGAAGTCCCAGCGCGCTTCCCGCGTCTACGTATAATTCGATGGCATCGAACTCGCCAGGGGGAGGAAAAACGACCCTCTGGAGCTCGAAGTCCATGGACACGCTCATGCGTCCACGCCTCCACTTTCCAGCTTTGCGCCGCTTTCAAAATGCGGCCGGATCTTGTTGTCGAACATGCTGAGCGCGGACCCAATGGCCATGTGCATGTCCAGGTATTTGTAGGTACCCAGGCGTCCGCCGAACAGGACGTCCTTCTCTGCTGCCGCCAGGTCGCGGTACTTGAGCAACCGGTCCCGGTCGGCGGAGGTGTTGATGGGGTAATAGGGCTCGTCGCCCTTCTCCGCGAAGCGTGAGAATTCGCGCATGATTACGGTCTTTTCCGTCTGGTAGTCCCGCTCCGGGTGGAAGTGGCGGGGTTCGATAACGCGCGTGTACGCCACGTCGTCGTCGTTATAGTTCACTACTGATGTGCCCTGGAAGTCCCCCACTTCGAGAACCTCCTCCTCGAAGTCGATGGTGCGCCATGAGAGGTCGCCTTCGGCGTAGTCAAAGTAACGGTCAACCGGGCCCGTGTAGATTACCGGGATGTTGCCCACGACCTTGTTCTTGCTGAACTCGTGCGACTCGTCGAAGAAGTCGGTGTTCAGCCGGACCTCGATGTTCGGGTGCTCGGCCATCTTTTCGATCCACGCGGTGTAACCGTTTGTGGGGAGACCCTCGTACTTGTCATTAAAGTACCGGTTGTCGTAGTTGTAGCGAACAGGCAACCGCGAGATGATGCCCGCCGGCAGGTCCTTTGGATCCGTCTGCCACTGCTTGCCGGTGTAGTGCTTGATGAATGCCTCATACAGCGGCCGCCCGATCAGCTGAATGCCCTTGTCATTAAGATTCTGCGGATCGGTACCCGCAAGCTCACCGGCTTGCTCCTGAATGAGGTCCCTGGCCTGGCCAGGAGTCAAGTTGGCACGGAAGAACTGGTTTATGGTGGCCAGGTTGATAGGCAGGGAGTAAACCTCGCCCTTGTGCACGCCATAGACCTTATGAACGTAGTTCGTGAAGGTGGTGAACCGGTTGACGTACTCCCACACGCGCTCGTTGGAGGTGTGGAACAGGTGGGCACCGTAGCGGTGCACCTCGATACCCGTTTGCTCTTCTTTTTCGCTGTAGGCATTGCCGCCGATGTGGTGGCGGCGGTCGATAACGACAACCTTCAAGCCGAGCTCAGTAGCGGCCTGCTCTGCGATTGTCAGGCCAAAAAAGCCGGACCCTACGATGACAAGGTCAGCGGTCACAAAATCTCCTGGTTTGAATGCGGGCAGCGCAATGGTGCGCATTGTCTGCTGCTCTAGCCTACCCGAGGCACTATGGCGCCCGTCGAATCAAGCGCGACCAAGGCGTTTGTGGTGATCCTCATCAAGCGGCGTCGGTGCTTGTCCACATACAAACACTGATCCAGGCAACGCGTTGCAGCGCTCACTAGCGTGGGCGAAAAGGCCGTAAGGATTCGTACCCATGAAATTTCATTGCACGCTGGTCCGCAGCCCAAGTGCGGGGCTGCAGGAACTACCCCGGGAGCTGACCATAGATGCACCTGAGGGGACCACCGGTGAACATGTACATGCCCAGCTGATTCAGCACTTCGGAACAGGGCCGGTCACTATCAACGGCGAAGACATCCGCTTGATGACCGTGAACTTGGCCCCCTTGGTTAACGGCGCCGTCCTTGTCGATGGGCCTACCCAGCGGAATGCCCGCAAAGTTCAACAGCGGGCGAGGGCCGAGGACGCGCACCTCGCACTGGCGGTCCACACCGGCGTGGGAGCGGGCACCGTTGTCCCGCTGCGGCGGGGTTCCTACTCAATTGGGCGAAGCGGCACCCGCATCGTGATCCCCGACCCAGAACTGTCGCGGGAACACGCCCGCCTCGACGTTACAGACACAGCCATCATGATTATCGACCTGGACAGCGCTAACGGCATCCGCATCGACGGCGAACGGGTCCGCGTCGCCGTCATTTCCACAGGCTCAATCATCACCTGCGGCAACACAAGCATGTCGCTGGTCTTCATGGATGTAACGGATAAAGAACTTGCCGACGCCGGTGCCTCCACCCGTCAGCCCTTCACCGTCCCCGGCCGAATGGATACAGCCAACAGGGCGGCCCTCCTACTGGCCGCTATTCTTCCCCTGCTGGTTGGGATAGGACTTGCCGTGCTCACCGGCATGTGGATGTTCCTGGCCTTTGCTGCCGCCTCGGCGGTGTCTGTCCTCGTGCCCCTCGCCTCACATCGCAGGCAGCGCCGCGACCTGACAACAGCAGTCATGGCCGCTATGGCAGAAGACCAAAAGCGACGACGGCGGGCCGGCCCATCACTTGCGGTTCTCGTGCTGGTCGTCAGTCAGAGACAGGGCCGCAACCCTATTTGCTCCACCGAGGAAAGAGTCTGGCTGCGGCTTGGGGAGGCTCCGCAACCCGCCAACGTGAAAGTCGAGCCTTCCATCTCCTCCGTCCACCTTCCGACCCTGGCCGCTGTTCCTGTATCGCTGGACCCGGCATCCATCAAAACCACGTTCCGCGGACCACAGGCAGAGACGGACGGCCTCGTCCGTTCGCTCGTCATGCAGCTTGCGGGCTATCCCAGGGGCCAGGGCACACGAATCATCATCTTTGGGGAAGCAGACCGACTTCCTCTGGGCGCCAGGTATTTAGCTGCTGTCACTCTCACCCCTTCTGTACCGGACTTACTTCGCATCCTGGATGAGGGCTTCGGGCGGAACTACCGGCACGGCGTACTCCTGCTGCTGGATCCTGCCGCTGCCGCGGCCGCGGGCGACGACGGCGCAATCTGTGAAAGTGCCGCGGCGCTCGGTTGGCAGGTCCTTGAGTTCCTCGCGGCCGGGGAAGGTGCGGGTGCAGATGTGGAGCTATCCGAGCAGAAATCACTCCTGCGGCTCGCCGCCGGCAACATAATTTTTGTCCCTGACTTGGCACCAGAAAGTGTCTTCCTCAGCTTCTGCCGGCACCTGGCATCCCATCCGGAACCACGGGAAAGCGCGGAGTCCGCTGTCCCCGAAGTGTGCTCACTCCAGGACGTGCTGCCGCTCTCACCCCATGAAACTGCCGCCCGCTGGAATGCCAGCGCCCGGGAACAACGTCTTCACTTTCCTCTAGGGCTGGGTACCACCGGACCACGCACTCTGGACCTTCAGACAGACGGCCCCCATCTGCTGGTCGCCGGTACCACCGGTTCCGGCAAGTCGGAACTCCTCCGCAGCCTCACCCTGGCTTTGGCCCTCAGCCACCCACCGGAGCGGGTTAATTTCCTGTTCATCGACTTCAAGGGCGGCTCCGGGCTCGGGCCCCTAGCGGAACTGGTGCATTGCGTCGGGCTCCTGACGGACCTGTCCGCCTACGAGCTCGAACGCACCCTTACTTCCCTCCGTGCGGAAATCCGCCTGCGCGAGGAAGCGTTGGCTACCGCGCGGGTGCCGGACTTAGCGGCATACGAGTCCACCCCTGCGGCACATGACTTCCCACTTCCCCATCTGGTCATCGTCATCGATGAGTTCCGCATGCTCGTGGACGATGCCCCAGAAGTACTTCGGGAACTGATGCGGATAGCGGCCATTGGCCGCTCGCTGGGAATCCACTTGGTCATGGCCACCCAGCGCCCGCAAGGAGCGCTGACAGCGGACATCCGGGCCAATGTGACCTCGAGCATTGCGCTTCGGGTCCAGTCAGAGATGGAGTCGTTGGACATCATCAATTCCAAGGTTGCGGCGGCCATCAGCATTGATGCCCCTGGGCGCGCCTTCCTGGCGCGCGGCACGGAAGCTCCCCAGGAATTTCAGGCCGCTTCCGCGGGACCAACCCGGTGCGCGTTCGGCACGAGCGCCGCCGTCACCGTGCAGCCCGCCATCGATTGTCTTGCCTTCGACAAGACGGGTGGCTCTGAAAGTGTCGCCACTGCCGAATCGCCCGCGCAGGCTGCAGCACCACTCGTGGCTATGATGCAGGACCTCTGGTGTGAGCGGAAGGGCCGGAGGCCTAGGCGACCAGTCGCCCGTCCCCTCCCACCGGATCTGGGGGGACCCCAGGAGGCGATATCAGCAACTCCGGCAGGCAGTCGCACGAGCGTGGCAGGATCGATGATCCTCGGCCTGCTGGACCTGCCGGAACAGCAAAGAGTGGCGCCACTTACGTGGAATCCTGCTGAGGACAGTCACTTGGCCCTCATCGGCGCCCCGTCCTCCGGGGGCACAGATGCCTTGGAACTGGCAGTGATGCAAGTGCTTTCGCACCCCTTTGAAGCGCACGGCTACATCCTGGATGCAGGGGGTACCCTTCACCGCACGGCGAATCACCCCCGTATCGGGGCGTATGTGGGGCTGCACGACCTGCGGCGGGCCGTCCGCGTGCTGGAACGCCTGAAAAAGGAACTGTCACGCCGGCAAAGCCAATCCCATGAACAGGACAAAGTGCCTTTGCTCCTCGTCATCGCTGGCTGGGGTTCGTGGCTTTCGGCATTCCGTGCCGGGACTTTGTCCTGGGCCGAAGAACTTGTCCAGGACCTGACCCGTGACGGCGCAGGTGCAGCGATCATTGTGCTGGTTTCCGGCGACCGCGAACTTGTCAGCTCAAGGGCATTCCCGGCACTTCCCAACCGGCTTTACTTCCCCACCGGTTCAAATCCGGACAGCCGGATAGCGTGGCCCCGAATGCCCTCTACGGCCGAGGTTAGAGGCCGCGCCGTAGCATTTGGTCCCGTCGCGCGTGGCGGTCCGGCCACTTGCCAGCTGTACAGCGCCGCCCCTGACCAGTCCTGGGAGTCCGGACCAGCAGCGAGCATGAATAACAACACAACCAGCATGGACAATGCGGACGACGAGGACAGCCATGCAAGCGCGAGTAGTGCGGGAAACTCGAGCTGCCCAGCAAGTACGCGCCCATTCAAAGTTGAACAATTGCCGTCCTTGGTGGAAGCCACAGAAATACGTCCCAACACGGAGCCACCCGGGATGGAACAAGCCCTGACCCGTGGGCGCCAATTAAGACCCGCGCGGGGCAGCACCACGCCGCGCGAGGTCCTCGTGGGTGTGGGCGGTGATGAACTAGTCCCCATGTCCTTCAGGCTGCCGGTGGCAGGAGTCTTCACCGTCCTCGGAGGATCTGGATCGGGAAAAACCAATGTCCTTCGCGCGCTGCCGCTGATGAACCCCGGCGGCGGCCCTTGGCTCTTCCCGGAAGACGGGACGGACCCGGTTGACTTCTGGCAGCGGGAACTGGCCGCCGCAGCGGCAGGCGAAACACCAAAGGGAACCGTCGCGTTGGCCGATGATGCCGATCTTCTCCCCGCCGAGGCCATCCGGGTTTTATCGGAAATGCACGCCTTGGGTTACCCCGTGGCCCTCACCGCGTCCTACAGCTCCTTGCTCATACAACGTGTGCCGCTGGTCATAAACTCCCGCTCGGCCGGGACGGGACTCCTGCTAGCACCACGTTCACTACAGGATGGTGATCTTTTTGGAATCAGGTTCGACGTGGATGCCGGCGCACCGCCCGGCAGGGGCGTTCTCGTCGCCCAGGGCCACGCCCGCAATATCCAAGTCGGCTGGGCTGGACCCATCTCCAAGCATGATCCGCGGGAACGCTAGTAAACCGCCCCAGAAGCAGTAGCCAGACTTACGGCAGATAGTTCTCAAGGGATGACACAGAAGGATGCCGGCCAGGACATGCAGACAGGCCCGCACACAGGTGCTGCCGGACAAGCGGTCAGAGGGCCGGGGTTGTGCTTCCGGTCCGGGAGGCAAAACTGATGACCTTGTTATGGAACAACAGCACGATGGCGCAAACGGCCGGGACCAGGATGGCCAACCCAGCCAAAGGCAGACCGCCAGTCAGAGTGGGAAAACCGATGGTCAAAGCAAACAATTGCGCCACCAGCGCGGCCGCCCTGGTCCAGCGGCATCCCCGGTAAAGGAACACAGCTACCGCGAACAACCAAGCAGAGAAGGCCAGCAGCAGCACAAGGGTGAAGACTGCGCCCCAAAATGAAAGGACCGGACTGCCGGCCGCCAACTGGTAGCCGTACCAGGCCGCGGCTGCCAGCAGGGCTGTCGCCTCCGCCGCCACAACCAGCGCCACCACGAGGACAGCCGGGGGCCGGCCCCCGTGGGTGCTACGCGTATGCGGTCCCGGCGGAGCCTCCTCAGGACCTTTGCCTGCGCTGCCTGAGTCGCTCGGAGGGTCGGTGGGGTACTCGGGAGGTCTTGACACATTGGCACCCTACCGGACATAGTCGGACAGTGGTGAGGGCCGCTGCCGCTACTGTGATGCATCGCTCAGCGTTCCCGGGATTTCAAGCCTTATTACCTCTTGTTTACACAGCGTTAACATGACAGGCTTGATGCAGATGACCAACGGGGCCCTGTCGGGCCCCTTTCCTTTGTAGCTACTAGTGAATAATTTCACAAAGAGCTTTTCCCAGAATTGGAGCAACTGATCAGCATGGATTGGCGTAACCGCGCAGCGTGCCTTGAAAAGGACCCGGAACTGTTCTTCCCCGTTGGAAACACAGGCCCGGCGCTCCTGCAGATTGAGGAAGCGAAAAGCGTGTGCCGCCGCTGCCCGGTGGTGGACACCTGCCTGCAGTGGGCCCTCGAGTCTGGCCAGGATGCCGGTGTCTGGGGCGGCATGAGCGAAGACGAGCGCCGCGCACTCAAGCGCCGGGCAGCCCGCGCCCGCCGGGCCTCCTGACTCCATTAGGCACACCGGCCAACAAAATTTCAAGAAAAGGCCCCGGCAGCAACCGCAAGGTTGCCGCCGGGGCCTTTTGCTGTCCCCCGACTATTTGGCTTCGAGGCTTAGACGGATCTGAACGGCAGTGCCGCCGCCTTCGCGCGGCTGCCACTGGATGGTGCCGCCGAGCTCACTGGTCACCAGGGTACGAACGATCTGCAGGCCAAGCCCCTCAACGTGAGGCGTCTCGGGAAGCCCCACGCCGTCGTCGGCGATAGTGACAGTCAGCTCTTCCCCGCCTTCTTCCCCTTCGGAGCGGTCGGCCAACAGCCAGACTGTTCCCGTACGCCCCTCAAGGCCATGCTCCACGGCATTGGTAACCAGCTCATTGATGACCAGGGCCAAGGGTGTGGCGAAGTCACTGGGCAGTTCGCCGAACATGCCGGAGCGCTCGGTCCGGACCTGTTGCGACGGCGAGGCGACCTCTGCTGAGAGCCGGAACTGCCGCCCGATCAGCTCGTCAAAGTCCACACTTTGCGTCAGACCTTGGGACAGCGTCTCGTGGACCAGCGCGATGGTGGCCACGCGGCGCATCGCCTGCTCCAGGCCCTGCTTCGCCTCGTCGCTCACCATGCGGCGGGACTGCATCCGCAGCAGCGCCGCAACAGTCTGCAGGTTGTTCTTAACGCGGTGGTGGATCTCGCGGATGGTCGCATCTTTGGTCACCAGCTCCATTTCCCGCCGTCGCAGTTCGGAAACATCCCGGCAGAGAACCAGGGCGCCGAAGCGCTGCTGCTCATCCCGCAGCGGGATCGCGCGCAGGGACAGGCTCACCCCGCGCGATTCAATCTCGCTGCGCCACGGCATCCGGCCGGTCACCACCAGGGGCAACGTCTCGTCAACCATGCGCCGGTCCTTCAGCAGGCTTGCCGTGACCTCCGCCAGCGACCGCCCCTCCAGCGATTCCCCGTCACCGAGGCGCCGGAAAGCGGAGACACCGTTGGGGCTGGCGTACTGCACGATGCCCTCGGCGTCGAGCCGGATCAGCCCGTCGCCTACACGCGGGGCACCGCGGCGGGAACCCGTGGGAGACGCGAAGTCCGGCCACAGGCCCAGGGTGCCCATCCTGAGAAGGTCGTACGCGCATTGCCGGTACGTCAGCTCCAGCCGGGACGGCATACGCGAGCTCGAGAGATCCATGTGCGTGGTGACTACGGCCAGCGTGCGGCCGTTCCGCACCATGGGAACGGCCTCCACCCGCAGCGCCATGTCGCTGTTCCAGTTGGTTTCACTGGAACGCTCAATAGAGCGGCTGTTCCATGCCTTGTCCACCAGCGGTTGGAGATCGGAGCGGATGGGATCCCCCACGAAGTCACCGTGGAACACCGTATGGGTGGTGGATGGCCGGACATGCGCCAGTGCCACATAGCCGTGGTCAGGGTGGGGGAACCAGAGGGCGAGGTCCGCGAACGCCAGGTCCGCAACCATCTGCCAGTCCCCCACCAGGAGGTGCAGCCATTCGGCATCGCCCGGCCCGAAATCAGCATGTTCCCTGATGGGGTCCGTAAAGATTGCCACTGCACCTCCATTTGCGACGCCGGACTCGCTAGCGTCGAACGATTGACCTCAAGAGCCTCAATGCTACCGACAGTGAGGCCATGTCGTCGGCTTCAAGCGCATTGACCTCATCGAACATGCTCTTGGCCCGGCCCAACTGCTCCGCGTTCAGGGCCTCCCAATCCTTCAGGCGCGCCTCCGGCGAGAGCGCTGCGCTGGTGGCGTCCAGCACCGCGGTCGTCATGTCCGAAATAGTCGAGTACAGGTCATCCCGCAGGGCTGCCCTGGCCAACGCCTGCCACCTGTCCTGCCGCGGCAAGCTGCTGATGCGCTCCAACAGCGAATCTGCGTGGAACCGGTTGAAGACGGTGTAGTAGACGGCAGCTATTTCCTCCACGGGATCCTTGCGGACGCGGGCAATCTTTGCGATGTCCAGCAGGACAAAGCTCTCGAAAAGCTCAGCCCAGCGGAGAGCGAGCCCTTCGGGCAGCTCCCAATCGCGCGCATTTTCCAGCCAGCCGGCAACCCGGTCCCGGTCATCGCCGCGCAGGTAGTCCAGCAGGCGGGCGCGCATGGGATCCACGAGGGGTTTGAATTCACCGACGACCTCGGCAATCGGCCGCGAAACGCTGCCCTGCCCCAGCAGCCACCGGACGGCCCTATCGAGCAGCCGCCGGATGTCCAGGTGGACGGTACTCCAGTGCTCGGTGGGGAACGATGCCGGCAGGTTGTTCAGCTCCTCGACCATTACGTCGAGCTCGTACACCTCCCGCAGGGCAACAAACGCTTTGGCCACAGCCACTTCCGAGGCCGAAGTTTCCTCCATGGTCCTGAAAGCGAAAGTAATGCCGCCCATGTTGATCATGTCGTTGGCCACGACTGTGGCGATGATCTCGCGCCGCAGTGGGTGGGTGTCCAGCTCCGCGTCAAACCGGTCGCGCAGCTGCTCGGGGAAGTAGGCCCGCAGCGTTTTCCTGAACCACGGGTCATCAGCCAAATCACTGTCCCGCAGTGCGGACGCCAGCTCAATCTTGGCGTAGGCGGCCAGCACGGACAGCTCCGGCGACGTCAGTCCCTGTCCCTGCTGCAACCGTTCCCGCAGGGTTGCCGTGGTGGGAAGCGCCTCCAGCTCACGGTTCAGGTCAGCCTTTTTCTCCAGCCAGTCCATCAGCCGCTCATAGCTGGGACTCCACTCTGCCACCTTGGTCCGGTCGTTCAGCAGCAGGATGTTCTGGTCGATGTTGTCCTCCAGCACCAGCCGGCCCACCTCATCGGTCATGGAGGCAAGGAAACCTGCACGCTCTTCTGCCGACAGATTCCCCGCAGCAACCATCCGGTCCACGAAGATCTTGATGTTGACCTCATGGTCCGAGCAGTCAACACCGGCGGAGTTGTCGATGGCGTCGGTGTTGAGAATGACCCCCTGCAGAGCTGCCTCAATGCGGCCGCGTTGGGTCATCCCCAGGTTTCCACCCTCGCCCACCACCTTCACGCGCAGGTCCTTGCCGTCAACACGGATGGCATCATTGGCTTTGTCCCCTACAGAAGCGTTGGTCTCCGTGCTCGCCTTGACGTAGGTGCCGATTCCGCCGTTGTACAGCAGGTCGGCAGGAGCCAGCAGGATTGCACGCAGGAGTTCCGGCGGGCTGAGCTCGGTGGTTTCAGCGGGAAGGCCCAGGGCGGCCCGCACTTGGGCTGAAACAGGAATTGACTTGGCCTGCCTGGCGAAGACGCCGCCGCCTTCGCTGATGAGGGACTTGTTGTAGTCGTCCCATGAGGACCTCGGCAATTCGAACAGCCGCTGCCGCTCCACGAAGGAGGTTTCTTCGTCCGGGTTGGGGTCGAGGAAGATGTGGCGGTGGTCGAAGGCGGCGACAAGCCGGATGTGGCGTGAGAGGAGCATGCCATTGCCGAACACGTCGCCGGACATGTCGCCCACCCCGACCACCGTGAAGGGCTGGGTCTGGGTGTCCAGGTCGAGCTCGCTGAAGTGGCGCTTCACGGATTCCCAGGCGCCGCGCGCGGTGATGCCCATCGCCTTATGGTCGTATCCAACCGACCCGCCGGAGGCAAACGCGTCGCCGAGCCAGAACCCGTATTCCTGCGCCAGGCCGTTGGCGATGTCGGAAAAGGTCGCGGTTCCCTTGTCTGCCGCCACCACGAGATAGGAATCGTCGTCGTCGTGCCTTACAACGTCCGACGGCGGCACCAGCCTTTCGCCGTCTCCCCCAGTGACGAGGTTGTCAGTGAGATCGAGGAGACCGCGGATGAAGGTTTTGTAGCTTTCAATGCCTTCGGCCATCCAGGCGGAGCGGTCGAGGGTAGGGTCGGGAAGCTGCTTGGCGAAGAAGCCGCCCTTGGCTCCGGTGGGGACGATGACGGCGTTCTTGACCGTTTGTGCCTTGACCAGGCCCAGGACCTCGGTGCGGAAATCCTCGCGGCGGTCGGACCAGCGCAGCCCGCCCCGGGCTACCTTGCCGAAGCGGAGGTGAACGCCCTCGACGCGTGGTGCATAGACCCAGATTTCGAACATGGGGCGGGGGAAGGGCAGCCCTTCAATTGTTGCGGGGTTGAGCTTGAAGCTCAGGTGTGGCTTGTACTGGTAGAAGTTGGTCCGAAGCGTGGACTCGATGAGGTTCACGAAGGTTCGCAGCACCCTGTCGGCGTCAAGAGTCGCAACTTTTTCGATGGCCGCTGCCAGACCCTCGCGGACGGACGCCTGCGCCTCCAGCCGTTCTTCCTCGTTCAGGGAAGGATCAAAGCGGGCAGCGAAAAGCGCGCTCAGCCCCTTCGTCACATCGGGATTGGCCAGCAAGGTGTCGGCCATGAAACCGAAGGAGTTGGCGTTGCCCATCTGCCGCATGTAGCGGGCGTAGGCACGCAGCACCGTGATCTGGCGCCACTGCAGGCCCTCCCGCAGGACGAGTCGGTCGAAGGCGTCCGATTCAGCGGCGCCGGTGACTGCGGCTGAGAACGAATCAGCCAGCAATTGGCCGGTGGAAACAGGATCAACTCCGGCCGGATACTTGAGGCCCAGGTCGTAGAGGAAGAAATCCCTGCGGTCCGCGGTCTCGATTTCGAACGGCCGCTCGTCAAGGACCTCCAGGCCAAGGTTGTGGAAGAAGGGCAGGATCTGGCTCAGGCTTTTGGGCTCCAGCATGTAGAGCTTGACGCGGGCGTCCTCCTCGAGTGTCGCCCCCGCTCCTTCAGGGAGGTAGACATGGACGCCGGGACGTTCCTGCTTGGTGCCGGCAGTCCGTTCCGCCGTCGCGCCGTATCTTTCGAAGCGGGCGATGTCCTCCAGGGCGTCCTCAACTTCGTAATCAACGCGATAACTTGCGGGGAAGGCCTCCGACCAGATGGCGGCCAGCTCCTTTGCCTCTGCAACGTCCCGCCCTTCCCGCAGGACTTCCGCGATGCCTTCACTCCAGGAACGGGCGGCACGCACCAGCCGCTTCTCCAGTTCCTCGGTGTTGACGTTGCTGAAATCCGCCCCCTTGGGCAGGCGGATACGGAAGAACAGCCGGGCGAGTGCCGACTCTGTCATGCGCGCTTCATAGTCGATTGACACGGCCTGGAACGTCTCGCGTAGTTCCTGCTCAATGCGGAGGCGGACGTTGGTGGTGTACCTGTCCCTGGGAAGGTAGACGACGGCGGACATAAACCGCCCGTAGATGTCCGGGCGCAAAAAGAGCCGGGTCCGCCTCCGCTCCTGGAGTTTTTGGATGCCGAGGGCTGTGGCTGCGAGGTCCGGGACCTCGATCTGGAAGAGCTCATCCCTGGGGTAGGTTTCCAGGATTCCCAGGAGGTCCTTCCCCGAGTGGGAATCCGGAGGGAAACCTGCACTGCCCAGGACCGCATCGACCTTTTCCCGGATAATCGGGATATTCCGGACGGAACCGGTGTAGGCGCTGGTGGCAAAGAGTCCGATGAAGCGACGCTCTCCGTTGACATTGCCGGCGGCGTCAAAACTCTTGACCCCAATGTAGTCCAGGTACGCAGAGCGGTGGACGGTGGAACGGGAATTGGCCTTGGTGATCACGAGCGCGCGCTTTTCGCGCGCCTTTTTCCTGCCCGTGTCCGTGAGGTGCTGGATGTGCGGAGAATCTGCCGCAGCGCGCAGCAGCCCGAGGCCGCTGTCTTCACGCAGCTCGAGGACGTCTTCCCCGTCCACGTTGATGAGGTCATACTCGCGGTACCCCAGGAACGTGAAGTTCCCGTCGTCAAGCCAGTGCAGGAGGTCCTTCGCCTGGCGGAGCTCCGCGATCTGCGCCGGGTTCGCAACCTTGTCGAGGCTTTCCGCGATTTGCAGCGCTTTCTGGCGCATCTGCGGCCAGTCCTCAACGGCTGCACGGACATCGCTCAGTACCCTCTGCAGACCTTCGAGCAGCGCTGCTTTCGCTTCCTCGGAAACGCGGTTGATTTCGACGGCGATCCAGGACTCCATATGCGAGGCGTTTTCACCCTGCGCTATGAGGTGGGACAGATTGGGCATGGCAGCGGTATCACCACTGGAGATGCCCAGATGCGAAGGCACCTTGTTCACCTTTACCAGCGCCGCGGTGTCCCTGTTACGGGTAGCCACGAAAAGAGGGTGCACCACAAGCCTGATGGCTGCATGCTGGCGGACGAGCTCCGCATTGACGGAGTCGACCAGGAACGGCATGTCGTCCGTGACAACGAAGACCACGCTGCTGTCTTCCTCGTCCAGAATCGAAACGAGGGCCTGGCCTGGCTTCCGCACCGACGCCACGTTCCGGTGCGCTTCCGCCCGCGCTGTCAGGGTGTCTGCCGGATAGCTCCGTGCATCCTCATCGGCTAGGTGTTGATAGTAGTCCCCGATGAAGCCTTCCTGGCCTTCAATGGAAAGGGGCTGATCCTCCACGCTGGATCCAGACGACATCGACACACGCCTCCATCACAAGATTTTCGCTGCTTCCTTGCAGCTCTTACCGCGAGCCTAGTCTTTTAGCTTCCGGGCTGCTGTGGAAGAAAATACAGAGCTTTTTGCATTTCGCTGGGCGGGTGCACAAACAAGCTCCGCAATGGCCCGGCGAAGGGGCGACTCCGGTGCAGCCTCCAGCAACAGCGATCCTCGGAGCAGAGCTGCATCGGCAGCGGTGCGGTCTTCAGGAAGGAATGCTTTCAGCTCCGTTGCCGGTCCGAACCTCTGCCATGCTTCCTGCAGTTGCCGTTCAGGGCTCCGGCCTACCGAGGAGGCCCGCACCTTGTTCATCACAACAATGGGGGCAGCCTGTGGAACGGCGGTCACAAGCTCGGCCAACCCCCGCACGAGTCTTGGCACTCCGACAGGATCCGCGGCGCCCACAGCGTAAACAGTGTCGGCCAGTTCGAGGGAGCGCAAAGTGGCGGCGTTGCGGCGTGGGGCCATGGTGTCAAAACTGAGTTCCTCGTCAGCCTCAAGGCAGAATCCGGTATCCACCACAACCACCTCGGCAAGCTGTTTCGCCCGTTCCAGGACGAGAGCCAGTGCCGAGGCCCTGAGCTCCGTCCACCGGTCTGCACGGGTGATCCCGGTGAGGACGCGGAAAGTACCCTGTTTAGTGGTGACTGGCGTTGCTACTTTTCTTAGTGCTTCCGCATCCAGGAGCCCCTGGTCTGCGAGCCTGCATGCCTGGGCCAGGCCGGCGGACTCATCCATCAGGCCCAGCACAGCCGCGATGCTCGCACCGTAGCTGTCGGCGTCCACGAGGATGACTGTCTTTCCCTCGGCGGTGAGTTCGCCTGCGATATTCGCCGCTACGATAGTCCTCCCGGGTGCCCCCGCAGGGCCCCAGACAGCGATAATCCGTCCCGGGCCGGGCTCGTCGGGGCTGCTTTCCGGTTTCGCCGGAACGGGCTGGAGGGCAGCCCCGGTATCGGCGGCATTACTCCAGTACGTGCCCAGTTGCCCGCCGCCCGTCAGCTGGGCCACGGCCTCGGTAATCCTGTCGGATAGCATGGCTGATTCCACGCCTGTCAGGGCCGAGGCAACTCCTATCCCCCGGAGTCTCGCAGCCTCTTCCGGGGAATCGGTCAGGGCGACAATAGCGACACCGACCGCTCCCAGCCGATCGACGAGGGACGCGGTCAAGCCTTCGGAACCCTCGGCAACCACGGCGGCCCGTGCCAGTCCGCTCTGGCATGCCGCCAGCAGCTCGGCCAGTTCTGCACATCTCCGAACCACGGTAACCGGACCGTGCAAGCGTTCGAGGCCGCCAACCAGGTCCTCACGGCTCTGTCCGACAGTGACGACGGGAATACTCATCGGGTGCCGCCCCCGGGGTTCCACACGACAGAGATTTTCGCTTCGTTTGCCTGTGCGCCCAGCAGGGCGGGCATCTGGCTGTCCTCCACCAACACCATCAACACCGTGGTGCGGGAGGATCCAAGGGCTGTTGAACCTTCCGTCACCTCGGCTATTTCAGCTCCCGGCAGCAGAAGCTTCGGTTCGCTGAAGCCGTTTCGGGCATCCGGCTGGGCTACCCAGACATCAACCCTGGCACCTGCAACCGCCTGCGCCGGCAAGATTTCCTCGATGGCTAAGGCAACCGGCTTGCGGTCCAATTCATCTACTGCGCCAAGGCTTGCCCGGGGAACGAGCTGGTCCTTGCCAATCCTTTGCACCGCCACCATATTCTCCGGCAGGCCCGACTCGGCCGTGACGTACTGCGCCTCGGTCTCCCCGAGCCTCACCTTGGCACGGACCAAGTTTTCCGAGGTCAGCTTTTCGCCCACGGCGATGCCATCACGGGCAGCATAAACCTCCGTGGTCCGGTCCGCGCTCCCCACCAGGACAACGACGCCAGCCACGGATGCCAGCACGAGGAGAACACCTACCAGTAAGCGGGGGTCCTTCCATGAAGGCCGTTTCAACCTTGCCGCAGTGGCAGCTGATTCAGGAACCATTACCGTTTCTCCCCCTATGCGCACCGCGACTGTTGTGTGTGTCCGGACTCCCTCATTGTTACGGCAGGGACGCAGGAACAAAAGTCATCAGGCCAAACAAGGCCAAATTGTGGATAACACCAGCAAAACGCTCGGTTGTGGGGCAAAATGGGTGTATGCCCAGGTTTCTTACACTCGCGGATGTTGCCGAGCAGCTGCAGATTAATTCTCCGGCTGCATATGCCCTAGTCCGAAGCGGTGAGCTCAAGGCTATTCAGGTCGGCGGCCGCGGGCAGTGGCGGGTCGAGGAAAAGATGCTTGAGCAGTACATCGAGGAGCGGTACGCCGAAGCAAGCCGGATGATTCAGGAATCAAAGTCCAAGTCGGTCTGACTCTCACGGGCTTATTCCTCCGGTCTCCCTTGGTGCTCGGCCCGCCGGCGGTCAGATCCCGTCCGCCCGCCGCGACCTGATGGCAGCCAATGCGGCGAAGGGGATAGTGGCAATCTGGCCAACGTGGTGGCTGCGGCGCGCCTCGCCCGGGGCGAGGACAGCGAGGTCAAAGTAGTCCCGTCCCACCCGGTCTATGACTCCTGCCAGCCGAACTATGCCGCCGGCATTCCCGGTCAGAACTGAAAGTTCCGCCCGGTCCCGGGCCATGACGCGAAGGGCGCTCGCCAGCCCAATTCCACGGCGCACGGACGACGCTTCAGCCAGCGACACCCGGCCGAGTCCCATATAGCGCACTGCTGCCGCGTAGGGAATAAGCAACTGATGCTGTTCCTCGTCGAGCACCAGGGCGTCTCCACCGGCGTGGGTGAGCACCCCGGAAAAAGACTCACCGCCGGCAACGTGGACAGTCAGCCGGCAGCCCAGACCTGCCCGCAACCGGTCGACCAGTTCCAGGCCAACCATTTCCGCCCGGATCCGCTCGTTCACTTCGGCGTCCAGGGCCAGCCGGTCCGTCTCTGCAATTTGGCTCTCGAGATCATCAAAGAGTGAATCCCAGCGCATTCGGCCAGAGTAGGGCCCGCACCATCGGACGTCAATAACGGTTCCTACTTCAGTCCAACGTCTGGACAAAGAATGAAGGACGGGTGCACACTGGGCATAACAACATCAAACTGCATCAAACTGCATCAAAAGGAAACCTGATGACTAGATCGCCAGAGCCTGTCCGGTGGACTGACGCCGTAAGCGCTACAACCATACTGCTCCTGGGTATCCTGCTTTTTGCCGCGGGTTCAGGGATTCTGGAGCAATGGAAGGAGTCCTCAGCCCGTCACCAGGAACTCGATGCTGAGCACCTGTTGGGGGCAGCCGCGGCGGCCGCCGGCGCTGTACTGGTGGGTTGGTGGTTCCTTGGATTGTTCTTCGCCTGCGCCACCACGCTCCTCGAACGGAAGGGCAAAACCCGCGCGGCTTCCTTAACCGCGAACTTCTCACCTGCCCTGATGCAGCGGCTGGTACTGGGCGTACTTTCGATCCACCTGGTAACAGGCCCCGCCGCGACTGCGCATACCGGGCTACCCGGACCGGAATGGACTCCTCCCCAGGACCAGGTTGCATCGGTTCGAGCCGCGGCTCCAGCCTCCCCTCCCGGTGCGGGGGGCACCGGGAGCGACCCAGCTCCAGTTTCAATGGAGGACGGCAGCCCCGACCCTAAAGTTCCGGCATCCGAGACTCATCCGGGTTGGCAGCCGTCTGCCCCGCCATCGGACCCGGGACTGCTGACGGCCCCTGCTGCACGCACCGCCTCGGGCGCTACGGGCAATGCCGCTGCCGTCACAGTGCTGGCAGGAGACACACTCTGGGACGTGGCAGCGCAGGCAATGGGGCCAGGGGCCTCGGATGTTGAAATTGCCACCCAATGGCCCCGGTGGTACGAAGCCAACCGGTCAGTCATCGGCCACAATCCCGATGTGCTGCTCCCAGGACAAGTTCTGCAGCCGCCGGCGGCCTCCTAAGCAGGGCCGGCCCCAAACGATTCACACCAACACCAGCTACCAGCCAAGGGGAAAGTCATGACTGCAGCCATACCTGTTCGAGCCCTCCCACCACAAGCGCGCCAGGCTAATCACACGCCCCGGCGGCTTCCACCGCAGCCTCCGGCGGCCACTTCCCCTGCAGCGCATACCCGAACCCAGCCTCCGGTAGTGCGTCCTCTTGATGACTTATCGGAGGTGCGGGCGGTCACCCGCGGCACTGTCCAGGCGGCCATGGAGGTGCTCGCAGGAATCCGCCCCGTCCACCAGCTGGCACGGCGGCTTGATCCGCGTTGCCTGGCAGCGCTGCAGCACCGTGCTTCCCTCATCAGGCGCGAAATCACACGAAGCGGGAACCCAGCCTTGGCACGGCTGCACAGGAACTCCCTCGTCCGTTCAGTGCGCGTCTGCGAAGTGGCGGACGGTATCTATGAGGCCAGCACCGTTGTGGTGGACGATGTCCGCGCCCGGGCGGTTGCTGTCCGGCTCGAGCGGGGCAAACAAGTGTGGCGGGTGACCGAGCTTGTCATTGGCTGACGGCGCGCGGCAGCGGCAGCGGCAGGCTGACTCGGTCGGAGACGGGACAGGGCCGGGGAACAACTCCCGGCCCTGCTCCAACTTCGGTTACCAGCCTTTACCCGTAACGGGTCAGCGCTTCTTCTTCTTGGCCGGCCGCCTGGTCGGATCCTGCGCCGCAGCCTTCGCGGGGTTGCCTGACCGGCCTGAAGACCGGGTTTCCACGCGGGTCTGTGTGCCGCCATCCTCACGCGGAGCGGTGTATTGCAGCTGAGCAGGCTGAGCGGGCGCTTCCAGCCCGGCTGCCCGGACCTGCGGCTCCACGTGCTCGGTATGTCCACCCTCATCGTCCCCCACCACGACGTCCTGCGCGGGGGTGACTTCCACTTCGAGGTTGAAGAGGAATCCTACGCTTTCCTCCCTGATGGCCTCCATCATGCTCTGGAACAGGGTGAAGCCCTCACGCTGGTACTCAACAAGGGGATCACGCTGGGCCATTGCGCGCAGGCCGATGCCTTCCTTGAGGTAATCCATCTCGTATAGGTGTTCCTGCCATTTGCGTCCGATGACTGACAGAACCACGCGGCGCTCCAGCTCGCGCATGCTTTCGGAACCGATGGCTTCTTCGCGGGCCTGGTACATCAGGCGTGCGTCAGAGAGCAGCTCCTCCTTCAGGAACTCCACGGTAAGCCTGGACTTTCCGCCGGCTTCCTCGATGATCTCATCGGCGGTGACGCTCACCGGGTACAGGGTCTTGAGGTTGGTCCAGAGCTGGTTGAAGTCCCAATCGTCGCCGTTGCCCTCGGCCGTTGCAGCATCGATGAGGGCGGTGATGGTGTCCTCCACGAAGAACTGCACCTTCTCGTGCAGGTCGTCTCCTTCGAGGATCCGCCGGCGGTCGCCATAGATGGCTTCGCGCTGGCGGTTCAGGACGTCGTCGTACTTCAACACGTTCTTGCGTTGTTCGGCGTTTCGGCCTTCCACCTGGCCCTGGGCTGAAGCGATGGCACGGGAGACGAGCTTGGATTCCAGCGCGACGTCGTCCGGCACCGAGCTGTTCATCAGGCGCTCCGCCGCACCGGAGTTGAAGAGCCTCATGAGGTCGTCGGTCAGCGACAGGTAGAAACGGGACTCGCCGGGGTCGCCCTGGCGGCCGGAACGGCCACGAAGCTGATTGTCGATGCGGCGCGACTCGTGCCGTTCGGTTCCGAGCACATAGAGGCCGCCCAGGTTGAGGACTTCCTCGTGCTCGTCCTTGACAGACTGCTTGGCAGCTTCGAGGGCCCCAGGCCACGCCGACTCGTATTCCTCGGAGTTTTCTTCAGGATCCAGCCCGCGCTTGGCGAGTTCGGCCACTGCAGTGAACTCGGCGTTGCCGCCGAGCATGATGTCCGTACCGCGCCCGGCCATGTTGGTTGCCACGGTAACAGCGCCCTTCCGGCCTGCCTGCGCCACGATGGCTGCTTCCCGGGCGTGGTTCTTGGCGTTCAAAACTTCGTGGCGGATGCCTTCCTTGGCAAGAAGCCGGGACAGGTATTCGCTCTTTTCAACGCTCGTGGTGCCCACCAGAACGGGCTGGCCTTTTTCGTGCCGCTCGGCGATGTCCTTGACGACGGCGTCAAACTTCACTGTCTCGTTCTTGAAGACCAGGTCCGATTGGTCGATCCGCTGCATGTCCCGGTTGGTGGGAATGGCCACCACACCCAGCTTGTAGGTGCTCATGAATTCCGCTGCCTCGGTTTCGGCAGTTCCGGTCATGCCCGAGAGCTTGCCGTACATACGGAAGTAGTTCTGCAGGGTCACAGTGGCCAGCGTCTGGTTCTCAGCCTTGATTTCAACGCCTTCTTTGGCCTCGATGGCCTGGTGCATACCCTCGTTGTAGCGGCGGCCGGCCAGGATGCGGCCGGTGTGCTCATCAACAATCAGGACTTCGCCGTCGAGGATGACGTAGTCCTTGTCCCGCTTGAAAAGTTCCTTGGCCTTAATGGCGTTGTTCAGGAAACCGATGAGGGGGGTGTTGGCGGATTCGTATAGGTTCTGGATCCCGAGGTAGTCCTCCACCTTTTCGATGCCGCTTTCCAGGACACCAACGGTGCGCTTCTTTTCGTCCACCTCGTAGTCCTTCTCCGGCTGGAGCCGCAGGACCACCTTGGCGAACTCGCTGTACCAGCGGTTGGTGTCTCCCTGGGCGGGACCGGAAATGATGAGCGGGGTACGGGCTTCATCGATGAGGATGGAGTCGACTTCGTCAACGATGGCGAAATTGTGCCCGCGCTGAACCAGTTCGGACTTGTCCCAGGCCATATTGTCGCGGAGGTAGTCGAAACCGAACTCGTTATTGGTGCCGTAGGTGATATCTGAGGCGTACTGGTGGCGCCGCACGGCCGGGTCCTGGTTGGCGAGGATACAGCCGCTGGTCAGTCCGAGGAAACGGTAGACGCGGCCCATAAGATCGGACTGGTATTCGGCCAGGTAGTCATTGACGGTGATGACGTGGACGCCCTTGCCGGTGAGCGCATTGAGGTAGGCAGGAGCAGTTGCCACCAAAGTTTTGCCTTCACCGGTCTTCATCTCCGCGATGTTGCCCAGGTGCAGGGCCGCGCCGCCCATCAGCTGGACGTCGAAGTGGCGCATGCCCAGAGTTCGTGAGGAAGCTTCCCGGACAGCGGCAAAGGCCTCGGGAAGCAAGTCATCAAGCTTCTCCCCGCCCTCCTGATGGCGCTCGCGCAGCCGGTCCGTTTCTTCACGGAGTTCGGCGTCCGTGAAGGTCTTGAATGAGTCTTCCAGGGCGTTGATGGAGTCGGCATAGTTCCGCAGCTGCCGGAGCGTTTTTTTATCGCCGGTGCGGAGAAGTTTTTCGATGAGTGATGCCACGTGAAGTTGCTCCCAGTCTGATGCCGCCGAATTCTGGCGTTTTTAGTCTACGGGAGACACGCGGCCCCGCGGCCTGTTTGTTCCCTGAGAGCGGATACGGGTTGAGTGCCGGCTACGGCCTCTGCCAGGGCGTTGGCCAGATCGCCGCGCGAGCCCACCTCCACATCGGGAAGTCCCAGCCACGCCGCCATCAACCGAAGCTCTGCGGCGAGTTCGACGGCGGTGTCCGCCGGGGCGCATGGTTCGGCGAAGGCTGATTTAGCCAGCAATTTCCCGCCTAAGCGGTCAGCCTTCAGGTCCACCCGTGCCACCAACGAGTCGCGCAGGAGGAAAGGAAGGACGTAGTACCCGTAACGCCTCTTGTCCTCCGGGGTATAGATCTCAATCCGGTAGTGAAACCCAAAGAGTTCCTCCAGCCTGCGACGCTCAAAGACCAGGGAATCAAAAGGGCTCACCAGTGCCCGGCCGGTTGCGCTGCGCGGCAGCTTGGCTTCGGCGTGGCGGAACACTTCGCGGTTCCAGCCGGTCACGGTCACGCGCTCCAGCCGCCCGCAATCCACAAGATATTCCACGGAGGCGGCCGCGGCCTTGACGGGAGTGCGGAAGTAGTCGGCGAAACAGCGCACGGTTCCGATGCCGTGTGCTTGGGCCGCCGCGTCGATGAGCCGATGCAGCGCTGGGCCGGGATCGGGTTCACCATCGTCTGCAAGGGACACATGCGGCAGCACCCTGGCAGTCAGTGTGTACTTACGCTCAAACTGCTCAGTCCTGGAGGCCGCCGAAACCAGGCCCTCCTCGAACAGGTGTTCCAGGACGCGCTTGACGGCGCTCCAGTTCCAGCCCCAGTTGTCCGTCTGTTTCTCCTCTACGTGACCGATCCTGGCCGCAATTTGGGCAGCAGTCATGGGGCGTGAGGAAGCGAGCGTTTCCAGGATCCTGGCAGATATGGCGGAACGCACGCCCGGGTCCATTCCGGCGGCGCCTACCCAGGCCCTTTTTTGCCACAGCCGGAGGTCCGAAAAGTGTTCGGGGCGGATATAGCTGGCTTCATGCGCCCAGTACTCCACCATGCGCCGGGGATGGGTACCGGACATCCGTTGAAGGATGGTGCGGTCGTAGTTCCCCAGCCGGGAGAAGAAAGGCAGGAAGTGACTCCTGGCTAACACGTTGACGGAATCAATCTGGACGAGCTGGAGCCGGGCAAAGGTGCGGCCCACCGTCCGTGAAGTCACGGGGCCGGTGGGCCGTCCTTTGTCGAGTCCCTGTGCCGCCAGGGCGATCCGCCGGGCCTGGTTCAGGCTCAGCGTCGCTGGCACGTCAGTCCTCTCTGCGGATGGTGTTCACCACCCTAGGCGTTGGCTGCTGCGTCATCCGAACGGTACGCGATGATTTTTTCTTCGACCACGGTGTCACCCGGTTCGCACTCATGGTCCAGGGTGATGACGCCGTACGTCCAGCCGCGGCGCCGGTAAACGACGGACGGCGTATTCGTAGCCTTGTCCACGAAAAGGTAGAAATCGTGGCCGACGAGCTCCATGTTGTCCACCGCGTCGTCGAGGGAAAGTTGGGCGGCGGGGAAAACCTTGCGCCGTATCAGGACCGGGGAATCACCGGCGGGGATGTCGTTGTCAACGTCGTAGGGTGATGTCTCTGCAGGGGGCTCGGTGGTTTCGTTCCGGTGGCTCGCTTCGACATAAAGGGGTTCGTGGGTGCTGGCGGGCTCCAGTGTTGCAGTTGCTTCACGGACAGCTTTAGGCGTGTGCCTTCCGTGATGAACCTTCTTGCGGTCCTTGGCCCGGCGGAGCCGCTCAAGCAGCTTGTTGTACGCGAGGTCGAATGCAGCAAATTTGTCAGCGGCGCTAGCTTCGGCGCGGATTACCGGTCCCTTGCCCAGAACTGTCACCTCGACTGTCAACTGGTCGCCGGTCTGCCGTGAACTGGTCTCCTTGGAAACTTTGGCATCAACGCGCTGGACTTTGTCGCCCAGCGACTCGATTTTCGAGATCTTCTCCCCGGCATACTCGCGGAACCGGTCTGAAACTGTCAGATTTCGTCCGCTGATCATAAACTCCATGGTGCCCTCCAAATGACTTCGGTGACACGATGGCAGCACTTCCCGGGGCCGATCTGTTTGACAGTCGAGCCCCTCTCCGAGCCGCCATCGACAGGTACATTCTGTTCTTGGTACCCACACCCGACGTTAGTTCATAGCCACATGTTATTCATCCTTTCCTGGTTTATTTTTTTCGAAAGTCATGCGCGGTTACCCGCAGTTCAGCGGAGGCGGCACCGGCCCATAAGAGTCAGGCGGGCGTGTCGCTGCCAGAACCACAGCGCCGGCCACAATGGCTCCTGACAGGTGCAGCGCGCGGGCGGCTTCGGCGAGTGTGGCGCCGGTGGTCAGGACGTCGTCGATGATGATGCAGCGCTTTCCAACCATGTCCTCCTTCCGGCGGCGGCGAACCCGCATGGAACCGCGCACGCGCTTGGCGCGGCCTCCGCGGTCCAGCCCCTTCTGGCCTCCGGGCAGCTGCAGGCTACCTGATCCGGATTTTTCCAGCACGTCCTGCACGCTGAAACCCGGCAGTTGCCGTGACACTTCGTGCAGGAGCAGGTGGACAGGGCTGAATCCGCGCTTCAGGAAGGCGGCGTTGCTGCTCGGCACCGGAACCAGCCATGCCACCTCCCTTCCCGGCGCTGCCGAGCGGACGCCGCCGGCGAGCGCCCGGCCAAGACTGCGCCTGAGCTGAAACTGGCCGTGCCGCTTAAAGGACAACAGGGCCTGTGCCAGCTCGTCCCTGTATACACCCGCAGCCACAACCGGCAGCAGGACGGTCCCGCCGACGTCCATCAGGGCAGGTGCTCCGCTTTCAGCCCGGAAGGGGTGGCGCGTGAGGTGGCGGATGTGGCGGTCGCACTGTACGCAGAGGGCCCGGTCTTCGGCTCCGCAGCACACGCAGTCCACGGGTACTGCGAGCGCCAGCAGGTCTGTCACGGCTCCGGCGGCGGAATCCACCAGTCGCAGGAGGGGGCTCTGATACTCGGCGCGGTGGGCAGCAGACGGTTCTGCGGGTAAAAGGTCCGGGTCCAGCCGCATCCTTGTTCGCGCTCCGGCCGCCACGATGGTTGTGTTCCTCACGCGGACAAGCTTCGGCCCAAACTTGCTCCCAGTACAGTCCGTTCCCCCGTCCATGTGGACAACGCCCTGGGTGACGGGCGTCTCAAAGCCCGCTGGGGTTACGGCATCAGCCGGGGAAGGACGGGTCGATGGGACCCTTGATCTGCGGGGACCAGCCGTTGCCCAACCGTTGAAAGATGCCTTCGGCGGACTGGGCGTAGATCTCCTCGGGACCGTTGCCGGCGCTCAGTGCCACGAGTCCGGGCCACGGGGCCAGCTGTTGGGGCTGTCCCGACGTGAGGGAAAGCAGTTCGGGAGTAACGTTTGATGCCGCCGCCCCCCTCATCACCGCGATAGTGGTGTCGCTGACCCAAACGCCCTGGTCCGGCTCGCTGTCGGTGGCCAGGGTGACCGGCGGTGTCAGCTCACGGGGAGTTCCGTCCCCGGCCCGGATAATGCCGGTCACCTGCACGCGGGTTTTCCCGTTTTGTTCGGAAATCACCAGCGCCCGCACTCCTTCGCGCGAAATCCGGAGGTCCTTCACGGTTCGTCCAGCCAGCCAGGCAGGTGCCAGGGTCACTGACGGAACGTGGGCTCCCTCGGCCACACCGGTGGGGCGGTAGGCAACAACTTCGGTTTCCCCCGATGCTCCCGGCCCCGCAGACCACACCCAGTCATTCGGCCCGAAGGACGGCCCGGTCAGGGTGCTCCGCGTGGTCAGGGCCCGTGCGGGCTGGCCGGGACTGATGCTGTAAAGAGTGGTACGGCTGTCGTTGAGGAAGGCCGCGGTCTGCGATACCTGGGATTCTGCGGGGAACCGCGGATTGAGGGAAGACACCGGCTGTATGTCCGGCAGTGGCGACACCCGGTTGTTCTCGTACCGCACCAGTTCGTTGCCGCTGACCGCGATCTGGCGCGGTGGCACGCTCTTGTCCAACGTGGGCGGCAGCACCGAGCCGTTGTCCTCCACGCGGATCAGGTCCTGGTTTGCGCGCAACTCCACGTTGACCACGTCCGGCTGGCTGCGGAAGGTCAGGGTCAGCTGCATCTGCATCCGCAGGCGGTCCTCGGGCGAGCTTTCTGTCAGTTCCTTGGCAGTCAAGTCCACCTGGGCCGCCCCTGAGACGACCGGCACCGACTCGCGGGCGAGCTTTATCCCCGAAGGAAAGGCACTCACTACGGCACCACGAAGGTAAGGGGCTGGCCCTGCAAGCAGCGCGCTGGTCATGGCCTTGACTGTCTTGTTCCTGATGAACCAGCGCACGTCCGGCACCGCGTACGTAAAGCTCGGGTCATAGAAATAAATGGGGTAGGCGCCGTAGATAACCTTGAACGTCTCTTCAGCAATAGCCGTCCCGTCCGGAAGGGCGGAGATGCGCCATTCCCCGTCCACCTGGGTGACCGTTACCGGGATCTTTTCCACCGTTCCTTGCGGGGATTGGGTGGCGATGCCGTCCGCGTCGACCGTGTAGGCGACGTCGAGTTCGTAGTTGTAGACATTCTCGGCCTCCGCTGCCACCACCCTGGCCTCGCGGTAGACAAGGGCACGCTGGTCCGGCTTCCAGGAAACCGACGCTGCCTGGGTCAGGTATTGCCGTGCGACGGCGTAATCGTCCTCGTAGCCGCTGCCGGCCCGGTAGAAGTAGTCGATGATGGTTTCGGGCGCAGCGCCTGCCTGCGGCGCCGCCGGCAGGAACACGGGTGCGCTGAGGTTGCCGGCGCTTCCCTCGCTGCTTTTGCCCACCGGCCCGGAAGTGGGAATGCGGGCGCATGCGGCCAGCAGTGCCACCAGCAGGACCAGCAGTAAAGCTACGGGCTTGGCCCGGCGCGGGGCGTGGCCTGTCATGTGGTCTCCTTCGACGGCGACGCCGGAGCAAGCGGCGCTCCGCCGGCTTCCAGCACCAGCATGTTCCGGTTGTCCCTTTCGCCGGGAATAGTGATGTCCTCCGGTTCCAGTTGGACCGGCGACTTATCGATGTCCTCGCCCTGGCGGAGGGGCAACGTCAGCCGGAAGTTCGCTCCGCTGCCCTTCTTCCCCCACGCCTGCAACCAGCCGTTGTGGAGCTTGGTGTCCTCCATGGCAATGGACAGGCCGAGTCCACTTCCTCCGGTGGTGCGGGCACGGGCAGGGTCTGCGCGCCAGAACCTGTCAAAGACGCGGGCCGCTTCAGCCGGCGCCATGCCAATTCCATAGTCCCTGACGGCTATTCCGACGGCGGTCTGGCTCGCTGCCACGGTGACCCTCACCGGTTTCCCTTCGCCGTGTTCCACAGCGTTGAGGATGAGGTTGCGCAGGATACGGTCAATTCTGCGGGCATCCATTTCCGCAATGATGGCACCGGAAGGGGCGCTCAGGATGATCTCGGAGCCGTATTCGGCGGCGACGGGAGCCGCTCCTTCAATCACGTGGGCCACCACCTGCAGGATGTCCTCCGGCTCGGCGTCGAGCATGGCCACGCCGGCATCGAAGCGGGAAATCTCCAGCAGGTCGGAGAGGAGGGACTGGAACCGCTCCACCTGGTTGTAGAGGAGTTCGGCGGAACGTTTGTTGATGGGATCGAATTCTTCCCTGGCGTCGTAAAGCACTTCCGCGGCCATCCGGACGGTGGTTAGCGGCGTCCGGAGTTCGTGGGAAACATCGGACACAAAGCGCTGCTGCATCTGGGACAGCGTGGCCAACTGGGTGATCTGTTCCTGGAGGCTGGCTGCCATGTGGTTGAAGGAGGCGCCCAGGCGGGCCACCTCGTCTTCGCCGCGGACCACCATGCGCTCCTGCAGCTGGCCTGCCGCCAGTTTCTCGGAGACCATGGCAGCGTGGCTGACGGGGCTGACGACGTTGCGGGTGACATACCAGGCGATGGCGCCGATCATCAGGACCAGCACGGCGCCGCCGGCCCACAGCACGCTTTGAATTTCGTCGAGGGTCTGCTGGGCGGTGTTGAGGTCGTAAATCAGGTACAGCTCATACACGGTTCCGTTGAAGGTCACTTTGTTGCCCACGGCGATGCCGGGACGGTCCTCGGTTCCAACCGGGATCACGGTGGAGGCCCAGTACTGGTCCTTTCCGGACTCCTGTACGGCTTTGCGCAGTTCGGGCGGAATAACACTGACCGTCAGCTGATCCGAGGCCCGTGACTCCACCCACCGGTTCCGGGGCTTTGTCTGTTCGGGCATGGCCTCGAAGACATACCTGCGCTGGATCACCGAGCCGCGGCCCTCCACGGCGTTGAGGGTGTCGTACACCAGGGTGATCACGCTGGACTGGTCGGTGACCTGGGCGCCGTCGAACGTGTCCTGGACCTGCTTGACGTTGTAGCGTGTCTCCGACTCGGCCTGGGTTAGCCGCTCCTGGAAAAGGTTGTTGGCGATCTGGTTCGACAGGTACGCGCCCACCACCGCAAACGAGGTGACCGCGAGGAGCAGCGTGGTGAGAACGGTACGGAACTGCAGGGAGCGGCGCCACCGCTGGTGCAGGACCTGCCCCAGGTAGCGGAGTGCCGGAAGGAACCGCCGGAATCCTGTGCGGACCAGCCGGGCTACTCTGAGGGTCACGATCAAAGCGCGGCGCTGCCAGATCCGGGTACGGAAAGACAACCTGTGGAAGCTGCCGGTTACGGCGTCGGTGTGCTCCGCAGCCTTATGCAGGGCCTTGTGCTCCAGAGACGTGCCGGGCTCGGGCCCGTCAGGTGCGCCGTGCGGTTCCGAGGATTGTTCCGCTCCGGGCGCGTTGGCAGGTCCCCCCTGGGGAACTGCGGGGTCAGGCCCCTGCTTTGTAGCCGACACCACGCACCGTTAACACAACTTCCGGCGCTTCCGGATCCTGCTCGATTTTGGAACGGAGGCGCTGGACATGGACATTGACCAGCCGGGTGTCGGCGGCGTGGCGGTATCCCCAAACCTGCTCGAGCAGCAGTTCGCGGGTGAAAACCTGCCATGGTTTGCGGGCCAATGCCACCAGGAGGTCGAACTCCAGGGGCGTCAGGGAAATCCGCTCGCTGCCCCGGCTCACGGTGTGACCGGCGACATCGATGGTGATGTCGGCTATCCGCAGCGTTTCCGGGGCTTTCTGGTCGCCGGGCCGCAGCCGCGCGCGGACGCGCGCCACGAGTTCGGCCGGTTTGAACGGTTTGGGCACATAGTCGTCGGCGCCGGATTCCAGGCCGCGGACGACGTCCGACGTGTCCGCCTTAGCGGTCAGCATCACGATGGGCACGTCAGACTCCGAGCGGATCTGCCTGCAGACCTCAATACCGTCCACGCCGGGAAGCATAAGGTCCAACAGCACCAGGTCAGGCCGGGATGAACGGAAGATGTCGAGCGCCTTGGCGCCGTCGGCGCAGAAGACCGGCTCGAAGCCGTCATTGCGAAGAACAATCCCGATCATTTCGGCCAGCGCTTCGTCATCGTCTACCACCAGAATGCGTGCCTTCATAGTTATATATTCCCTTATCAGGCAGGCTTTGTCCTGTTCAGGGCGTTGCGGCATGGCGGAACGCTAGGTAGGCCTGCCTGCCGAACTATAGGCTGGCCTCATGCTTGGGTATTCCCCGGCGTCCCTGCCTGCTAATCCATGGGCGCCGGCGGCTGAGGTACTGGTACAGGGGGAAGGAACACGGGTGTCACAACAGGAACCGGGCGCGCAGCAGCCCCTGGGCGGGGAGGGGCCGGCCGGCAATAGCGGCCAGCACAGCACGGACCCCGGCTTCAAGGGCCGCCCTGGCGCCGATGCTCACGACGACGACGGACGTGTTTCCGGCGTAAACGGCCAGCCCGCGCGCCCCGCAAGGGAGGCGGAATGGGGTACGCCCCCAGCGTGGGGCCGGCACCCCGGGTGGGGTGTGCCGCCCGCAGCGCGGAGTCAGCCGGAGTGGGGAACGCCGCAGGCCAGGGGCAGTCAGCCTGAGTGGGGTGGCCAGGTTTCCTGGGGATTGCAGCCAGGGCAGCAGGGCACTCCCCTGCCCCCGCAGCAGAGCCCACCCTACGGCCGGCCCTCATACCAAGGACCGGCCTACGGGCAGCCCCGCTATATGGCCCCGCCCAAACCCGGCATCGTCCCGTTGCGCCCCCTGATGTTCGGCGAAATCCTGGACGGGTCCTTCCACACAATCCGGCGCAACGCAAAAGCAATGCTGGCCGCGGCCGTGCTGGCGCAATCGCTCGCCGCCATCCTCGCCGCAGTCATCACGGCCGTGACAGCCACATCCCTGGTCTCCGTCGAGGCCTGGGCGCAGGACGCTGGCCCCGCAGGCCTCGCGTCACTCGCCCTGGGGTTTGTGGCCGCCGTCCTGGTGGTGGTAGTCCTGACGCTTTTTATCTCGGCAGTGCTCCAGGGCGCGATGGTGGTACCGGTGGCCCGGTCCATTCTCAACCGCCCTACAGGGTTCCGGCAGATGTGGGGCCTTGCCCGTTCCCGTGCATGGGCGCTGGTCCGTCTGGCCGCCCTGATGATGGCGGCGGGATTGCTTTCCTTCCTGGTGCTGGCCGGCATGGCAGTTGCGTTGGTCGCCGGCCTGGAAGGCACCGGCGCCCTTTTGCTCATTCCCGTAGTGGCGGCCTTCTTTGCCATGTTTGTATGGGTCTATATCAAGCTGATGGTGGCGCCGGCCGCCGTCGTCATCGAAGAGCTCGGAGCGGTTGCCGCCCTGCGCCGCTCCTGGTCCCTGACCCGGGGAAACTGGTGGCGGATCTTCGGCATCACCCTGGTGGTGGGCATCATGGTGGGCGTCATCGGGCAGGTGGTGATGATTCCGGTGAGCCTGCTGCCAACCTTCCTTGGCGGCGTCATCTCCCCGCACGGCGGCACGGGACAGGAAGTCGCCATGGCGGTTGCGGTGGGGGTGGCGACTGCCGTCCTGGCTGCACTGATCGGTGCCGTCGGTTTTGCGTTCCAGACATCGGTGATGGCGTTGCTCTACATGGATCTTCGGATGCGGAAGGACGGACTGGACCTCGCCCTGCTCCGGCTGCTCGAAACGGGCGCAGATTTTGAAGGCATCCCGGGGCGCGGGATGGCTGCACCGGGGCCGGGCATGTTTCCCGGGGCGGGCCGCGGCGGAGCCTGGCCGGATGGACGCTGAAGCTCCGGTGCTCCCCGACGCCGGGGAAGCCCGGCGATGGGCGGTCGAGGAACTTGCCAAAGCCGAATACCGTAACGCTGAACCAAGCTGGCTCGACTCGCTGTGGCGCAGTTTCCTTGACTGGCTGCTGACCCTGGACGGACCTTCAGGCGAAGCGGGTCCGGTACCAGGCCCGGTGATCGGGATCGTCATCGCAGTAATTATCGCCGCCGCCGTGATCCTGGCCCGGCCCCGCCTAAACCCAAAAACCCGGCACCGGACGGAAGTGTTCGAGCCCGACAGCGAACTGACCGCTGCGGACTACCGGAAGCGTGCGGAGACTTCAGCCGCGGCAGGCAAGTGGGGGGACGCCGTCGTCGACCGTTTCCGTGCGCTGGTCCGCTCGGCGGAAGACCGTACTGTGCTGGATCCGCAGCCGGGCCGCACCGCCGATGAGGTGGTGCTCGCCCTGTCCGTTCCTTTCCCGGCGGAAGCGGCCCGCCTGAACCAGGCCGCCGGCATCTTTGACGCGGTCCGTTACGGCAACTGGGCAGCGGCCAGTGATGATTACCAGGCCATGGCCGGCCTCGACCAGGATCTCGAGGTACAGAAGCCCGCCAAAAGCCTCGGCCGGCAGGATGACATCAGGCAGCAGGATCGAGCGGCGCTGTGATGACTTCTACGGTCCCCGGCACAGAAAGCAGCACAAGCGGATCCGGAACTGCCCGCCGGAGTACGTTTGGGTGGCTCCGCCGGCGCTGGGCCCTCGCAGCCACCGCAGCCGTTGTGGCCGCGGCGCTGGGACTGGTCATTTGGGGGCAACTGGCGCCTCACGGCGACGGAACTCAACTGTCCATCCATAACCCCGGACCGGACGGTGCTCGGGCTGTCGGCCAAATCCTGGGCCGCCACGGAGTCCATATCCAGGACACTGCCACGTTCGAAGAAGCGATGGGCGCCCTGGCTGCCGGTGATTCCCCCACGCTCCTGCTGTACGACCCGGATGGGTTCCTTGATGACTCCCGCCTGCGCGAACTGTCGGCGGCGGCGAAGCGCCTGGTGGTTGTGACGCCCCGGCTGCAGACACTTGCCGCGCTCGGCACCGGGATCAGCCAGGCCGGTGTTGTACCTGAGGCGTCCTCAGTACTGGAACCGGGCTGTTCCTTTGCTGATGCGGAAGCGGCGGGCCCGGTTCACGGCGGGTCAGGTTTTGTGTACGACGGCGGGACGTCCTGTTACCGGCCGGCCGCGTCCCCTGCCGGGCTGCTCGCCGTCAGCGGAAACGGGCACGTTACAGTCCTGGGCAGCACGGCGATCCTCAGTAACGAACGGCTGGATGAACTGGGCAACGCAGCCCTCGGAATCCGGACCCTCGGCAGCTCACGGGACCTGGTCTGGTACCTGCCGTCCGTGGCGGACCTGGATACATCGGGATCCCCGAAGACGCTCGATGAGCTCGCGCCGGCCTGGGCACGCTTCCTTGGCCTGTGGCTCGCCCTGGTGGCCCTGGCTGCGATCGTGTGGCGGGGCCGGCGCCATGGCCCGCTGGTGTTCGAGCCGTTGCCGGTGGTGGTCAAGGCCGTGGAGACTGCAGAGGGCAGGGCGCGGCTGTACCAGGACTCGCATGCGGTCGAACAGGCACGGGACAACCTTCGGGCCGGAACCCTGGTGCGGCTGGCGCGGAAGCTGCGGCTGGGGCCGGGTGCTACCGCCGATGAGGCGGCGGAGGCCACGGCGCGGTTCCTGGACCGGCCGCCCCATGACATCAAACAACTCCTTGACGAACGTCCGGGCACCGAGTCCAGGCTTGTGGCCTGGTCTCAGGAACTGGACGCCTTAGAGAAAGAGGTCAACAGCCGATGAGCGAACAAGGCGGCGGCTCCCGGGTCCTTGACAACACCCATGATGCGGCGCGGCAGGCACTGCTGGACGTGCGCCATGAGGTGGCAAAGGCTGTGGTGGGGCAGGACGCAACCGTCACCGGCCTGCTGGTTGCTTTGCTTTCCCAGGGGCATGTGCTGCTGGAAGGAGTGCCGGGCGTGGCAAAGACCCTGCTGGTCCGGGCGTTGTCCGCAGCTTTGAGCCTTGATACCAAGCGTGTGCAGTTCACCCCGGACCTGATGCCGGGGGACGTCACTGGGTCTTTGGTGTACGACTCGCACAGTTCGGAGTTCTCGTTCCGGGAAGGACCCGTGTTCACGAACCTCCTGTTGGCTGACGAGATCAACCGGACACCGCCCAAGACGCAGGCGTCGCTGCTCGAGGCCATGGAGGAGCGGCAGGTTTCAGTGGACGGCGTTTCCCGCCCGCTGCCCTCACCTTTCCTCGTGGCCGCCACCCAAAACCCGGTGGAGTACGAGGGCACCTATCCCCTCCCCGAAGCGCAGCTGGACCGGTTCCTGCTCAAGCTCACCATGCCGCTGCCGGAGCGCGGGGATGAGATGGAAGTCATCAGGCGTCACGCCGCCGGATTCGACCCCCGGGACCTGGCCGCCGCCGGTGTACGGGCAGTGGCGGGGGCTGCGGCGCTGGAGCGGGCCCGGCACGCTGTGGCTACCGTTGCGGTCGGGCCCGAAATCATTGGCTACATTGTGGACCTGGTGCGTGCCACCCGTTCGGCGCCCTCCTTCCAGTTGGGCGTCTCACCCCGCGGCGCGACTGCGCTGCTTAACGCCTCCCGGTCCTGGGCATGGTTGTCGGGTCGGGGCTTCGTCACCCCGGATGACGTTAAGGCGCTGGCCTTGCCCTGCCTCCGGCACCGGGTGGCGCTGCAGCCCGAGGCGCAGATGGACGGGGTCCGGGTAGACGACGTCCTGGCCACCATCCTCGCCTCCGTGCCCGTCCCGCGCTGATGGCCGTTTCCGGGCGGTTTGTGATTCTGGTGCTGCTGGGCCTGGTGCCGGTCCTGTTGCTGCCCGGGTGGGGAACTGTCCTCCTCACAACCGGCCTTCTGCTGGCACTGGCGGCCGGGGACCTAATTTTGGCCGGCTCGCTTCGCCAGGTCCACGTTGCGCGCCAGGATGCCGGCAACGTGACCCTGCATGGGACAGCGGTCCCGGGGGTCACTGTCCGGAACGAGGGACGGCGCCGGGTTCGCGGGACTTTGCGGGACGCTTGGCAGCCCTCCGCCGGGGCACAAAATCCTCTGCAGGCCATCAACGTTCCGGCCGGGGAAGGCCGGCGCGTCACCGTTCGACTGCAGCCCGTCCGCCGCGGCGACCTCAAAGCCCCGCACATCACCATCCGCTCCTTCGGCCCGTTGCTGCTGGCCGCCCGCCAGCGGACCCTCGACTGCCCCGGGTTACTGCGGGTCCTGCCGCCTTTTCATTCCCGGCGCCACCTGCCGTCCAAACTGCGTAAGCTGCGCGAACTCGACGGCAAGGCTGCCGTCCAGATCAGGGGCGCCGGCACCGAGTTCGATTCCCTGCGTGACTACGTCCGCGGCGACGACGTCCGCTCCATCGACTGGCGGGCAACAGCGCGCCGGTCTGGGGTGGTGGTGCGTACCTGGCGGCCGGAGCGGGACCGTCGGGTCGTGATGGTGCTCGATACGTCCAGGACGTCTGCGGCAAGGATCGACGACGAGCCGCGGCTTGATACGGGCATGGAAGCGGCCCTCCTGCTGGGAGTCCTCGCGGAGAGGGGCGGCGACCGGGTGGACTTCCTGGCCTTTGACCGCCGGACCCGGGCCAGGGCGGGTACTGCAGGACAGGGTAATCTCCTCGGTCAAATGGTCCAGGCCATGGCCCCCCTGGAGGCGGAACTCATTGAACTGGACTGGTCAGCGATCCCCGGCCAGATCCGCGCCGTCACCGTCCACCGGTCGCTGGTGGTGCTGTTGACCGCCCTGGATGGCGGTGCGCCCGAGGAAGGCCTCATTCCAACGGCCGTGCAACTGGCCCGACGGCACGTTGTGGTGGTCGCAGCAGTCCGGGACCCCCAGCTCGGGCTGATGCTGCGGGAGCGGAACAGTGCCGCGGGCGTCTTCCGCGCCGCCGCTGCCGAGCGGACCCTTCTGCAGCGCGCCGCGGTAACAGCCGAACTCCGGCACCACGGCGTGGAGGTGGTCGACGCCGAGCCGCAGGAACTGCCGCCCCGGCTGGCTGACATGTACATCAGGCTCAAGGCTGCAGGTAGATTGTGAAGTCACCATTGCTGTCCGTGCCCCTTAGAAGGAGGTCTTCATGAACTTACCGATTTACCAGCAGGCCCTGGGAACGGACTTCCACCGGTTGCAGCCCGAACTGCAGGAGTACTTTTCCTTGGTTCCAGGCAGCGGCCACTACGGCGTAGGCGAGGGTACCTTCGACGTCGTCGGCTGCAGGCAGGACTGGCTGCGTCCCCTGCTGCGGCTCACCGGCGGAGAAGAAGCGTTTTTCCCCGAGTACGGTGAAAACATTCCGTTCCGGATCGAGAACCACGCCCACCAGGACCCCTTCGGCCGTTCCAGCCTGACGGCCCGCCGTGAGATCCGTTTCCCCGGCCGGAAAAGGATCTTCCAGGACACCACCAGCGTGACCCGCAGGAACGGGGAGCCGCAGCTCGTGGACTACGTGGGCCGGTACCGGCGGCTCGTGACGGACCTGAATCTGGGCGTAACGCCGGAGGGGCGGCTCCGCGGTGTTTCCGAAGCTTCCCGGCTTTTCCTTGGCCCCCTCCGCATTCCCCTTCCCGCGGCCCTGGACGCCAAAGCCTACGCGGAACAGTGGTGGGACCCGGCCGACGGCGACAACGGAAGGCACCATATCCAGGTCAAGGTGATCCAGCCCCAGATCGGCCTGGTGCTGGTCTACGCCGGAAGCTTCGACTACCGTCTGCGCCGCTACACCGGCGGCAGCTCCGCGCAAAGCTTCCTGCCGCGGTACGCCCAGCCGGACCGCTGGGAAAACCGGGTCTGAGCCCCGCTCCCCTGCCTGCACTGGCAGTGTGTTTTGCCGCTACCCCTGGGCCACCTGGTTCAGCCCGTCAGCCAGCTGGGTGAGGCGGCCAAGGACTGCCTGGGCCTGGGCCGGGCTGCCCCCGGCGAGTCCGGCAGACGGCGTGACGCGCAGGGCGCTGAGGGATTCTGCCGGCAGGCCCAACTGCCGCCAGGGGCGCCACACTGCCTCCACGCAGTCGGCCACCCTCGGCAGGGAGCTCCCCGTGACGTCCAGGGCGCCAAGCCACAGACGCTTGTCGGATTCCACGGCGCCTGCCAGTTGTTCCCACTGCCGGGAAGTCAGGGCCTTCAACGGAACGGCAATACCGTCAGCTCCGGCCGCCAGGATCTGTTCAAAGGGCGCCTCAATCTCAGGAACAGCCATAACGATCTCGGCGGCACCGGCGGACCGCAGAGCGTCAAGTACCACCCGCCAGGACTCCCGCGCCTCCGAAGCCCCTACGGCGCGCAGGGTGCGGTAACCGCTGGAGGTGGGGATGGTGCCAGCCAGGATCGCTGCGATATCAGGCTCGTCCACCTGTACCACCAGCCGGGCACCAGGCACAGCCGCCGACACCCGCGACAGATAGAGCCCGACGCCGGCAGCAAGTGAAGCAGCCAGGTCCCGGCGTGCCCCGTAGTCGAGAAGGGCGCGCTCGCCGCTGTGCAGGTGGAGGTTGGCCGCGAGGCTGAGCGGACCCACCAGTTGGACCTTGACCTCGTCCGCCGGCTTTTCCTCGGCCCCCGCTACATCGGCCAGAATGTTGATGTCAGTGGCAAGGGCTGAAGCGGCGCGGCGGAAGTCCTTGCCGGGCCGGTCCACCAGGCGCCAACCGTAGGGCTGGACGTCCACCGCCAACTCCACCAGGAGGCTGGCGGTGCGCCCCACTGCATCTGAACCGACGCCACGGTCCGGCAGTTCGGCGAGGAACGGCAAGTGGGGGCTGCCCAGCTCCCCGCGGATGATTTTCGCTGCCTCCACCGGATCTTCGCCTGGCCACGGCCCCAGCCCGGTTGCTGTTACTTCCTGCGGCGGTGCCTGGTTCCCGCCGGCGGCGCGGGGACCTGCCTGATGCCGTTCACTGATGCTCACGCGAGCGCTGATGCCTGCGGGTGCTGACCGGCCGCGGCTTCATGGTCCTCGGCAATCGCCTCGTGATGCCGGATCACCTCACCGATGATGAAGTTCAGGAACTTCTCCGCGAACGCGGGATCCAGGTGGGCGTCTTCTGCCAGCCTGCGGAGCCGGGCGATCTGGGCTGCCTCGCGGCCAGGGTCGCCGGCCGGCAGCCGGTGTGTTGCTTTCAGGAACCCCACTTTTTGGGTGGCCTTGAAACGTTCGGCCAGGAGATAGACCAGGGTGGCGTCGATGTTGTCGATACTGGAGCGGATGGAGAGCAGTTCAGCCATCACCGAGTTGTCCACCTGGCCGGCCAGTGAGCTGGCGGAGGGGTCGAAGTCATCGGAGCCAGGAGTGTGAAGGTTGTGCTGCGTCATGGTTCAAGTCTATGGGAGGGCTCCGCTTTCGACCGGGTGTTAAGCGCCGGCGCCGGGGCCCGGCACCGGCGCTGACCTGAACCCGGGGCAACAGCGCCTCAGATGCCGAGCAGCGCCCGGTGTTGTTCCCGCCGCCTGGCCTGTTCCTGCGGATCCGGTACGGGCAGGGACGCGATGAGCCGCCGTGTGTAGTCGTGCTGCGGACTGCCCATGACGTCGCTGCCGATCCCCTGCTCCACCATCCTGCCCTTGTACAGCACGCCCACCCAGGAGGACAGGGTGTCCACCACCGCCAGGTCATGGCTGATGAACAGGCAGGCGAACCCGAACTCCTGCTGGATGTCCTTGAACAGCTCCAGGACCTTGGCCTGCACCGAGACGTCCAGGGCCGAAGTGGGCTCATCGGCTATGAGCAGCCGCGGATTCAGGCTGAGCGCTCGTGCAAGGGAGGCCCGCTGGCGCTGGCCGCCGGACAGTTCATGGGGGTAGCGTCCTGCGTACGACGCCGGCAGCTGGACTGATTCAAGCAGCTCGCCGACGCGTTTGCGTGCCTGCGCCGGGCTGGGTCTGGTGTGGATGACCATCGGTTCGGCGATGCAGTCCCCGATGGTCAGCTGGGGGTTGAAGGAGGCCGCCGGGTCCTGGAACACGAAGCCGATGTCCTTGCGGAGCGGCTTGAAGGTGCGCTCGCGGAGGTTCAGCATCTCGTAGCCCAGCACGCGGAGGCTGCCGCCGGTGGTCCTGTTAAGCCCTGCGATGGCGCGGCCGATGGTAGTCTTTCCGGAACCGGACTCCCCCACCAGTCCAAACACTTCTCCCCTGGACAGGGTGAAGCTGACCCCGTCGACGGCCTTGAAAGCCGGTGCTCCCAGCCGGCCGGGGTACTCAATGGTCAGGTTGCCCGCTTCCACCAGGACTTCCTCATTTTGGTGCGCCCGGCTGGACAGTCCTTTCGAAGCGGAGTGGTGCCCCAGGTGCGGTACCGCGGCCAGCAGCTTCCGGGTGTAGTCCTGCCGCGGTTCGGCAAACAGGGTCCGGGCAGGCGCTTCCTCCACAACGCCCCCCTGGTACATCACCACCACGCGGTCCGCGAGGTCTGCCACCACCCCCATGTTGTGGGTGATGAGCACGATGGATGTGCCGTACTTGTCCCGCAGGTCCCGGAGGAGTTCCAGGATCTCGGCCTGAACGGTGACATCCAGCGCGGTGGTTGGTTCATCGGCGACGATGAGCCCGGGATTCAGGGCCAGCGCCGCGGCGATGACCACCCGCTGCTTTTGTCCGCCCGAGAACTGGTGCGGGTAATAGTTGACGCGGCGCTCCGGATCCGGGATGCCGACTTTGCGCAGCGCTTCAATGGCCCGGATTTTGGCGTCCTTGGCCGAAACACGCTTCCCGCCGCCACCCGCGTGCGCGCGGATGCCTTCGGCGATCTGCCAGCCCACGGTGAATACCGGGTTCAGCGCCGTGGACGGTTCCTGGAAAACCATGGCCACGTCACGGCCCCGGATCTGGCGCAGGCGGGAAGCACTGACACTGATGACGTCAGCCCCGTTGATCACAACGGCACCGGAACTGCTGGCGGTTTCCGGCAGCAGCCCCAGAATCGTCTTGGCTGTGACCGTTTTTCCCGAGCCGGACTCTCCCACAATTGCGAGCACCTCCCCCTTTCGAACCTCCAGGCTGACATCCTTGACGGCGTGAACCGGGCCGCCGTCGGTGGCGAAAGTGACCTGGAGGTGGTCGATGTCGAGGACCGGGCGGCCGCCACCGGAATCGTGTTCGCCAGGCTGCCTGCCGGACAACGGGTCGAGGTTGACGGTCATGATGCCCCCACTTCTGTTTCAATGGCGTTGGTGTCCGCCGGCGCCGGTGGGCTGCCGCCCGTGCTCTTGCGGCCACGGAGGCGCGGATCGTTGAGGTCGTTGATGCTCTCACCCACCAGGGTCAGGCCCACCACGCTCAGCACGATGGCCAGGCCGGGGAACAGGCCGGTCCACCAGATCCCGGATGTGGTGTCGGCGAGCGCCTTGTTGAGGTCGAAGCCCCATTCCGCGGCGGAGCTGGGTTCGATACCAAACCCGAGGAACCCCAGTCCGGCAAGGGTGAGGATGGCTTCGGAAGCGTTGAGCGTGAAGATCAGCGGCAGGGTACGGGTGGCGTTCCGGTAGATGTGGCGGCTCATGATGCGGATGTTTGAGGCTCCCACCACCTTGGCGGACTCAACGAACGGCTCGGCCTTCAACCTGACGGTCTCGGCCCTGATGACGCGGAAATACTGCGGGATGAATACCAGCGTAATGGCTGTGCCTGCGGCGAAGATGCCGCCGATGAGGCTGGACTGGCCGCCGCTGATGACGATGGCCATCACGATGGCCACCAGCAGCGACGGAAAGGCGTAGACGGCGTCGGCGATTACAACCAGGATCCGGTCCAGCCACCCGCCCAGGTAGCCGCTGACCAACCCAAGCACGACACCCACAACGATGGACATGGCCACGGCGACGACGATTACCAGGATCGCCGTCTGCGCTCCCCAGACCACCCGGGATAGGACGTCGTAGCCGCCTACTGTGGTACCGAGGAGGTGCTTGCCGCCCGGTGCCTGCTGCGTGGGGAAGTTGCCGTCGGCGTCGGAAAGCTGGGAGAAGCCGTAAGGCGCGAGCAGCGGGGCGAAGAGAGCGGTCAGGATGAAAGCTCCGGTGAGGACCAGTCCGGCCACCAGCATGCCGCGCTGGAGCCCGACGCTCTTGTTGTAATGCGAAATGACGGGAAGGCGCCGGTACCAGGGGGCCCGGGGACTTTCCATGGGGACGGGTACAGCTGGGATGCTCATGGTCAGTACCTCACGCGGGGATCGATCAGCGCGGCGATGATGTCCACGATGAAGTTGGTCATGGCCACGATGATGGCGAGCAGCACCACGATGCCCTGGACGGCGACGAAGTCGCGGGCCGTGAGGTAGTTGGCCAGCTGGAAGCCCAGGCCCTTCCATTCGAACGTCTTTTCCGTCAGCACCGCGCCGCCGAGCATGACGGCTATCTGCAGGCCCATCACGGTGATGATGGGGATCAGGGCGGGCTTGTAGGCGTGCTTGGTGACCAGGCGGAATTCGCTGACTCCCCTGGACCGGCCGGCCTCCACGTAATCCCTGCCGAGGGTTCCGATCACGTTGGTCCGGACAAGGCGGAGGAAGATTCCCGCAGTCAGGAGTCCCAGTGCCACCGCGGGAAGGACAGCGTGGGCCAGGACGTCCGTAAGCGCAGCCACGTTTCCGCTGCGAAGTGCGTCCAGCCAGTAGATCCCGGTGGGCGCCTCGAGTGACGTCAGGGCGAGCTCGCTGGATGTTTTAGCCCTTCCTGCCACCGGGAGCCAGCCCAGCCAGACGGAGAAGGTGAGCTTGAGCAGCATTCCCGCGAAGAACACGGGAGTGGCGTAGCAAAGGATGGCGAAAACCCGCAGGACGGCGTCGGGTGCTTTGTCCCGGCGGTGAGCAGCGACCATTCCGAGGGGGATCCCCACCAGGAGGGCGACGAGCAGTGCGTTGATGGTCAGTTCCAGGGTGGCCGAGCCATAGGTGGTGAGCATTTCGACGACAGCCCGGTTGTCCGTGAGGGTGCGGCCGAAGTTGCCGGTGGCCAGCTGGCCGAGGTATTCGAAGTATTGGATCAGGAGGGGCCGGTCGTAGCCGGCCGCCTGGATGCGCTCCTGGAGCTGGTCCTCGGGGAGCCGGCCTCCCATCGCTGCCGTGATGGGGTCACCGGTGATCCTCATCAGGAAGAAGACCATGGTCACGAGGATGAAGATCGTAGGGAAGATCAGCAGGAACCGGATCAGGATGTACTGGCCCAGCCCCCCGCCGGAAGTTTTCTTTGTGGGCGGCAGCAGGCCGTCCGCGTCGCTCGGGGGCGCGTCGATAAGTGTTGTCATGGGTACCTAAGGTTGTGGTTGCCGGCACCGCGGCGCAGGAGTGCGGGACTGCAGCCAGCACGTTGGGGCAGGACGCCGTGCAGGCGTCCCGCCCCGCGTGCGGTCATAACCGGCCGGCGGTTGACCTACTTCGACATCACGCCAAGACGGGTCTTGAACGAGGGGTCAAGGGTTTTTTCGACTCCCTGGACATCCGTTCCCGCCACCATCACCTGGGCACCCTGCAGCAGTGGCAACGTGGACAGATCCTTGGCGATGGCTTCCTGGGCCTGGCCCAGCAGTTCACTCCGCTCCGCCTTGTCGGTGGTCACCAGCTGCTTCTTCACAATGTCCGTCACGGCGGCGTTTTCGTAGTGGTTGCCGAGGAAGTTGCCGGGGATGAAGAACGGGGTCAGGTAGTTGTCCGCGTCCGAGTAGTCCGGGAACCAGCCGAGCTGGTAGGCCGGGTAGGCGTCAGCCCGGCGTTCCTTGGTGTACGTGGTCCACTCCGTGGACTTGAGGTCCACGGTGAAGAGGCCGGACTTTTCGAGCTGTTCCTTCACGAGGGCGTACTCGTCGGCGGCGGATGTGCCGTAGCGGTCCGTGTACTGCAGTTTGAGGTCAACCACCGAGGTGATGCCGGCGTCGGCCAGGACCTTCTTGGCCTTGTCCAGGCTGGGTTTGCCGCTGCCGTCACCGTAGAGGCTCTTCAGCGGCTCCGTGGCTCCCTCGAATTCCTTGGGGACATACGAGTACACGGGAGTATAGGTGTTCTTGAAAACCTGGGAGGCGATGACATCGCGGTCAACGAGGTGCGCGACAGCCTGACGGACGGCCAGGGACTTGGCCGGATCAGCCTCCGGAGTTTTCGCGCCGAAGGGCATGGTGTCGAAGTTGAAGACGATGTAGCGGAGCTCACCGCCGGGGCCCTTGTGGACCTTGACCTTGGAGTCCTTTTCCAGGTCCGAGACGTCGGTGGCGGTGAGGATGCGGCCGGCGACGTCGATGTTGCCCTGCTGGACGTCGAGTTTCAGGTTGTTCGGGTCAGCATAGTGCTTAAGTGTGGCGCCGTCGTTGGCGGCCGCACCCAGAAGGCCCTGGTAGTCAGGGTTGGGCTTGAAGCTGATCAGCTCGTTCTTTTTGTAGCTTTCGATCGTGTACTGGCCTGCGAACGGCTTCGCGGCAACGATCGCGTCGTCGTCCATGATTTTGTCCGCGGGGAAGACTTGCTCGTCCACGATCGGTCCCGGGTTGGAGGCAAGGACGCCCGGGAACACCTGGTCGTTTCCGGCGGCGAGGGTGAAGACGACAGTGTTGGCGTCCGTCGCCTCAATCTTCTCCATGTTTGAGAGGAGCGAGGCGGGGCCGTTGGGATCGTCGATGGCCTTCACTCGGTTGAAGGAGAAGACGACGTCCGAGGAGTCGAGGGTGTTTCCGTTGGCGAACTTCAGGCCCGGCTTTAGTTTCACCGTGTACTCGGTGGGGCTGGTGAAGGACGCTGACTCGGCGATGTCGGGGCTGGCGTCGGCGGTACCGGGCTTGTAATTAAGCAGGAAGGGGTAAATCTGGTTCATCACCATGAACGAGCCGCCGTCGTACGAACCGGCTGGATCCAGCGTGACGACCTTGTCAGTGGTTCCGTAGGTGATGGCACCGCCGCCGGCCTCGCCGGTTGATGTTCCGCCGCCGCCTGAGGGGCCCGTGCAGGCCGTCAGTGCAAGTGCCGAGATACCTGCCAGCGCGATCGCGCCGTGCAGTGTCCTGTTGCTCTTCGTCATCTGTGAACTCTCTGTTCGATGAGTGCGCGCCCCGCCGACCCCTGTAGGGTGCCTCTGCTGAGGCGGGAGCGCGCTGTGCTGATGGCTAGATTCAATCAGAGAGTCAACCCCCACAAGCGCCCATTTAGTGAGTTGAGACACAAAATTTACCTGGGCCCTGTTCACTTCCCGGCGACCGGCGCAAAAAAGAACGCCGCCCCGGCGGAACGGGGCGGCGTTTGAGTCTGCCAGTGCGGTTAGAGTTCGGCTCGCTGAAGGGAGCGCGCGGCGTCGATGGTTGCCTGGCCGAGGACCCGGCTGCCCTGGTAAAGGACCACGGTCTGCCCGGGGGCCACGCCGCGGAGGGGGTTGGTCAGCCTGACCACCAACTGTCCGCCGGCAGCGTCCGGCCCGTTTTCGGGAAGTTCCATGCGGGCGGTCGCCGGGACAGGGTCCCCGTGCGCGCGGACCTGGGCGTAGCAGTCGAACTCCGCGCCGGTCTCCACCTCCGCGATAGGCAGTCCCGCCCAGGACACCTTGATGCCGCGGATCTCGTCGATGGCCAGCAGGGCCTCGGGACCGACCACCACCTTGTTTTCCTTGGGCCGGATCTCCAGGACGAACCGCGGCTTGCCGTCGGCTGCTGGAGTACCCAGTTTCAGGCCGCGGCGCTGGCCGACGGTGAAGGCGTTGGCGCCGGGATGCTCCCCGACTTTGGTGCCTGTTTCGTCCACGATGTCACCGGTGGACATATCGATCTTTTCGGCCAGCCAGCCGGCGGTGTCGCCGTCCGGGATGAAGCAGATGTCGTGGCTGTCCGGCTTGTTGGCCACCGAGAGGCCCCGCCGTTCCGCCTCTGCACGCACTTCAGCCTTCGAGGGGGTCTCGGCCAGCGGAAACATCGAGTGCTTAAGCTGCTCGTGGGTCAGGACGCCCAGGACGTAGCTTTGGTCCTTGGCCCAGTCTGCGGCACGGTGGAGTTCACGGTTGCCGTCGGCGTCCTCGATGACCTTGGCATAGTGTCCGGTGCAGACGGCGTCGAAGCCGAGGGCTATGGCCTTTTCCAGCAGCGCCGCGAACTTAATCCGTTCGTTGCAGCGCATGCACGGATTGGGCGTTCGGCCCGCAGCGTACTCGTCGATGAAGTCCTGGACAACGTCCTCTTTGAAGCGTTCGGAAAAGTCCCACACGTAGTACGGAATTCCCAGGACGTCGCAGGCGCGCCACGCGTCACGGGAGTCCTCGATGGTGCAGCAGCCCCGGCTTCCGGTGCGCAGCGTGCCGGGCATGCGGGACAGCGCCAGGTGGACCCCGACGACGTCGTGTCCCGCCTCGACGGCGCGGGCGGCTGCGACGGCGGAGTCAACTCCGCCGCTCATGGCTGCTAGAACTCGCATTTTGGCTTCCTGTTGGGGTTCTTTTCCGGCTCGTGGCCGGCGCTGCGGACCGCTTTACCGGTGCTGCCAAAAAGGTTGTTGGAAAGGCAGGCACGCTTGCGGAAACGATCTTCGCCTATCCATTCTACGGCCTGCCGGGAAGGCAATGTCAGCGGCTGCCCAAACCCTGTCGGGCTACGGTGCCGGCTGTCTGGATGGAGGACTCATGGCCGGCCATGCCTGCCTGCCGCGCCCTCGAATACGCGTCGGGAAGCGCCGCCAGCAGCGCGTCCACATCCTCATCCCGTGAGGCATGCCCCAGCGTGAAGCGTTGCGCCCCGCGCGCGGTCTCCTCATCCAGCCCCATGGCGAGCAGCACGTGCGAGGGACGCGGCACCCCCGCTGTGCAGGCTGACCCGGTGGATGACTCCACGCCCGCCAAATCCAGGAGGAACAGCAGGGAGTCGCCTTCGCAGCCGGGAAAGGTAAAGTGGGCGTTTCCCGGGAGGCGGCCGTTCCCGGCCGGGCCGCGCAAAACTGCCTCCGGCACCCGGTCCCGGACGCCGTCGATCAGGCGGTCACGAAGAGCTGCAATCCGGGCGGATTCGTGGCCGAGGCTCGCAGTGGCACTCCTGGCCGCAGCCGCGAACGCGGCGATGGAAGCGGTGTCCAGGGTGCCGGAGCGGACGTCGCGTTCCTGGCCCCCGCCATGCTGGACCGGGGTAAGTATCACCGACCTTCCCAGCAGCAGTGCACCTACTCCTACCGGTCCGCCAATTTTGTGTCCCGAGACGGACATGGCGTCCAGGCCCGAGGCCTTGAAGTCAACGGGCAACGATCCGAAGGCCTGGACCGCGTCGGAGTGGACGGGAACACCGGCCGCGTGCGCGAGTTCCACTACGCGCCCGATGGGCTGGATGGTTCCCACCTCGTTGTTGGCCCACATCACGGTCACCAGGGCAATGGTGTCCGGGTCCCGGGATAGCTCCGCTTCGAGGAAGGCCAGATCCAACACTCCCTCTGCGTCAACCGGAAGCCAGGTGACCTCCGCGCCTTCGTGCCGTTCCAGCCACTCGACGGTGTCCATCACCGCGTGGTGTTCGACGGCGGAACACAGGACGCGCCGCCGTGCCGGGTTCTCCCCCGTCCTGGACCAATAGAGGCCCTTGACGGCAAGGTTGTCCGCTTCGGTGCCGCCGGAGGTGAAGATGACTTCCGAAGGATGGGCGCCCGCCGCTGCGGCGAGGTCTTCGCGGGCATCTTCCACAGCTCTGCGCGCCCTGCGGCCGGAGCCATGAAGGGAAGACGGGTTTCCGGTACGGGCCAGCTCGCGCGTCAGGGCAGCCAGCGCCTCGGCAGAAAGTGGCGTGGTGGCTGCGTGGTCGAGGTAAACGGGCACCCTCCAATTCTAGCGACACCACGCTGGCTGGACGGCGGGGGGGCCACCATGGACGCGCGGTCATCACCCTTTACCAGCACCGACTGGTTGATCCGCATGCCGTCACCGGCGCTTTTCCCGGCCAGGCACTGGGGGCCCGCCCCGCCGTCGTCCGCTCTTCCACCCCCACTCCGATTCGTTCCAATGCCCCGCCGCCGCAGGCCGCAACCTTGACGAGTCCAGACGCAGCCCCGCCTGAATCGGAGGCCGGGAACCCTCAACACCGGGGCGATCGTTGTCAGGGCAAAGGCCGATAAGCTGGGCCCACAGGGCTGCCCGGCGGATGGCCACACCAACAGAAGGATGAGTGCTTGACCGAGAGCAGCTCCCACTATCAGGTGCTTCGCGTGGCAGTCACTGCCACGGAAAAAGAAATCAAGGTGGCCTATCGGCGTGCTGCACGCACCGCCCACCCGGACCACGGCGGGGACGCGGCCGCCTTCCGCCGCGTAACCAGCGCCTACGAAACCCTTATCGATCCCCAGCGCAGGAAAGCCTACGACCGGTCCTACGCGGCCGGCACGGCCGGGGCGAAAACGGACGCGGAGCCGCACTTTGACGCACCGCCGGCGGGCAGCAGGGCCTCCGCCACCGTCCACAGGCCGGGCGGCAGCCGCAACACCGCCGGTGACCCTCCGGTCTACCTCCCGCCCTTCGGTTCCACGGCCGACGGCGGGGTCCCCCTGATCCCGCTGTCTGAAGCCAGTCAGCAGGTCCACGGCATGCCGCGGAAGCGCGGGATCTTCGGCGCTGAAGCGCGGATCCAACGGGAAATGCGCACCGTCCAGCTGCTGACCCGCCAGGTGCTGCCCGCCATCCCGGCGGCGCGTCTTATCAACGGGCTCCAGTCACCGGCGGACAACAGCCACATCGACCACGCCGTGCTGTCCGGCTACCGGCTGGCGCTGATTGGCTCCATGCTTTTGCCCAAGGGCGCCTATGCCTGGGACGGCAGGACTTTGAACCATGGCGGACGCTCGGTAGCCCCGCCGCAACTGGCACACGTTGTATGGGCCATGCAGGACATCTTCCCGGAACTCAATGTCACCGGCTGGACTGTTGTGCACAGCCCGGGAGGAAACCTGCACGAGCCGGTGATCGACCAGCACCGCCGCTCAGCCGGCGCACTGGAGACGGTCAGGATCGTTAACGCAGCCGGAATGGTGCGGGGCCTGAAGGAGTTCCTGGCGTCCGGGCCGGCTCCCAACACTGTCAACGTGCCGGTACTGGCCAGGCTGCTGCGCGGCATGCACTGACCGCGTTGACTAGGATGGGACCGTGTTCCGCATCCTCTTCCACGCCCCCGAAATTCCCGGCAACACCGGCAACGCCATCCGCCTGGCCGCCATCACCGGCGCCGAACTGCACCTGGTGGAGCCCTTGGGCTTCGACTTTTCGGATGCGAAACTCCGCCGGGCCGGCCTGGATTACCACGACCTCGCCGTCGTCACCGTGCACGGGACCATCGAGGAGGCCTGGCAGCATCTCCAGCCGGAGCGCGTCTATGCCTTTACCTCTGACGGAAGTGCCAGCTACACGGACATCGCCTACGAGCCCGGCGACGTCCTGATGTTCGGCCGGGAATCGGTGGGCCTGCCGCCGGAATTGAAAACCGATCCGCACGTCACCTCCACCGTGCGGCTGCCCATGCTGCCGGCGCTGCGCTCGCTGAACCTTGCCAACGCCGCCTCCATTGCCGTGTACGAAGCCTGGCGCCAGCAGGGCTTTGCCGGGGCGCGGCTCTGACGCCACGGGACCTGGCCCAGAGCGGCCGTACCGTTTGCCGTTCCGCAGGAACTGCCAGCCAAACAATTCCGGGTCCCGGCCCATCCACCACCGCCGCCGTACCGAATCCCTTTTGATTACAGTCCACAGTGATGAAGGAGCGGCAGGTGACACTTCTCCGGGCCGATTCCAGGAGATCCCGCCGCATCCCCGGTGGGAGCGCAGAGGATCCGTCCCTTGGAGACTTATGCTTGTCAGTGATGGAAACTCCCAACGCACCTCATTCGGAGGCTCCGGCCACGGTGACAGACCCACCGGCCGACGCCAGCCACCGCCTCGCTGCGCTGCTGGAGCAGATAGGCCAGGGCGACCGTGCAGCATTCGCGGAGTTCTACCAGCTGACGTCCCGCCGCGTGTACGGCATGGCGCGCAGGGTCCTGATAGATGCCGAACTCAGCGAGGACACCACGCAGGAAGTGTTCCTTCAGGTCTGGCAGAATGCGGCGAAGTTCGACAGGGCTGCCGGCACCCCGCTCTCCTGGCTCATGACCATCTCGCATCGGCGTGCAGTGGACAAAGTCCGGTCAGCACAATCGGCCACTGACCGCGAAGCCCGTTACGGTGCCAGTACCCAGGACGTCGACCACGACAGTGTGTCCGACGAGGTGGACAGCAGGCTCGAAGCGCAGGCCGTGGTTCGGTGCCTGGGCACGCTGACCGAGACGCAACAGGAATCGGTCCGCCTCGCCTACTACGGAGGCCTGACCTACCGCGAAGTCGCAGAACGCTTGAATACCGCAGTTCCCACCATAAAGTCCCGCATCCGCGACGGACTGATCCGCTTGAAGACCTGTTTGGGGGTGAGTTGAGATGACCGAAATGAATAGTGGACACAATGGCCGACCCGGCGCCTTCGGCGACACCGTTGCCGCCGACCTCGCTTCGGGCCGCGCTGTTGACCTCGCCGAGCTGTATGCGCTGGATGCGGTAACGGACGGGGAACGCCGGGCCATAGAGCAGTACATGTCAACGGCACTGGCAGCGGAACGGGACTCCTTCTACGAACGTGTCAACCAATCCAGGGAAACACTCTCCCGGACTTTCGCGGCGGAGGAAGAGCCCCCCGCGGACCTTTTCCACCGGATCGTCGCCCAACTGCCGGCCCAGAGCCCGCCGGCAGACGCGCGCCCGGACACCGGTGCAGCGCCGTCCCCTGATTCCGCCGTGTCAGCCGGGGCCGGCGCTCAAGCGGGCGCACAGGGCTCTGGTGATGAACTCGCCAAGGCGCGGCAGCGCCGGGAGGAACGGCGCCGTCCGGCCGGTGCCCGGCGCTGGTTTGCCGGAATCGCGGCGGCAGCAGCGCTGGCGCTGGGTGGAGTGGGCGTCGGGTCTTACATCGCCGACCAAAATGACCCCCTGAAGCAGGTGGTCCGGGCAGGAGACCTCCGGGAAGCTTCGGTGGACGTGGCCGGGGGCGGTACTGCCACCGTCCAGGTCTCGTCGTCCCGGGACGCCGCGGTGGTGAGGATGAAAGACGTTCCTGCCCCGCCCGAGGGCAAGGTTTACCAGATGTGGCTGATCCCCAAGGACGGTTCAGCTCCAGTCTCACAGGGGCTCATGGATGCGGAGGCACTGTCCAAGCCTGCTGTCGTGGAGGGGATTGCCTCTGCCGCCGCTCTCGGGATCACCGTGGAGCCTGCCGGCGGATCCAAGTCCCCCACTCTTCCCACGGTTGCTGCCGCACGCCTGGACGCGTAGCACCGGCTGAGCGCGCAAAAACGCCCCGCGGCTTCCGATAACGAAAGCCGCGTGGCGTTTTTCGTGGCCTGCGGACGCTAGAAACCGGCGATCGTTCCGGGTCCGTTGACAGCAACAACGTGAAACGCTTCGGCGCTGTGTCCTTCGGGAAATCCGGCCCGCGCAGCATTCACCTGCATCCCCTGGCGGACTGCTGATTCCATGGCCTCGACATCCGGGTGCTGGCTTACGTGGACATGGATGGCCTTCAGCTTTGCCTCCACGTGCGCGGTGACGTCAACGAAATGATTTTCCCGTTCGTCCGGGCCGGCGTACAGCCAAAGCCACGGCAGCTTGTACGCCTCCAGCCCGGCCCCGGCAAGTTCCGGGTATGCGAACGGATTTTCCACCGCGGGGTACACGGCGCGGGTCACGGCCTCCCCTACGGCAAGGTGGTCAGGGTGGCTCTTCTGGAGCCGCCGCCAGTTCCGTTCCGGATGCATGGAAAGAACGACGTCGGGCCGCAGTTCGCGGATGAGCTTCACCACGCCCTGCATTACCTCATGCGAAGGCTCGAGGTAGCCGTCGCGCTGATGCAGGTAGTGGATATCGGACACCCCCACCAGTTCTGCGGCACGGCGCTGCTCGGCGTCGCGCATGGCAATGATGTTTGCGCGGTGGGCCGGATCGAAACCACCGGCGTCACCGTCGGTCATGATGCAGTAGCTGACGTGGACACCAGCCGCCGTCCAGGCCGCAATGGTACCCGCGGCGCCGAAGTCAATGTCGTCCGGGTGCGCCGCAAAACAGAGCACCCGCCCAACCCGGTCCGTGGCCGGGTCGAACGGGCTCTCGAAGGGCGCAGCGAAGGCAGCCAATAATCAGCCTTTTCGCTTCTTGATCTCTGCCGTCGCCTGCGGAAGGACGTCGAAGAGGTCGCCGACGATGCCGAAATCCGCGATCTCGAACACCGGTGATTCGGCGTCCTTATTCACCGCAATTATCACCTTTGCCGTCTGCATGCCGGCTTTCTGCTGGATCGCACCGGAAATGCCGGCAGAAATGTACAGCTGCGGCGAAACGGTCTTGCCGGTCTGCCCCACCTGGGCATCGTGGCTGATCCAGCCGGCGTCTGTGGCTGCACGTGAGGCTCCCACGGCCGCTCCCAGTGCGTCTGCCAGTTCTTCGACGGGACCGAAGTCGCCGTCGAGGCCACGCCCGCCGGCCACCACGATGCGGGCGTCCGTCAGGTCCGGGCGGCCGCTGGCAACCTTCTGCTCACGGGCTGTAATCCGGGCTGCCGCCTCAGCGCTTCCAACCGGAACGTCGACCGTAAGGGTTTCCGGCGCACTGGGTGCGGCGGCCGGCTCCGGAACAATGTTGTTGGCCTTGATGGTCAGCACGGACACGGGCGTGGTGGCCTTGCACGACGTGTTGTAGGAGCCGGCAAGGACGGATTTGTGGGCTGTCCCGTCGGCATCCACGCCCACGACGTCGGTAATGACACCGGCAGCGAGGCGGATGCCCAGCCGGGCGGCGATTTCTTTGCCTTCCGGGGAATTGTCGAGCAGCACGATGGTGGCCCCGGTGCTTTGGGCTGCGGCCGCAAGGTAGGCAGCCTTGGGCGCCACCAGGTAGTCGTCCAGGTCCTGCACAGAGGGGCGAAGGACAGCGCTGACACCATACTCCGCAAACGCAGCTGACACTTCCTGGTGCAGTTCCCCGTTAAGGGCAACAACGCTTTCGCCAAGGGAACGTGCCAGGGTGAGCAGTTCAAGGCTGCTCTTCTTGAGCCCGGCGCCGGGGTTGTCTATGAAAACAAGTACTTTTGCCATGTTGGTGTTCCCTCTTAGAGCAGCTTCTGGGCGGCCAGGAAATCAACCAGCTTGATGCCGGCGTCGCCTTCGTCGGTGATGATGGTGCCGGCGGTGCGCGGTGGCCGCTCCTCGGCGTTGGTCACAGTGGTCCAGGAACCGGCGTGCCCCACCTGGGCAGGATCGACTCCGACGTCGGTGAGGGACAGGGTGGTGATGGTCTTGCGCTTGGCGGCGATGATGCCCTTGAAGTTGGGGTAGCGCGGCTCGTTGATCTGGTCGGTCACTGAGACCAGCGCGGGGAGGTCGGCCTCCACCGTCTCGGAACTCATGTCCGCATCGCGCCGGGCCACGAGCCGTCCGCCGTCCACGTCCAAGGACGAGGCGAACGTGACCTGGGGAAGGTTGAGGCGTTCAGCCAGCTGCGCCGGTACCAGGGAGGTCTCGCCATCGGTCGAGGCCATACCGGTGATGATCAGGTCCACCGGGGCGTCCTGGCCCAGGTACCGGACGGCTGCGGAAAGCGCCAGCGATGTAGCGGCTGCGTCCGAGCCCGCCAGGGCGGGGTCCGACAGGTGCACGCCCTCGGTTGCACCCATCTGCAGGGACTTCTTGACCGAGTTCACCGCACCGGCGGGACCCATGCTGAGGGCGATGACCTGGTTGCCTGCCTTGCTGCCACCGCGCGCCTCGGCCAGCTGCAGGGCGGCCTCCAGCGCATACTCGTCCAGTTCGGACAAAATGCTTTCGTCACGGTCCGTCGTGTACCCCTCCCCGTTGAGGTGACGGTCGAACTGGGCGTCCGGTACATGCTTGACCAGGACGATGATCTTCAATGTCTTCTCCACTGTATCGACAGCAGCCTTCCATGCTTGTGGACAGCCAGCCGGGTGAGGTCATGGCCGCGGAATGCCCGGCGTACGGGTAGGTCCTAGCTAACCACATAGGCGCGCCCGCGCGCCGACTTCCGTTAACCCCTGTGTCAGGGCCATCAGCTTTTCCGCTGGTGTTCCCAAATGACGACGGCGACGTCCCCGCCGAAGTGGGGACACCGCCGTCGAGCCTTCCCTGGTCTCCTGTCCTTGCTGCAAGCGCGGTGCTAGCTGGCTGCGGCCCCCAGGGTGACATCCAGGGTTTGCTCTGCACCGTTGCGCAGGACGGAGATCCTGACCTTTGCACCAGCAGGCTGTTCGCGTACGGCTGCCGTCAACTGCTCCGGTTCACCGATGGCGAGATCGTTGAACTTGGTGATGACGTCGCCCACTTTGATTCCGGCTTTGGCCGCAGCCGAATCGGGCTCAAGGGTGGCGACATCCGCGCCGACGGAGAAACCCGAACCGTTGCTGGAGGCGGGCTTTTCTTTGACGCTGACGCCCAGCTGCCCATGTGACGCCTTCCCGGTATCGATGATCTCCTGCGCAACCCGTTTGGCGTGGTTGATGGGGATGCTGAAGCCCACACCGATGTTGCCGCTGGAGGAGGACAGTGAGTCAGATCCGGCCGAGGCGATGGCCACGTTGACGCCGATGATCTCGCCGCTGCTGTTGACCAGGGCACCGCCTGAGTTGCCGGGGTTGATGGCGGCATCGGTCTGGATCACGTTGATGGAGATGTCGTTCTGGGCCGTCGGTTGCTGGCTCTGGCCGCCCCCCGGGGGTGCAAACTGGAACCCGCCCTCGTCGTCGCCCTCGGCGCTGTCTCCCTCTTCCGGGGCTGCAGCAGAGGCGACACTGATGGTCCTGTTGAGCGTGGAGACAATACCGTCAGTCACCGTGCCCGTCAGACCCAGCGGTGAGCCGATGGCAATGGCAGTGTCGCCGACGTTGAGCTTCCCCGAGTCGCCCAGCGTGGCAGGTGTAAGGCCGGAGGCGTTATCCACTTTGATAACGGCGAGGTCTGACAAAGGGTCGGTGCCGACCAGTTTGGCAGTAAGAACCCTGCCATCGCTGGTCCGGACTTCGAGGGCGGCGTTGGCCGACTGGCCATCCAGAGTGACCACGTGCGTATTAGTGAGGACATGGCCCTGGTCGTCCAGAATGATGCCGGAACCCGTGCCCCCCGCGCCGCCGCTTGAAGCGCTGATGGTCACCACACTGGGCGAGGCCTTCAATGCGGCCGCCGTTATGGCGTTCACGTCATCCTGGTTGTTGACGATGACGGTTCCGGGCTGGCTGTTGCTGCTGGTGGCAGCCGTGGAACCGGAGTTGTCAAAGAATTCACCGGCGCCAACGGTTGCTACTCCCCCGCCCACCAGGCCTGCAGCCAGGATGCTAGCCACCAAGGTGCCGACGCCAAAAGACGCCTTCCTGCGCGGAGCGTCCTTCGGGTTTGGAACCATGCCTCCATAACCGCCGGGTGCGGTGTACTGGGCGTTGTGCTGGCCCTGGCCGTAGTAGCCGTCGTGGGTTTGGGACCCCGGGGCTTCGTGGTGCGCTGACTGGTCCGGGCTTGTCTGCTCTGCAGCGGGCTGTCCGTAGAACGGCTGGCGCTGGAGAGACGGCTGGCGCTGCGGGTAGGCCGGGCGCGCTCCCGGAAGTTCCTCGGTGGGGTTCCCGCGGCTTGAGGCTACTGCGTCATCCGCACCCGGAACCTGCCCGGCGCTGCGCCCGGCGTCGGCGGTGGGCTGCTGCCAGGGATCCTGGCCGCCCGGTCCGCGGCCCTCAGGAGACACGCCGGGGGTTTGGTTCTCAGTCATGGGACTTCCTTTCATCCTCGTCTGAATTAACTATGGACTCCCTGCCTGTAACAAGCTCGGATGTTTGCTGAGAGCTTGCTGGAGTTCCTATGCCTGTTCCCACGGTTTCCGACCGTTTCGCTGGTGGCATATTCGGCTCAATGGACGGCCTGTGGGGTGCACCATAGAATCAAGATGATTGCCACAGCGACCTGCGGCTACACACATGCGTGGGGGCGCTGCTGCATTCTGAGACGACCGGTTCGTCCCGAATCGGTGTCAGGCGTGCTGAAGGGTTGCACATGCGGTCAAAGTTCATACGTATTCTCGCCGTGATCGGCCTTACCGGGCTGCTGGCAGTGCCTGCCGGTGCGGCCTCGGCTGAGCCGCCGGTCACCATTCCGTCCGGAACAAACGTCGTTGACAACGCCAATGTCCTTGGCGGCCGCAAGGGCGAGGTTCAGGAAGCCGTACAAAAGCTTCTGAAGGACCACAAGTACAACCTCTACGTTGTCACGGTTAGGTCCTTCGAGAACCCGGCCGATCCTGCCGCCTGGGGACAGGAAGTAGCCAAGGCAAAAGGCATGGGCCGTGCTGATGTCATTCTCGCCATAGCAACAGATCAGGGGCGGTATTACTTCGCCCCGAACTCGGCGAGCTCCATCTACTCGAAGCGCTCCAACATCTCGCAGAACGCCATTGCCGCCAACCTCGGTGCCGGAAAGCGTGATTTCGCGCAGGCAGCCATCGACACTGCTGCGGCAGTCGGCGATGCAGCCGGCGGCGGCAGCGGCAACGTCCCCTCGGGTGACGGTGCCGGCGCAGCTGTCCTGGTAGGAACAGGAGTCGTGGCTGCTGGCGGTGCCGGCGCGTACCTGTACTTCCGCAACAAGCGCAGGAAAGCTGCCACTCAGGCGTCCAGCGCGAGCTACGGTCCGCAGGGTGCCGAAGTTGATCCGTTGGCGTCACACACCATCGAGGAGCTGCGCCGCAAGAGCGGCTCCCTCCTCATCGAGGCCGACGACGCCATCAAGTCCAGCGAGCAGGAACTCATGTTCGCCCAGGCGCAGTACGGCGACTCCGCCGTCGGCAACTTCACCAAGGCACTCGAAGAAGCCAAGGGCCACATGACCGAATCGTTCAAGCTGCAGCAGCAGTTGGACGACCACATTCCTGACACCGAAGAGCAGCAGCGCGCCTGGCTCGGCGAAATCATCCGCCGGTCTGAGGCGGCACTGGCGTCACTCCAGGAGCAGAAGGCAGACTTCGATTCCCTCCGGGAGCTGGAAAAGAACGCCCCCCGCGCACTCGCAGCCGTTAACGCCGGAGCCCGGGAAGCTGACGCGAAAATCTCCAGCGCCGAACAGTCCCTCACCGCGCTTCGGAGCAAGTATGCCGAGACCGCGCTGGCACAGGTTTCGGACAACATCCTGCAGGCGAAGGAACGGCTGGCTTTCGTTCAGAACGCTTCCGCCACTGCAGAACAGAAACTGGGTGAAGGTGAAGGAAGCCTCGCCGCCGTAGCAGTCCGCGCCGCGGAGGAGAGCCTGCACCAGACGAACGTCCTCCTCGACGCGATCTCCAAGCGCTCGTCCAGCCTGGATGAGGCCCGCAGCAGCCTGGACTCGGCAGTAGTGGACACGTCCCACGACCTCGCGCAGGCAAGGGCAATGATCCAGTCAGGAACCCGTTCGGAGCTTGCCGGCCCAGTGGCCGCCGTGGAAGCGGCACTGGCCCAGGTGAAGGCTGAAATCCAGGGCGGAAAGATCGACCCCATCGCCACACTGCAGCGGGTAGAGACGGCCCACCAGTCACTCGACCAGGCGCTCAGCGGTGTCCGGGACCAGCAGGAACAGGCCCGCCGGGCCCAGGCGTCGCTCCAGCAGACCATCATGTCTGCCCAGGCCCAGATCAGCGCCACCTCCGACTACATCACCGCCCGGCGCGGTGGCGTGGGAACGGAAGCCCGCACGCGGCTGGCGGAGTCGCAGCGGAACCTGGATTACGCGCTGTCCATCGCGCGCACCGATCCGGTAACCGCCCTGACGTACGCCCAGCAGGCCCACGCCCTGGCTGCCCAGGCGGCCCAGCTGGCCCAGGCGGATGTCGACCACTTCGATGGCTACGCGAACCAGGGCTACGGCCGCGGCGGCATGTTCGGCGGAGGAGGCGGCGGCGGACTCGGCGGTGCCATCCTCGGCGGCATCCTGATCAACTCCATCCTCAACGGCGGCGGTGGCGGCGGCTGGGGCGGCGGCCACAGTGACGGCGGCGGCTGGGGCGGCGGAGACTTTGGCGGTGGCGATTTTGGCGGCGGGGACTTCGGCGGAGGCGACTCCGGAAGCTTCTGAGAGCTGCAACCCACTCCCGGCCGGAACCACACGGCTGACCGATCTGTACCAACACAACTGTTCACTGATTTCAGTGCTCACCACAGAGCAGGACGAAAGGTAACACCATGGTTAAACAGTCCATTTTCGGCCGTATCGCACAGCTGGCAAAGGCAAACATCAACACTTTGCTGGACAATGCTGAGGATCCGCAGAAGATGCTGGACCAGATGGTCCGGGACTACACCAACAACATCGCCGAGGCAGAGTCCGCCGTGGCGCAGACCATCGGCAACCTTCGCATGCTCGAGGACGACTACAACGAGGACGTCAAGAACTCGCGCGACTGGGGCAACAAGGCCCTCGCCGCGTCGCGCAAGGCCGACGAGTACCGCGCCAGCGGAAATCCGGCTGATGCGGAGAAGTTTGACAACCTCGCCAAAGTTGCACTGCAGCGCCAGATCGCCGCGGAGAACGAGGCCAAGGGGGCCGAACCGAGCATTGCTTCCCAGCGCGAAGTGGTGGACAAGCTCAAGACCGGCCTGGACCAGATGAAGGGCAAGCTCAACCAGCTGACCAGCAAGCGCAACGAACTGGTGGCCCGTTCCAAGACGGCGGCCGCGCAGTCGCAGGTGCACGATGCCATCAAGAGCATCGACATCATGGATCCCACCAGCGAAGTGGGCCGCTTCGAAGAGAAGATCCGCCGCGAAGAGGCCAAGGTCAGCGGACAGCAGGAGCTCACCGAGTCCAGCCTGGACGCCCAGTTCAACCAGCTTGAGGACCTCGGCGAGCAGGTGGAAATTGAAGCACGCCTTGCCGCGCTGAAGTCCGGTGGCACAGCCAAGCCTGCCATTGGTGCGGGTGCCGGCGGTTCAGCGGGTTCTGAGTCCACCGTGAACGAAGCTGATTTCGACAAGCTCTGACGGCTGGCAGGGATTTTCCCTGATGGCGAGTAAGGCCGGGGTCACCACCCCGGCCTTACTTATGCCCGTTTGTGTACCGTGGTGGCATGGCTTCCTCCAATGCAACTTCCATCGTCTGGCTGCGCGACGATCTCCGCCTGGACGATAACCCGGCACTGACCGAAGCGGCGGCGCTGGGTTTGCCTGTGACCGTTGTCTTTATTCACGACGAGGAGTCAGCGGGGATCCGGCCCCTGGGCGGAGCAAGCCGGTGGTGGCTGCACCATTCGCTCTCCGCGCTGGCAACCTCGTTGGAGCAGGCAGGGTCACGGCTCCTCCTTCGCCGGGGACCTGCGGCCACCGTTCTCCGGGAACTGGCTGCCGAGACGGCCGCTGCCCACCTGTTGTGGAACCGGCGCTACGGACTGCCGGAGCGCACGGTGGATGCCGCCGTGGAGAAGTGGGCCAGGGACAACGGCGTTTCATCATCGAGCTGCCAGGCGAACCTCCTCTTCGAACCTTGGACTATCCGCACCGGCGGCGGCGGACCCTACAAAGTGTTCACGCCCTTTTGGCGGGCCTGCCTCGCTGCAGGGGACATCAGGGAGCCGCACGGTGCACCGGACCAGCTTCCCCCTCCCGCCCCAGGCCCGGGAGGGGGACTTCCTGCCGGAGAAGATCTCCACAGCTGGCACCTCCTGCCGCACTCCCCCGACTGGAGCGGGGGCCTGGCCGACACTTGGGAACCGGGAGAGGACGGTGCCCGGCGCCGTCTGGAAGACTTTCTGGACGGACCGGCGGAAGACTACGCGACGGGCCGGAACGTGCCCGCAGTCGAAGGAACCAGCCGCCTTTCCCCGCACCTGCGCTTCGGCGAGATCAGCCCCTTCCGGGTGTGGCGGGAAATCCGGCAGCGGTTCCCCCGCAAGGTGCCGGCCGACGTCGGGATCTTCCAGTCCGAGCTCGGCTGGCGGGAATTCTGCTGGCATCTTCTGGATACCAACCCCAACCTGGCCACCCGCAACTACCGGCCGGAGTTTGACCGCTTTGAGTGGCAGTCACTCAGCAGCGGCGAACTGAAGGCCTGGCAGCAGGGCCGCACCGGCTACCCCCTGGTGGACGCGGGGATGCGGCAGTTGTGGCAGACCGGTTGGATGCACAACCGCGTGCGCATGGCGACGGCGTCCTTCCTGGTCAAGAACCTGCTGGCCGACTGGCGCATTGGTGAGCAGTGGTTTTGGGACACCCTTGTTGATGCTGACGCCGCAAGCAACCCCGCCAACTGGCAGTGGGTAGCAGGTTCAGGAGCGGACGCATCCCCCTACTTCCGCATCTTTAACCCTGTAACGCAAAGCAAGAAGTTCGATCCGGCTGGGCGGTACCTGCGCCAATTCGTCCCTGAACTCGCCGGCCTTGACGGCAAGACCATCCACGAGCCGTGGAAAGCCGACAACGTGCCGGGTTACCCGGAGCCCCTGGTCGGGCTGCCTGAGTCGCGCGGAAGGGCCCTGGAGACCTACAGCCGACTCAAGGACTGAGGGACCCGCGAGCGGGACGGATGCCGGCCGGCAGGTACTACCGGCTGACCTTGCCCATCAGGGACGCAATCGGCCGCAGGAAGATGGGGCGGGCCAGGAACCAAGCCGCGGCCATGACCACCAACGAGGCGAGGAAGACCCAGAACCCGAACCAGCCGTCGTCGTCCCTCACACCGTACATATGGTTGAGGTTCCGCAGCGCCCCAGTGGCGAGCACCAGGAAAACGTGCACCACGATGAAGGCAACAAAGTAGATCATCACCGGGAAGTGGACGGCCCGCGCCCATTCGATGGGGTAGGCCTTATTGAGGCCGGCAGACTTCTTGGGCCAGGCTGAGGACATGCGCAAGCCAGTGATGAATGCCAGCGGCGCCGCGATGAACACGGTAACGAAGTAGGAGAGCAACTGAAGGGCGTTGTAGTTCACCCAGCCGTTCTCGGTGGGCCAGTTCAGCGAGGCGTACTGAAGGGCGGCTGAAAGCGCGTTCGGGAAGATATCCCAGCTGGTGGGAACGATCCGCATCCACTGCCCCGTGGCGAACAGCAGCACCGCGAAGACCAGGCCGTTGAGGATCCAGAGTGCATCCAGGGTGAGGTGGAACCACAGTTCAAGGCTGATCTTGGTGGGCGGGTTCTTGGTCTTGATGAATCCCTTGTTGTTGCGCGTCCAGTGACCGCTGGGGCGCGTTGTGGTTCGTACTTGCCATCCAGTGCGGATAATCAACAGCAGGAAGAAAGCATTTAGGAAGTGCTGCCAGGCAAGCCAGGCCGGGAATCCCTCCGGGGCTTCTGCCGGCAGCTCAGAATGGCCCGGATAGTTGGCTACGAATGAAGCGACGGCGGGCAGGCCCATCAGCCACTTGGCGATCAACACCACGAGGACCAGCGCCGCGAGGACCGCGGGGACACCCCAGTAGAGTCGGGACCGCTTGCCCGCGGCAGTGCCGGGCCTTTTCGTGGGTGTGGACATCGAGCAACATTCCTCTCGAGAATGACTGGCGAAGTGCTCACAATCTGTGAGGCTCTGCGAAAGAGAATACTAGGAACTAACCACAAGTAAGGAAAAAGAAGGCCCCGCCCGGCTTGTCTGCCGGTCGGGGCCTTCTCATAGTTGCGGGGACAGGATTTGAACCTGTGACCTCTGGGTTATGAGCCCAGCGAGCTACCGAACTGCTCCACCCCGCGTCGCTGAAACAACACTACCCTACTTCGGCGGCAGGTTTTTACACGATCCATAGTGGCGGCCTAACTCCAGACCCGGCAGTGACGCTGTCCCGCACGCGCTGCGTCCGGGCTGGCGGCTTAAAGCAGGAAGTCCCGGACACTGTTTCCAGTGTCCGGGACTTCCGTCAGTTGCGGGGACAGGATTTGAACCTGTGACCTCTGGGTTATGAGCCCAGCGAGCTACCGAACTGCTCCACCCCGCGTCGCAAGAACTACTTTACCGGCCGGTGAACGCCAGGCCAAATCGCGGGGGCGTGATCTCCGTCTCGCCGGTCCGTCGCCCGCTCCGGAGGGAGCGGGCGACGGTGGCGACGTGCTGGTCAGCTGCCGGTCAGCAGGCCGATGGCCGGCCAGCTGCCGGGTGGTCAGCTGGTGGGCGAAGGCGAAGGCGTGGCCTCGGGCGTCGCGGTGGAAGCTGGAGCCGGAGTTGCCTCGGGAGCGGCAACCGGAATCTTGCCCTCCGCATCCACCGCCCTTTGGAGGGCAGCTGCAATGCGCTTCTGCGCTTCACCATAGGCTGCGAAGTCACCGGCTGACAATGCGGCCTGGCCTGCCTGGATGGCAGCGTTTGCCTCGTCCAGCGCTGCCCTCAGCTCGGCCTTGGCATCTGCGCCCGCCGGGGTGGCCGGAGCCGCCGGATCCGCGGGCGTCTGGCCGTTGTTGTCGGAGTCACCGGCAGCAGCCCCCGAGTCGCCGCCGAAGAGCTGCTTAAGCGCTTCGTCGAGGGTTGGGGCGAAGCCGACCTTGTCACCAAAGGCCACAAGGACACGCTGCAGCGTCGGGTAGGACGTCTCACCGGTGGACTTGAGGTAAACCGGCTGGACGTAAAGGATGCCGCCGCCCACCGGAAGTGTGAGCAGGTTGCCGTTCAGCACGTCCGAAGCACCTTGGCGGAGCAGGTTCAGGGCCTGCGAAACGGTGGGGTCAGAGTTGAACTTGTTCTGTGCCTGGCCCGGCCCGGGAACCTGGATCTCCGGCGGGATCTGCAGCAGCCGCAGCTTGCCATAGCTCTCAGCTCTAACACCCGCCTGGTTGCCGGCGTCGGAGTCAGCTGCAAGGAAGCCGTAGAGAACGTTGCGGGCGTTGCCGTTGACGATCTGCGGAATGAACGATGACGTCAGCTGGAAGGCCGGCTTCTCCTGGTCCGGCATCTGCAGGGACATGTAGAACGGCGGTTGCTTGACGTCGGTGTCCACTGTGGGATCCGCGGGGACACTCCAGGCGTCGTTGGTCTTGTAGAAGCTGGACGGATCCGTGACGTGGTACTCCCCCAGCAGCTGGCGCTGGACCTTGAACAGGTCCTCCGGGTACCGGACGTGGCTCATGACATCGCCGGACATTTCCGAGAACGGTTTCAGCGACGTGGGGAAGACCTTCTGCCAGGACTTCAGCAGCGGATCCTGGTCGTCCCAGGCGTACAGGGTGACTGACCCGTCGTAGGCATCAACCGTGGCCTTCACCGAGTTGCGGATGTAGTTGACCGTGCTGTTGGGCAGGGCGACCGCACGCCCGGACGTAGTCTGGGAGTCAGCAGTGGCGTCCGACAATTGCTCCTGCTGGGAGTACGGGTAGTACTGGCTGGTGGTGTAGCCGTCCACGATCCACTTGACCCGGCCGTCCACCACGGCCGGGTAAGCGTTGCCGTCAACCGTCAGGTATGGGGCAACCTTCTCCACGCGTTCACGGGGGTTGCGTTCGTACAGGATCTGCGACTCCGGGTTAACACCGTCCGACAGCAGCAGATCGGAGGACTGGAACTTGATGGAGTACAGCACCCTGTTGAAGAACGTGCCGACGTTGGGCCCGCCGTTGCCTTCGAAGGTGTACTGGGTCTCCCCCTCGCCTGACGGCCTGTCCTGCTCGCGGGCCGGGGCCCCGTCCGGTGCACCAACAATCGAATAGTCCGGCGAGGACTCGCCGAAGTAGATCCGGGGCTGGTAGCTCGAGTCATCGCCGAGGACGCCGGTTGAGGGAATGCCCGACTGGAGGAACTCCGGCTTACCGTCGACGGTGAACTTGTTGCCCTTGGCCGCCACCACACCGTAGCCGTGGGTGTACACAACGTGCTGGTTGAGCCAGCCCTGCTGGTTGGTTGCCACGTTAGTGGGGTTCAGCTCCCGGACAGCGATCACGGTGTCCTGGATTTTGCCGTCCACTTCGTAGCGGTCCACGTTCAGCGCTTCCGGGAACTGGTAATAGGGGCGGTACTGCTCCAGCTGGGAGAACGCGTCAGAGATCAGGTTCGGGTCCAGCAGGCGGATGTTGGCGGTCGTCTGGGCATCCGGCGCCAGCGCTCCTGTAGTGGCCGTGTTGGTGGCGTCGTACCGGTCAACCTGAATTTTATCCAGGCCATAGGCGGCACGCGTGTTTTCAATGTTGCGCTGGATAAATTCCTTTTCCAGCGTCTCTTCGGAGGGGCGCACCTGGAACTGCTGGATCACCCAGGGGTAGACGCCGCCGGCCAGGATGGAGGTAATGACCAGCATTGCGGTTCCGATGACGGGCAGGCGCCAGCGGCCGATCACCGCAGCCACAACGAACAAAACGGCAACCAGCAGAGCTGCCACGGCGAGGATCGCCTTCGTGGGGATGACCGCGTTGACGTCCGTGTACAGGGCACCAGCCCAGCGTCCGTTGTTGCCCTGCACTGCAGAGTAGCGGTCCAGCCAGAAGTTGATGCCCAGCAGCACCAGGAAAGCGGCGCCGGTGACGGCGATGTGGATCTGCGCCGCGCGGCTGGTGAAGACCCCCCGCTCCATGAGCCGGATGCTGCCGTAGAGGTAGTGCGTCAGGATGCCTGCGATACCGGCGATCACCACCACGCTGATCAGGAAACCGGTAACGAAACCGAGGAACGGCAGCGTCATGAGGTAGAAGCTGATGTCCAGGCCGAACTCCGGGTCCTGTTTGCCGAACTGTTCCTGGTTGAAGAACAGAAGGACCTTCTGCCACTGGCTCGCCGCGGCGCTGCCGGCAAAAAGGCCGAAGAGGACGGGCAGGCCCACCATGACTACCCGGCGGACGGGTTCGAGCTGCGCCTGGTAGCGGTTGAGGTTGTCGCGGATTTCGGAGTCGGGGGCGTACACCGGCCGGGACTGGTAGGCGATCCGGATGGCGAAGAAGACAGCAAGGAACATCACCGCGAAGCCGGCGGCGAAGATCGCGATCCGGGCCAGGTTCTCGGTAACGAACACTTCGATGAAGCCAAGCTGCCGGTACCAGAGGACATCGGTCCAAACATTGGCAAAGAAGATGAAGCCCACTACCACCAGGGCGACAACGATCAGGGTGGGCGTCAACGCCCCGCGTCTTGAAGGGGGTTTACCTGTGGACATGGTGCTGGCGGGACGGGACAAACTCGGTACCTCATAGCTGGTCGTCAGTTATTCGAAACGTGCGTGCGAGCGACGTACGTACCGGTCAAACGCTGGTTTCGTCCGTCTTAAGTGCCACGAGTGGCGGTAAAGCTTAGTTCCTGCCCAGTCTAGTTCGTCGTGCAGCCCGGAAGGCCGGATGTGTCCCCACCGGAACCGGCAAGCTCGACGGCGCGGCGGGCCTCCGCAAGGCTCTCCACCTTGACCGCTTGCAGGCCGTCAGGAACATGGCCCACCACGTCACCGCAGTTGGCAGCCGGGGCGAGGAACAGGGTGGCTCCTGCTGCCCTTGCGCCCTGCATCTTCTGAGCGATGCCGCCGATGGGCCCCACCACGCCGTCGGGGGTGATGGTCCCGGTACCCGCTACATGTTTTCCTCCGGTGAGGTCTCCGGGAGTGACGGTGTCGATGATGCCGAGGGAAAACATCAGTCCCGCGCTGGGCCCGCCCACTTTGTCCAGCGAGATCTCCACGTTGAAGGGGAAGGTGAACAGGTATTTGAGCATCACACCGAGAATAAACCGCCCCGCACCGTTGTCCTTCGGGGTGATCTCCTGCGTGACCTGCCGGCCGGCGCGTTCCACCACCACTGTGGCGGGGGCACCCTTTCCTGCCGCCAGTTCCTGCTGGATAACAGCGAGGGAAGTGATGTCCTTGCCGTTGATGGTTTTGAGGATGTCGCCGGGCTCAATTTTTCCGGCCGCGGCAGAGCCCTCGGAAAGATCTGCAGCCTGGAGCTGCTGCCCGAAAGGAATCTCCAGTTCCTTAAGGGCGGACGCCACAGCGTTCTCCTGGGACGTGGCCATGGCGACCGAGCTCTGTTCCTCGGCCTCTTCCTTGCTGGTCCCGGTGGGGTAGATCAACTCCTGCGGGTACACCGCCTTGGACGGGTCGAGCCAAGCGGAAAAAACGCCCATGATGCTCACCGGGCTGCTGGGACCGCCGCTCACGTACACAGTAGTCAGGTCAAGGTTGCCCGCTGCAGGATAGGTCTCCCGGCCGGTGACAGTGATGACCGGGCTGCCCTGGCTCTGGCCCAGGGTGTTGTACGCCGGGCCGGGTGTTTCGACGACGTACGGCACCGGCAGGGTGCCCACGGCGAGTCCGAGCACCAGGGCGCTTACTCCGGCCACCATCATGGCCGAAACCTTTTTGTCCCGGCGCTCCGGTCCGCCCGGAACCGCTGCCGTTCCAGCTTCCGGGGTACCTGCCGGCGCGCCGGTTTCAAAGCCCTCTGACACCCCGTGCCAGGGGCGGGAGGAAAGTTCGGCGGCGTGGTCCTCTGAGGGGTTGCCGCCACGGGTCGTAGTCACTGAACCAACACTACCGGTGCCCGCCGTGCGGAGTTCTTTGCCGACAGCGAACGGCAACCTGGTGCGGCAGACAGCCGACCACCACCGGGGTACCGTGAAGGTTGATCAACAGTCACACCGACGATCGGCGGGATCATGACCTCCAACCCACTTAATCCGTCCAACGGCGACGACACCCCCAGGGACCCGTTGACAGAGATGCTGCAAAACCTGATGGGCGGCCAGGGGATGGAAAACTTCGACCCTGCCGAACTGGCCAAGGCGGCCGGCCTGCCCAACGACCCCAACCTGCTGGCCCAGATGTTTTCCCAGGTGCAGGCCATGATGAGCGCACCGTCCGAAGGACCGGTGAACTGGAAGCTGGCCCACGAGAACGCCAGGCGGGTCGCAGCCGGCAGCGCTGACCCGTCAGTCAACCCCCAGCAGTCCCGCGAAGTGGACGAAGCCCTCCGGCTCGCCGAACTGTGGCTCGACCCTGTCACCGATCTTCCCGCCACCGGCCTGATCGGGCGCGCTTGGTCACGGGCGGAGTGGGTCGAAGCCACCCTCGGCACCTGGAAGAGACTGACGGAGCCGGTGGCGAACAGCATCGCCAATGCACTGTCATCGGCGATGACCGAGCAGATGCCCGAAGAGATGAAGTCCATGATGGGCGGGGCCTCGTCGATGCTCCAGAACATGGGCGGTGCGATCTTCGGTATGCAGTTGGGGCAGGCAATCGGCGCCCTCTCCACCGACGTCGTGAGCTCCACCGACATCGGTGTTCCCCTCGCAGACCTGGAGATGGCCCTGCTGCCCACCAACGTCGCTGCCTTCGGCGAAGGGCTTTCGCTGCCTGAGAACGATATCCGGCTTTTCCTGGCTGTCCGGGAAGCTGCCCACGCCCGCCTCTTTGTCCAGGTTCCCTGGCTGCGTGGCCACCTGCTGGGCGCCATCGAGGCCTACGCCCGAGGAATCCACATTGATACTTCCCGCATAGAGGAATTGGCCCGGGACCTTGATCCCAGCAATCCGGAGGGTATCCAGGAAGCCCTTTCCCAGGGCGTGTTCATGCCCCAGCGGACGCCCGCCCAGGACCAGGCCCTGGAAAAGCTGGAAACAGCGCTCGCACTGGTGGAGGGCTGGGTGGATGAACTCACTGCCGCGGCCACGGAGAAGGTCCTGCCATCCGCAAGCGCCCTGCGGGAAACAGTCCGCCGGCGCCGTGCCACGGGTGGCCCGGCAGAGCACGCCTTCGCCTCTTTGGTGGGACTCGAACTTCGTCCCCGCCGCCTGCGGGATGCGGCCACGCTGTGGGCAACGCTGAAGGAAGAACGCGGCGTTGAAGGCCGTGACGCCATCTGGCACCACCCCGACCTGCTGCCCACTGCCGAGGACCTGGACGATCCCCGTGGCTTCAGCGGACGCCGGAAACTCGCTGAAGCCAGCGACACTGAGGTGGACGATGCCCTGCAGAAGCTGCTGAGCGGTGGCTTTGACGACGCTCCTTCCAGCGGAGCCGAAGAAGCCGACGGCGGGCAGGACGGCAAGCTTGCCGATGGCACGGATACCAACGGGACGGGCGCCGGCAGCCAGGAGGACGGACAGGACGGGCCCGGCGGCGGGCCCAAGAGCTAAGGACTAGTCGGCGTCGTCCGCCCAGTGCTCCTGCCCTGGACGGGTGACGCCGGTAGCGTCCCCTGCTTTACTGCCGGGCAGGCCGCGGGCCATGGCGAAGGACACTCCTTCCAAAAAGGCCTTCGCCCGTGCAGTCTCCGGGTAAGCCTCCAGCAGCTTCCAAAACGCGGCGTTGTGCCCGGCCACCAGGAGGTGTGCGAGCTCATGGAGCAGTACGTAGTCGATGACCCACTGCGGCATGGGACGCAGCTTGTCCGAGAGGCGGATGGTGCCGTCCGCAGGGGTGGCCGAACCCCATCTCGAGTTCTGGTTACCGACCCAGCGTACCGACGCCGGCACGGCCTTTCCGCCGAGGTACCTTTCCGAGAGCTGGGCTGCGTGGGCGGCCAGGGCGGCGTCTGAGGCGGGACGCCTCCTGGCGGAAGCTGAGCGCCGGTCCCCCTGCCGGTGCAGTTTGGCCAGCATCCGGTGAACCCATTCCTTCTCCTGGGCTGCCGTGAACCGCGCCGGGATGGCGACCACGGCGGTTCCGTTTTCCCAGAACGCCGCAACCGTGCGGGTGCGGCGGGCGGAACGGCGGACCTCAACGGGAGCACCGCCCTCCGTGGTGATCACAGGGACGTGCTTTCCACCAGGACCCGCAGGACATCTTCCCCGTAGCGTTCCAGCTTTGACGGTCCGACTCCCGCCAGCGTCGCAAGTTCCTCCAGCGACGCCGGCCGGGCCTCCGCGATGGCGGTGAGTGTTGCATCCGTAAACACCACGAACGCGGGTACATCGGCAGCGAGCGCCACCTCGCGCCGCCAGGTTCTCAGGGCGTCGAAGGTCTGTTCCTCATAGCTTGGCGGGCAGGCACTGCACCGCCCCACCTTCCGTTCGGCTCCGGTGGTCAGCATGCTGCCGCAAACCCGGCATACAGCCGGGGCGGCAGCCTTGCGGCGGGGAGCCGGTCCTTTGCCCCTGATGTTTGAGCCGGCCACGGAATCCGGGCGCAGGCCGTCCAGGAACCTGGACGGTTTGCGGTTGGCGCGGCCGCCGGGAGTCCTGGCCGTGGACCAGGACAGAGACAGGTGTTCCCGCGCGCGGGTGATTCCGACGTAGAGGAGCCGCCGTTCCTCGTCCACCGATTCGGGCGAGTCGGCGAAGGAGATGGGCATCAGTCCTTCGCTGAGCCCCACCAGGAACACGGCGTCCCATTCCAGGCCCTTGGCCGCGTGCAGGGAAGCAAGGGTGACGCCCTGCATCGTGGGTGCATGCTGGGCCAGTGAACGTTCCTGAAGCTCGTTGACAAATTCAGCAAGGCCAAACTCCGGCCCCCGGCTCTTGACGAGTTCATCGGCGAGGGCAACCAGCGCCGCAAGGGATTCCCAGCGTTCCCGGAGCGCACCGCCGCTGTGGGGGGCGGCATCCGTGTAGCCAAGGGAAGCCACGATGTCACGGACCAGCTGGCCCAGCGGTTCCGGCGATTCGGCGGAAATTGCCCGGGTGGCTGCCCGCAGCTGCAGGATGGCATCGCGTACTTCCTTGCGGGCAAAGAAGCGCTCGCCGCCGCGCAGCTGGTAACCAATGCCGGCGGCAGCAAGCGCCTGTTCGTAAGCTTCGGACTGGCCGTTGGTGCGGAACAGGACAGCCACCTCGCTGGCCGGAGTGCCGGCGTCGAGCAGTGCCTTGATCTTCTGCGCCACCGTGGCGGCTTCCGCTTCATCGTCCGTGCACTCCGTGAACTGGGGCGCCGGCCCGGACGGCCGCTGCGCCACCAGCTGGAGCGGCGCGGCCCAGGCCGCGTCGGCAACGGCTCCTCCGCTCCGCCGGCCGGCCAGCAGATCGTTGGCGAGCTTGACCACCTGCGGCGTGGAGCGGTAGTCCCTGACCAGTTTGACCACATTGGCCTGTGGATAGCGGGCCTTGAACTCCAGGAGGTGTTTCGGCGAGGCACCGGTGAACGAGTAAATGGTCTGGCTTGCATCCCCGACGACGCACAGCTCGTCCCTTCCTCCCAGCCACAGCTCAAGGAGCCGCTGCTGCAGCGGTGAAACGTCCTGGTACTCGTCCACAACAAAGTGCCGGTACTGCTCGCGGACGGTGGCGGCGACCTTTTCGTCCTCCTGCAGGATGCCCACGGTAATCAGCAGGACGTCTTCGAAGTCAATGACGTTGCGGTCTGTCTTGACATCCTCATAAGACTGGAAGACCCTCGCGACGGCGGTGAGGTCGAAACCGCCCGGAGCGCCACGGTCCTGCGCGTTTTCCAGGTAATTGGCGGGGGTCAGCATGGATACTTTTGCCCACTCTATTTCCGAGGCAAGGTCCCGGATGGAGGCCCTGTCCGTGCTCAGCCGAAGCCGCCGGGCCGCTTCGGCAAGTATCTGGGCTTTGTGGTCGAGCAGGTTGGGCAGCGTTCCGCCGACAGACTGCGGCCAGAAAAACTGGAGCTGCCGCAGAGCCGCAGCGTGGAAGGTGCGGGCCTGGACGTTGCCTGCGCCAAGGTCCCGCAGCCGGCTGCGCATCTCCGCCGCCGCACGGGCAGTGAAGGTCACGGCCAGCAGCCGCTGGGGGGTGTAAACCCCGGTGTGCACACCGTAGGCGATGCGGTGCGTGATGGCGCGGGTCTTGCCGGTCCCGGCACCGGCAAGGACACACAAGGGACCCTTGAGCGTGCTCGCCACCTCGCGCTGTTCCGCGTCCAGCCCGCCAAGAATGCGGTCCTCCACGGAAGCTGCACTGTCAAAAATATCTGTAGTCACTCTTGCTGCTTTTTCGTCTCGACTACCGCGTGCTGGAGTCTGGTGGATAACTAAAGTTTCAGGAACCTGACAGGTCCTGAATACGTCCGCCGAACCAGTGCTCTATCAGGGAGCGGGCAATCGATAACCGGCTGGAGATGGTGATCTCACCGGCGAGCACGGCGTCCTGGAGTTCCTCGCGGCTGAACCAGCGCGCCCTGGTGACCTCCACGCCGTCGGGCGTTGCCTCTGCGTCTTCAGTGACGGCGGTAAATCCAAGCATAAGGGAGGCCGGGAACGGCCAGGACTGCGAGCCAAGATACTGGCACGCGGTAACCCGCACTCCCACTTCCTCGTGGATCTCCCGGACCACCGCCTGTTCCAGCGACTCCCCGGGCTCCACGAACCCCGCCAGGGTCGAATAATTTGTGGCAGCAGGGTCTCCGCCGCCGCCGAGGAGCAGGCGGCCGTCCGGGCCCACTACGGTGACGATGATGGCGGGATCGGTGCGGGGGTAGTGCTCCGAGGAATCAACCGGGCAGCGCCGTACCCATCCCCCGGCCTCGACGCCCGTGGGCGAACCGCAGCGCGGGCAATGCGTGTGGGTGGCGTGCCAGTTGGCGATGGCGCTGGCTTCCACGAAGAGTGCGGTCTGCGTTGGGGTCAGTCCGCCGGCAACATCGCGGAACCCTGACCACGCTGCATCCAAAGGGACGCCGGCCGTTCCGGGCTCAACTGTTTCGGGCAGGACGAAGAGCAGCAGCTGGGTACCCGGGGCCAGGTCCGAGTCAGGAAGGGCAGAACCAAGGTATACGGTCAGCCGCGGTGCGGCACCGGCAGCGGCAAGGTCATCACGCAGTGCTCCTGCCTTCGCCATAAACAGTCCGCCGCCCTGGACCAGGCCCTGCCGGCCGGAAATGACCACTGCCATGGTGTCGGTTGCGGCCAGGAGTTCTTCCACCATCCCCGGTTGGGCCCGGGCGACAGATCCGCGGTCGATCAGGGCAGGAGGGACCGGGAGTACCGTTTCCGTCAGGTGGTTCGCCGGCAGCCGGGCTGCCTTTCCCGGTTGGACCGGTGTCACAGACTCCGCATGGCTCATGGGTCCACCGTACTGACTGGAACGGACAATTGATATTCAGGGGCACGTCGCACCCACGGGGCCCGCATGCCTACCCTGTTTTGGACTATCTGAAGACTCGCCGTCCTTGGACCGGTGTCTTGGACTGGACGCAATCTACCGTGGAACGGTGAGAAGAAAACCGATTGAACTGGCAGCCGTTGCAACCGCGGCAGTCCCCGGACTGACCCCGACGGCCGTTAGCTCTGCCCCGGACGACCCCGCGGACTTCGACTCTGCCCTCCTTCTCGATTCCGAGGGCAAGCGGTGGCGGGTCCGCTCGCCGCGCCACGCCGAGGCAAGCGCCCGGCTGGAGACGGAATTCCTCGTGCTGCGGGCGTTCGCCCCGGGCATCCGCGCCGAGCTGCCTTTCCTTATGCCCACCGTTGCCGGCAGTGTACGGCTGGGAACCTTGAGCACGTTCGTCTACTCGCACCTGGCCGGCAGCACGCGCAGCGTCGAGGAATTGACCGCTGGCCCGGATGCCCTTGCCCGCGAAATTGGCGTTGCCCTTGCCGCCATCCATGACCTGCCCCGTTCGCTGGTCAGCAACGCCGACCTGCCCAGCTACACGCCAAACGAGTTCCGGCAGCGCCGGCTGAATGAACTTGACCAGGCTGCAACCACCGGGAAAATCCCCCCGGCCCTGCTGCTCCGCTGGGAGCACGCGATGGAAGACGTCTCGTTGTGGCGCTTCAACCCCAGTGTGGTGCACGGCGACCTTCACGAAGATAACCTCCTGGTGGAAGGCCAGCGGGTGACTGCCGTGACCGGGTGGACCGATCTGCGGATCGGCGATCCTGCCGACGATTTCGCCTGGCTTGTAGCCTCTAACGAGCAGGACTTCGTGGACGCGGTGCTGGGTGCCTATACTGCCGGGCGCCGCGACACGCCGGACAACCACCTCCTGCGGCGGGCAGCACTGTCCGCCGAGTTCGCCCTTGCCCAGTACCTGGTGAAGGGAATCGCGTCGGATGACCCCGGCATGGTTTCCGAAGCAGAGGAAATGCTTCGCAGCCTTGCCCGGGACATCGAAGAGTACGGCGGGCAGCCTATCAGCGTGGAGCCACAGCCGGCCCCGGGGACTCCGGCTACGGGCAGTGTGCCCGCAGTGGGCAACGTGCCCGCAGCTGCCGGCGTGCCGGTCATGCGGGCAGCCGACGCCGGCACTGCCGTTGCGGTGCCTTCCGTCACAGTAGTCCCGCTGCCCGTCCAAGCCCCCGCCCAGCCGGCGGTTCACGTCACCGCCATCCCGGCGGAGCCCGCGGCCAAGACCGGCAAAGAGGCCGCTGACGCAGACAAGGCGCAGAGCGGCAGCCGGGCGGAGAACAAACCTCCGCCCAAGGCGGAGGAGAGGAAAGTAGTGGACGACACCTCCACCGCCGCCATCTCCATTGTCGACGTCACGAGGACCTAAGGGCAGCGGCCACGATGTCCTCGAGCTCTGCGGCTGTTCCAAGATCGTGGGGGCGCACCACCTCATTGTCCGCGACGTAGAAAAAGGCTGCCCGTACTTCCTGTAAAGGCACTGCCTTCAGCCGGGCCCAGGCCAGGCGGTACACGGCAAGCTGCACGGCCTTGGTCCTCAGCTGCGCAGCGGACGGCCGCCGTCCGGTCTTCCAGTCCACCAGGTCCCACCGGCCGTCGGCATCCTGGAAGACGGCGTCGATGCGGCCGCGTACGACCACGCCGCCCACGCGGGTTTCGACAGGAACCTCCACAAAGGCCGGCGACCGGTCGGCCCAGGGTGACGCCTTGAAGGTGGCCACCATGGCGTCAAGGTCGTAGGCAGCATCGATGTGGTCATCGGAGCCTGGAGCTTCGCCGAGGTCCAGCATTCCGGCGGTACCGAAATACTCCTCCACCCATGCATGGAATGCGGTGCCCTTCCGGGCCGACATGCCCGGTTCCCGTGGTACAGGCCTGCGGAGCCTGCCAAGGACTGCGGCGGGGTCCTCCCGGAGTTCCACCAGGGTAGACGCGGAAATGTGGCCGGGCAGGTGTACGTCCCTGCCGGCATTCCTCCTGGCGCGGCGTTCCAGCAGCAGCGCCGCTTCGCGGGCCCATCCCCGGGCCACGCCGGTCAGCTCCTTGCCGGGCTCAGGCTCAGCTGCGGGTACTTCCGGTTGGCCCGGTACGGGCGATTCCCCGTGCGCGTTTCCCAGGGCGGCAAGAACATTGGCGGCAGCTGCTTCCATGGCTTCGCGCCGTCCGCGCGAAAGACGCAGCCGCTCGCCGGTGCAAGGATCCACGGGCCCCTCCAGGGGGTCGTACGGCCAAACGGCAACTTCGGCCTCAAGGGTCAGGGGGCTTTCCTCCGGAAGGGAAGCTTCCTTGAGTGACCTGGGATGGACTGTCGCAGCCGCGCGGGGCAAAACCCCTGTTACCGTTGTGAGTTTCTCGAGCTCGGTAAGAAACGGTGACATGTGCGCACGCCCTGCCCTTGCGCCGACCCATGCAGGGCTGGATGCCCAGAGGACATGCTTGGCCCTGGTGTAGGCGACGTAGGCGAGGCGGCGTTCTTCTGACTCCCCGTGGGCCTGCACGTCCGCTTTGAAGTCTTTTTCCGCGTCCAGCCAGCCTTTTTGGTCCGGCTGGTCCAGGTCCCACTGGGGAAGGTCGGCGCGGTCACCCCGGAGCGGCCAGGGCAGTGCCGCCGAACCGCTGCTCCAGCGGGAATCCCTGTCACTGGGAAAGGCCCCCGCATTGAGTCCGGGGACAAAGACCACATCCCATTCGAGGCCTTTGGATGCATGGACCGTCAGGAGTTGCACGGCCTCCCGGTTGACGTCGGCGGCCGGCGCGTCCAAGCCGTTTTCCTCCACAGCTGCAGCTTCCAGCCAGGACAGGAACGCGAGGATATCCACGCGCTGTGACGTCCGCAGGAAGCCTGCCGCAGCGTCCTGGAAGGCATCTAGGTTGCGGCGGGCCTGGTGGATGCTGATGCCCGGCCGCGCTGCCACTTCAATGTCCAGCAGCATGGCCCGCTCAACTTCACCCAGCAGGGTGGTGAGGTCGTCACCGAGGTAGCTTCGAAGCTGCCGCAGCTCCAATGACAGCCGCGCAAGCCTGCCGCGGGCGCCAGCGCTAAGGGACCGGCCATTGGCAGAAACCCAGCCCTCCCGGGGCAACCAGTCCAGGGCCTCCACCAGGCTGGCCCCGTCAGTCAGATCGCTTTCGACGACAGTTCCGCCGGCTTCATCCGACGGCTCGTCAGGTGTTTTTTCGGCAGCCTGCCCGCGACGGCGCGCCAGTTGGCTGGACCAGTCGCGCAGCGCCATCAGGTCTGCGGGCCCGATGCGCCAACGGGCACCGGCCAGGAGGCGCATCAGCGAATCGGAGCGCCCAGGGTCGGCCAGCACACGCAGGGTGGCCACAAGGTCCACGATCTCTGGAGTATCCAGGAGCCCGCCCAGCCCGACAATTTCATAGGGAATTCCCCTGGCCTCAAACTGCCGCCGGACAGTTTCCATCTGCGCGCGGCGGCGGCAGAGGACGGCAATGGCCGGCGGTACGGGCGTGCCGTCGGTTTTGAGCTCGAAGTCCGTTACCCGGTACTTGAGAACGTCATCAGCCAGCGCGCACGCTTCATCAACATCTGTCCCGAAGCGCCCCAACACCACTGTTCCCTCAACTGCATGCGGGCTCGGCTGCAGCGGAGGCACATCCGCTGCAGCCCGCCCTCCCCCGCCCGCCGGTCCCCGCTGGGCTTCCGCCTTCCCAAGGGACTCCGACATGACATTGGCTGCCGCGAGGATGGAGCGGCCGTTCCGCCAGGCCGTTGTCAGGTAGGAGGTGGGGGCAGGAGCCCACTGCCCGGCCTCCGCTGGACCATTGCGGACAGGGAATGCACGGACGAAGTGGAAGAGTTGACCGGCCGAGGCCCCGCGGAAGCCATAGATTGACTGGTTGGGGTCGCCCACTGCGGTCACCGCGTGCCCTCCGCCGAAAAGCCGGGAGAACAGCACCAGCTGGGCGTAGGAGGTGTCCTGGAACTCATCGAGCAGCACCACCTTGTACCGCTGCCGTTCCATGGTGGCGGCCAAGGGGACATCCTGCGCCACCTTCGCCGCGAGGGCCACCAGGTCTCCGAAGTCAAGGGCGCCCCGCGCCCGCTTGGCTGCCGCGTACCGGCCTACCATGTCCGCTACGCTCGCTCGGGTCCGGAGCATCCCGGCGAGCTCGGCCGCCGCCTGGGGCGGGTTTTTCTTTTTGCCCTCCTGATACGGCAGGGACTCAAATTCGGACAGCCGAGCCATCAGCCATGCTTCCACGTCCTCAGGCTCCTGAAGGTGCTCCGCGCATTCTCCGGCAAGCTGGATGACAGCCTTCACCAGGGTGGATTTGGCAGAACGGAAGTGCGCGTATTCGCCGTCGTAGGCTTCCACCACTTCAGTGGCCAGCTGCCAGGCCTGGGCGCCGCCGAGGAGGACCACGTCCCGCTCCACGCCCAGCCGGAGTCCGTAATCTGAAACAATGCCGCTGGCAAAGGAGTGATAGGTGGAAACTTTAGGCTCGAGGGACTCACTGGTGGCCACGTCCTTCGGGAACAGCCGGTGCCCCGTGTCCTGCCCGGCCAGCCGCTGGAGGGCCGCCAGCTTGGCCCGGATGCGGGACGCGAGCTCGCCGGCTGCCTTCCGGGTGAATGTCACCCCGAGAACTTCCTCAGGCCTGACCCAGCCGTTGGCCACCAGCCAGACCACGCGGTCCGCCATGGTGGCGGTTTTGCCGGACCCTGCACCCGCGATGACCAGCCGCGGCGTCAGCGGTGAACTGATAATGGCTGACTGTTCCGGCGTGGGGACGTTCTTCTCGCCCAGCAGGAAAGAGAGCTTTTCCGGCGTGAAGCGCGGTTCCGGCGCCCCGGCGGAGACTGTTGTCCCGCTCATTCCGTTACTTGCCTTCCCCGTACACACAGCGGGCACACTTCAGGTAGCCGGCAGCCATGGCCGCCGTGGCTGCCCTTTGATGGATCGTGCCGTGCCATAAATTCGCTGCCGCCCATCACTGCAGCTGCCTCCTTCACCATGTCCATTGCCCAGTTGTCCTTCGGGTCGAGTGCCTCCTGCTGCTGGATGCCGGGGTTTTTTGCGCCTGTACCAAGCTGGGCGAGTATCGCACCACCCGGGACCGCAGGGGTACCTCCTTCAGCGTTGTCATTGAAAGCCCCGGCAAGGACCGCGGCCTGGTAGGAGCCAAGCTGGGGATGCGTGCCAAGTTCGGTTTTGCCCGGCTGGCGTTTTCCTGTCTTGAGATCCACGATGACCAGCCTGCCCTCGCTGTCGATTTCCAGCCGGTCCACCTGTCCGCGGAGGACGGCTGCACGGGGCGCACCGTGGTCAACAGCTACATCGGGGAGCTTCACCTCAAAGTCCTGCTCCACCCCCAGCAGGCTCCGGCCTTCGCTCCTCATGACCAGCACGTACTGGGCCAGCTTGCGTACCATCGCTTCGGCCCGCTGGAAATCAAGCCTTCCTTCCCAGTTGTCCTTCATCCCCAGCGCAGGCCAGCGCCGCACGAGTTCGGCTACGTATTCTGCTCCTGACGCCTCAGGTAATTCCTGGGCGATGCTGTGAACCAAAGTGCCCAGGCTCCTGGCGAAATCGGTGGCCGCTTCACCGCCGGCTGCCTGCACAAACCAGTCGAGCGGCGACTTGTGGACGGTCTCCACTTTCGACGGCGACACAAATACTGTCCCGCCGGGGGGAACCACGGCATCGGAAGAGGTCAACTGTGGCAGCCCCCACCAGCTTCCGGGGTGCGCGCCGGCCACGGGAGGCTCGACAGCAGCAAGCCGCGCGAGGACGCGCACCGCTTCCGCCGCCTCAGCAGCATGCCGGCCGTCCAGTTGGGCATACTGCCGGAGTTCGGCAACCAGAGCGCGCAAGGTCAAGGGGCGCTCCACCGGTGTGTAGGACCGGGCGTGCTGATCCGGATGAAGGGGTGAAACATAATCCAGGAAGGAGGACGGCTGATCGTCCTCCGAGGAGACGGCAGTGCAGATCAGAAGTTCACGTGCCCGTGACACCGCCGTCGAGAAGCTCCGCAGTTCGTCGTACCGGATGTCCCGCAACCGGCTCAGCGGATCCCGCTGCAGCGCGTAACCTGCTCCGTGTTCAAAGGCGTCTGCGTACAGGGTGCTGCCCAGCAACTCGCCGCGGAGCCGCGTGTTCGGCCACACACCTTCCTGGAGTCCGGGCACCAGCACCACAGGCCATTCCCGCCCTGCCGCACTTGCCGGAGTCATCAATTCCACGGCGTCCTCCAGCTGGGCCCGGGCGGCCAGGGTGTCCATGGGAAGTTCCTGGTTGAGCAGGTACTCAAGGAACTGCTCCGGACCGGCGCCGGGCATCTGGTCCACGTAACGCTCAGCCGTGTGGAAGAGCGCCATCATCGCATCAAGATCCCGGTCGGCCCGGGCGCCGTGCGGCCCGCCGGCCAGCGCCGTTTCCGTCCAGGCAGCCGAGAGGCCGGTTGCGTTCCAGAGCGCCCACAGTACAGACTCAGCGTTGGCCCCGGGCTCGAAGGCAGCTTTCCGTCCAGCCTGGATCATCCCTGCTGTGCGTCGCGCCGCGCGGCCTTCCATGCCGAGGGAAGAGAGCGCTCCCGGTTCCAGCAGGGCTTCGACGAGAAGGTCGTCGCTGGTGCGTCCTCCTCCGCCCAGGAGCTCCTCCCGCCTCAGCGACTGCCGGAGCCGCCGCAGCTCGATGGACGTGGCACCGCCGATACGGGACGTCAAAAGGGATACAGCTGTTTCCGGGGTCAGCAACGCCGGATCCAGCGCGACGGCGAACGCGTCGAGCAGGGGGCGAACCGCCACTTCGTCCCGGACGGCCGATTCGGCCACGGGCACCCGGACCGGGATCCCCTGCCCGGACAGGTAACGCTGCAGCTCGCTGACCTGCGCGCCGTTGCGCACAATGACTGCGATGCCGGCCAGGTCCCTGCCATGGTTGATGTGCTGGTCCAAAATGCGCTGTGCCACATAACGCAGTTCGTGAACCGGTGACGGCATCAGGTGCGCTTCGACCGTGCCCTGCTCCCGGTCCCCCGCCGGCTGCTCCAGTTGGCGTGCCAGCTGGCCGCCTGCCCGCTGGGAGATGCGGCCGGCAACCCCCAGCCATGCGTCTGCCAATACCCGGCCGTGCCGGTGTGCATAGCGCAGCGGCCGCTCCAGGACCGGGGCACCCGGCGACAACAGCTGCGGCAGTTCGGCCACAAGGTCGGGGCGAGCCCCGCGGAAACCCTGGACTACGGTGTCCGGGGAAAAGGATACGAAGCAATCCTTCCTGCGGGCTATGTCAGCCAGAAGCTCAAAGACAGCCGGGTTTGCCTCCTGCACGTCATCGACGATGACCACCTGCAGCCGCTCGCGCTCGGCTTCCAGGAATTCTGGAACGTCCTGGAAGATCTGGCGCACAGCGGTGATGATCCCGGCCGGATCAAAAGCCTCAGGCATACGCAGGTCCAGGACGTCCCGGTACTCTGCATACAGCCCCGCGGCGGCAATCCAGTCAGGCCGGCCGCACTGCCGGCCCAGGTCAGCAAGGTCAGCGGCCGTCAGCCCGGACTCGATAACGCGATCGAACAGTTGCCGTACTTCCTGGCGGAAACCGCGCGTCTCCAGCGCTCCTGCGAGATCCTCCGGCCACGGCAGCTCCAGCCCGGGCAGGCGGTGGCCTTCAAGGAGTTCCTTGATGATGAGGTCCTGCTCCGGACCGGAAAGGAGGCGTGGCGGCCTTGGCAGGGGCAGCACGCCTTCGGCCTTGGCACGCCGGAGGACATCGAAGGCGTAGGACGCCCAGGTGCGGGCGGGGGTGGTGCTCAGGCTTCTGTCCAGACGGGCGGTGAACCGGTCCCGCAGCGAGTCCGCCGCCAGCCTCGAGGGAGCCAAGATGAGCATGCGTTCAGGGTCCACTCCGTCCCGAAAAACGCGGGTGACCGCGGCTTCGACCAGGACCGTTGTTTTTCCCGTTCCCGGTGCCCCTGGAACCAGGACAGGCCCGGAGCCCTGTGCCACGTCAACAGCTGCCTGCTGATCCGACGACAGCAGCGGGGCGTCGGCATGAAAGTGCCGTGGCGGCAGCAGTCTGAGGCCCGGAAAGCCGGACTGGGCAGGGAGCCCGGTCCCGGCGTCGGGCATGGCTTCTGTTGCTGAAGCAAACCCTGCTTCAAGGCCTTCTGCCGTTTCCTGCCAGTACTCGTCGCGGGGACCTGTAAAGGGAGCTGTTACTGTCACGCCGACATTCCATCATCGGCCACTGACATTCTGCCGGCCCGGCGCTGCAGCTCTGCGGCGACGGTATCGATGCGGTCCAAATCGTCATCATCGGGCGCCCAGCGCGCGACGGAGAGGTCAACACGCCAGGAACCCTCCCCCGTCCGCAGATAGGACTCGTAGGCACCGGTCAACACGGTTCCTTCCTGGAGGTAGCGGCGGAGGGCTTCGGCCTGGTGGCCCTCCGGCGCCTGTCCGCTGGCCTTGACGATGCGCCACCACGGAACACCGCTTCCGCAGGAGCTCATGACTGAGCCCACCTGCCTGGGGCCGCCCGCTCCCAGGAGTTCAGCGACGTCGCCGTACGCAACTGCGGACCCTGCCGGAACCAGCCTCACAATGGCCAGTACCGCCTCCACATACTCAATCCGCATTGATCCAATGTAGCCGCAGTGGCGCTCCCGGGAATTGTCGGTGGCCCCCGTTAGCGTTGTGGCATGAGCACCTGGAACACCCTTCCCCGCGCAGCCTTCGACCTCGAAACCACCGGCCGCAACTCGCGCGCCGCCCGCATTGTTACGGCGTCAGTCACTGTTGTGGATCACAAGGGCGAGGTCATCACAGAACATGAGTGGCTGGCCGATCCGGGAGTTGAAATACCTGCCGAAGCCAGTGATGTGCACGGAATCACCACTGAGCAGGCCAGGCGTGACGGCAGGCCTGCCCAAGAGGTGACACAGGAGCTTGCCGCGGTGCTGCAGGCGCTTTTCGACGACGGCACTCCCGTCATTGCGTTCAATGCCAGCTATGATTTCACGGTCCTGGCTGCAGAATCGGCACGCTACGGCGTCCCGCAGCTCACGCGGTTTCCGGTCCTGGACCCGTACATCATGAATAAGCAGGTGGACCGCTACCGCAAGGGCAAGCGGACACTGACGGCCTTGTGCGAAGAGTATGGCGTAGTCCTGGACAACGCCCACACGTCCGCCGCTGATGCGCTGGCTACCCTCAAGGTCCTGGATGCCATGGCCGGGAAATTCCCGACGTTGAGCATGCCCGCCAGTCAGTTGCACCAGCTTCAGGTGGACTGGGCCGTGAGCCAGGCCGCCGATTTCCAGGGCTACCTCCGCAAGACCAAGCCGGCCGCTGTCATTGAAGGCGACTGGCCAGTGCTCCCCCCGCAGGATGCCGGCACCGGCGGCTTCTGACCGGCAGGTCCCGGACAGCACATGGAGACATATTTCACAGTCATATCGCTTCATGTGGTGGCCCGTTCACGGCTCCGCGGATTCGTTGCTAATCGCCCCGAGGGATAGGACGGACCGCCGGAGCACCATTCGGGCGAACAAGATTCGCTAGAATCCGGACTCGGTACTCTGCTGTTCGACATCAGGGTGGGATTAGCGGTAGTGAGACAATAAAGTTTTGCGGTCACCCCTGCCACGGCCCTGCTTGACCAGCACCGGGCAGGTGCCAGGCGCCAACAGCGCAGCCTTGCGGCCCGGTTGACTTATGACTCAATGAAAGTGACAACCTGATGAAAATCAAAGCGATGAAGTGGCTCACTACCGCTCCCGTGGCACTAGCCCTCGCGGTTTCCCTCGCAGCGTGCGGCGGCGGCTCAGGCTCTGCCGAGCCCAGCGGAACGCCCACGGACGCCCTCGCCGGCAGTGACCAGCAGACGCTGGACAAGTACACCACCGCCGACGTCACCCCGATCGATCAGATCGACAAGACAAAGCTCGGCCTCAACACTGAAGGCAAGCTCGAGGTAGGCACCCTCTCGGACGCCCCGCCGAACATCTTCATTGACCCCTCCGGCAAGTTCACCGGTTACGACAACGAACTGCTGCGCGCCATCGCCGGCAAGCTCGGCCTCGAGGTCGAATTCGTCGCCACGGACTTCTCGGCGCTCCTTTCCCAGGTGCAGACCAAACAGTTCGACGTCGGCTCCTCCTCCATCTCCACCACGGACGCCCGCCGCCAAAACGTCGGCTTCACCAACGGCTACGACTTCGGCTTCATGGCAGTAGTGGCCAAGACCGACAGCGACGTCAAGGGGTTCGCCGACCTCAAGGGCGATCTCCGGATCGGCGTTGTCCAGGGCACCGTCCAGGACGACTACGTCACCAACACCCTGAAGCTCGAGCCGATCCGCTTCCCGGACTACGCCACCGTTTACGCCAACGTGCGCAACGGCCAGGTGGACGCGTGGGTCGCTCCGTCGCAGCAGGCCACCGGACAGGTCAAGGAAGGCGACGGCACCGTCATCGCCGAGTCCGTCGTCAACACGCAGAACTTCACTGCCTACGCCGTCGCCAAGGAGAACCAGCCGCTGATCGACGCGCTGAACTCCGGCCTGGACGCCGTAATCGCTGACGGAACCTGGTCCAAGCTGACCAAGGAGTGGTACCCGGACCGCGAAACGCCGAGCGACTGGAAGCCGGGCAGCAAGGCCGCCACGGTTCCCCAGAGCTGATTGAGCCGGGACGTTTATGGATCTCTTGGACCAGTTGGCTGACACCTTCTTCAACTGGGAGGAAATGGCAAAAGTCATTCCCGCCCTCTTCATGGTGGGCTTGCCCAACACCCTGATCCTGGCCATAGCCTCCGGTGTCCTCGGCTCCCTGCTGGGACTGGGGCTGGCCATGATGGCGATCTCGCGCAACGCGGGGGTCCGTTGGCTGGCGCGCATCTACACCGACATCTTCCGGGGCCTCCCCGCCATCCTGGTAATCCTTGTCATCGGCATTGGGCTGAGTCCCATAGCCCGTGAAATCACCGGGTCCAGGAACCCATACCCTTTGGGCATCCTGGCCCTGACGCTGATCGCGGCCGCCTACATCGGTGAGATCTTCCGTTCGGGCATTCAGAGCGTGGAGAAGGGCCAGTTGGAGGCATCCAGGGCGCTCGGATTCAGCTACGGCAGTTCCATGCGGCTGGTGGTGGTGCCACAGGGCATCCGGCGGGTCCTTCCTGCACTGGTGAACCAGTTCATTTCGCTGTTGAAGGATTCATCGCTGGTCTTCATGCTGGGGTTGGCTGCCTCCGACCGGGAAATCTTCCGGATCGGAAATGACGCCATGGCCAACACGGGCAACCTTTCTCCGCTGGTGGCCGCCGGGGTGCTGTACCTGATCCTGACCGTCCCGCTGACGCACTTCGTGAACTTCATCGACAACCGGCTGCGTACCGGCAAGCCGGAGAAGAAGGAACCGGATGAGCTGGCAGCGCCTATCGGCAAGGGGGCACACGCATGACGGAATTCGCTTCCGGAACCCTGACCGGCAAGAACCTGCACCTCTCGTTCGGCCATAACCATGTTCTCCGCGGCATTGACCTGCACGTGGAAAAGGGCACCACGGCTTCTGTGATCGGTCCGTCGGGATCGGGCAAGTCCACGCTGCTGCGGGTGATGAACCGGCTGATCGAACCCGACCAGGGCGACATCCTGCTGGATGGCCGCTCGGTCCTGAAGGACAACCCGGATGAACTCCGGCAGCGGATCGGCATGGTGTTCCAGCAGTTCAACCTGTTCCCGCACAAGACCGTGGTGGACAACGTGTCCCTGGCGCTGCGGAAGCTCCGGAAGCTGTCGCAGGAGCAGGCCCGCGCCGAGGCCCTGGAGCAGCTGGACCTGGTGGGCCTGAAGCACAAGGCAGACGCCCGCCCGGCCAACCTCTCCGGAGGCCAGCAGCAACGCGTGGCGATCGCCCGGGCGCTGGCCATGAAGCCGGAAGTGATGTTCTTCGACGAGGCCACATCCGCGCTGGACCCTGAGCTCGTCAAGGGCGTCCTGGCGCTTATGACGGACCTCGCAAAGGGCGGCATGACCATGGTGGTGGTGACCCACGAGATGGGCTTCTCCCGCAACGTGTCGGACATGGTGACGTTTATGGACGCGGGCGTGGTGGTCGAGTCGGGACCGCCCCAGCAGATCTTCAGCGAGCCCCGGACGGACCGCCTGAAGAACTTCCTGTCGGACGTCTTGTAGCAACTGCCAAGGGCTGACAAAAATCCCCGGTTGCATGATGCAACCGGGGATTTTTGCTGTCCGGCGCCGGGTGTCCGGCGCCGGGACTGCCCTGGCTTCCTAGCCGCGGGCGGCGGCTGCTGCTTTTGCTGCGGCCGGAAGGGCGTCGAAGATCCGGTTCATGGCTGCGTCATCGTGCGCGGCGGACAGGAACCAGGCTTCGAAGACAGACGGGGGCAGGTAGACGCCGGATTCCAGCATCGAGTGGAAGAACGGCGCGTACCGGAAGCTCTCCTGCGCCTGGGCGTCGGCGTAGTTCTGCACGCCGCTGGCCGAGGTTCCGAAAGCCACCGAGAACAGGTTGCCGGCGAACTGGATGGAGTGGTCCACGCCGGCATCGTCCAGGGCGCTGGACAGGGCGGAGGACAGTTCCAGCGACCGCACGTCGATGTAGGAGTAGACGTCGCGGGTGGCGTGGGTCAGCGTAGCCACACCCGCAGCCATCGCCACGGGATTCCCGGAGAGCGTCCCGGCCTGGTACACCGGACCGATGGGGGCAAGGTAGTCCATGATGTCCGCACGTCCGCCGAGGGCGGCCGTCGGCATTCCGCCGCCGATGACCTTGCCGAAGGTGAGCAGGTCCGGGGCCCATGGCTCGGCGGCATCCGGCGCACCGCCCGTGAGGCCCCAGTAGCCGGAATAACCGGTGCGGAACCCTGTGAGGACCTCGTCGACGATGAGCAGCGCGCCGTGTTCGCGGGTGATGCGGGACAGGCCGAGGTTGAAGCCTTCGCCGGGCGTGACTACGCCCATGTTGGCCGGAGCCGCCTCGGTGATTACTGCTGCGATGTTGGGTCCGTGGGCGGCGAATGCTTCCTTGACGGCAGTGAGGTCGTTGTAAGGCAGCACCAGGGTCTCAGCAGCCGTGGCCTCGGTGACACCGGCGGAACCGGGCATTGCCAGGGTGGCTACGCCGGAGCCGGCCGAGGCCAGCAGTCCATCCAGGTGGCCATGGTAGCAGCCGGCGAACTTGATGATGAAGTTCCGGCCGGTGAAGCCGCGGGCAAGCCGGACAGCCGTCATGGTGGCTTCGGTGCCTGTGGAAACCATCCGGACCCGTTCGGCGGCAGGAACACGTTCCTTGACGATGGCCGCGAGGTTCGCCTCGTCCGGGGTGGATGCGCCGAAGGACAGGCCGCGGTCCACAGCTGTGTGGACCGCATCGAGTACGGCGGGGTGCGCGTGGCCCAGCAGGGCGGGGCCCCACGAGCAGACCAGGTCCACGTATTCCTTGCCGTCGGCGTCCGTCAGGTAGGGGCCCTTGGCAGCGACCATAAAGCGCGGGGTTCCGCCGACGGACCCGAACGCCCGTACAGGAGAGTTGACCCCGCCCGGCATCAGCTGGCGGGCGCGGTCGAAGAGTGCCTCGTTGCGAGGGTTGCTGGAAGTCATGGTTCCTATTCTCTCAGCTGGCCGGCGTGTCAGTTGCCGAGCAGTTCCGACACCCGGGGCGCCACCGCCGTGCCCAGCAGTTCAATGGAACGCATCATGGCAGAGTGCGGCAACGGGCCGTTGCTGTACTTGAGGTCGAAACGGTCCACGCCCAGGGTCTGTTTGAGCAGGACAATTTTTCGGGCGACGGTTTCCGGTGAGCCGACGTAGAGGGCCCCCTCGGGCGCACACAGGGCGTCGAACTCTCCCCTTCCGCCAGGACCCCAGCCGCGCTCGGCCCCGATCTTGTTCCGCAGCTTCAGCCAGTGCGGAAAGAGCTCCTCCCGGGCCTGCTCGTCCGTATCTGCCACGTGGCCGGGCGAATGCGTGGCAACCTGCTGCATTGGGTGGCCGTACTTGGACATGGCCTCCCGGTACAGGTCCACCAGCGGGCGGAACGCGCGCGGCTGCCCGCCGATGATCGCGAAAATAATGGGGTAGCCGTACTGCGCGCACCGGAGCACCGATTCGGGTGTTCCGCCGACGCCGATCCAGGTGGGCAGCAGGTGCCGTTCCAGGGGCGGGTACACGCTCAGCCCGGCAATTGCTGGCCGGGTCCGGCCTTCCCAATGCACCGGCTTCTGGGCACGCACCTTGTCGAAGAGCTCAAGCTTCTCTTCAAACAGCACCTCGTAGTCCGCCAGATCCAGCCCGAACAAGGGGAAGGACTCAACGAATGATCCGCGGCCCAGCATCACTTCGGCGCGGCCGTTGGAGAGCGCGTCAACGGTGGAAAAGCGCTGGAACACCCGGATGGGATCGTCGGAGCTGAGGACCGTAACGGCCGAACCGAGGCGGATCCGGGTGGTGCGGGCGGCAGCCGCGGCGAGGAGAACCTCGGGCGCAGACACGGCGTAGTCCTTGCGGTGGTGCTCCCCAACATCAAAGGCGTGAAGTCCGACGGCGTCCGCCAGCTCCGCCTGCTCCAGCAGCTGGCGCAGAACTTGCGCATGCGACTGGGAGCTGCCGTCCCGATGCTCCCCCACGTCGCCAAAGGTATTCAGCCCGATCAGGATGCGGCCTTCGCCCACCGGTTCCGTGGGCCCCAAAACGGTGGGACCCGCCGCGGGCTGCGGCAGGCGGCCCGAGGATGCCGGATCCAGACCGGCTCCCCCGCCGGTGCTTGTTTCACTCATGACGACTCCTTCAGCCAGCCGGCCAGTTCCGCTGCCCAGTAGGTCAGCACCATGTGGGCACCCGCGCGGCGGATACCGAGCACGGATTCGGTGATGGCCGCCCGCCTGTCGATCCAGCCGTTCGCGGCCGCAGCCTCGATCATGGCGTACTCCCCCGAGATTTGGTAGGCCGCCACCGGGACAGGGCTCATGGCCGCCACGTCGGCAACGATGTCAAGGTAGCTCATGGCCGGTTTCACCATCACTACGTCTGCACCCTCGGCGAGGTCGAGTTCCACCTCGCGGAGGGCTTCGGTGCGGTTGCCCGCGTCCATCTGGTAGGTCCGGCGGTCCCCCTTGAGCTGGGAGTCCACGGCTTCCCGGAACGGTCCGTAGAAGGCCGATGCGTACTTTGCAGCATAGGCAATGACGGACGTGTTGGTGTGGCCTGCCTGGTCCAGGGCGGTGCGGATCGCCGCGACCTGCCCGTCCATCATGCCGGAGGGACCCAGCATGTGGGCTCCAGCCTCCGCCTGCGCTACCGCCATCTGCGTGTAGATCCCAACGGTACGGTCGTTGTCCACGTACCCCCCGGCATCCAGTACGCCGCAGTGCCCGTGGTCTGTGAACTCGTCCAGGCAAACATCGCTCATGATCACCAGGTCGTCGCCCACCTCTGCCCGGACGTCCCGGATGGCCTTGTTCAGGACTCCCTCAGGGTCAAGGGAGGCAGTGCCCTCTGCGTCGCGGGTCTCCGGGATGCCGAACAGCATGATCCCGCCCAGGCCCAGCTGCACGGCTTCTGCCGCTGCCCGCCTGAGCGTCTCCGTGGTGTGCTGGACGACGCCGGGCATCGAACTGATGGGGTTCGGCTCGCTGAGGCCTTCCCGGATGAAAGCCGGCAAAATCAGCTCTGCCGGGGCCAGCCGGGTTTCAGCGGTCAATCGGCGCATGGCGGGGGTGGTGCGCAGGCGGCGGGGGCGTTGGCTCGGAAAAGTCATTCGGTGTCCTTCACGGTGAGGGTAAAGCGGGAAAGTTCCAACTGGCGTTTGCTGCCCCTTACGGCGGCTCACCTGCGGGCTGTCCTGCACCGAGCGCCGTTTCGACGGCGGCAACCAGCCCCCGGGGCGTTGGTTCTTCGGCGATTGCTGCCACGGGGAGGCCCAAAGCAGCGGCCTGTTCCGCCGTCGACCGCCCGATCACCACCAGGCGGCATCGGCGCAACGGCGGGAGCGCGAAGATGCGCCTCACGGCGCTGGGCGAAGCCGCCACCACTGCGTGGATCCTCCCGGCTGCGATGTCTGCGGCGGCTGCCTCCGGTGCCAGGAGGGAGTAAGACGGCGTCGGCTGCCCCGGTCCCGCATCCTCAGACGGTATTGCCAGCCTGCGCTCCGCTGCCGCCGGGTAGTCAACCGTACGGTACGCGGTGATTGCGGTGACGGTGCTGCCCGCCGCCGTCAAACCTTCGGCGAGGCGTGGCGGGGCGATGTCCGCCTGGGGCAGCAGTACCTTCCCGGCGCCGGCAGGCCAGACCTCCAGGAGTCCGGCGGCGGACTGTTCGTTACTGGGCGTCAGCGCCACCGGAAGGCCGGCGGCTTCGAGGAGCCGTCGGCAGGCCGGTCCTATTGCAGCGACCCGCGTGCGCGCAGGAATCCACTGCTGAAGCGTCACTGCCCGTTCACTTGCCTTGGCGTTGAGTACGTGGACTGTGGTTGCACTGCTGACCACCAGCCAGTCGAAAGCGCCGGCGCCGAGCGCATCGCAGGCGACATCCAGGGAGCGCTGGTCCGCGGCGCGTTCGAAGTCGATCAGTGGAAGCAGGAGCGGCTCCGCGCCGGCCTCCACAAGCGCCACCAAAAGTTGCAGTGACCGTTCAGGGCTGCGGGTTATCAGTACCCTGGCACCACTCAGCGGCTTCCCGCTCCCAAGCTCCGCAGCGGCGCCGGCCGTGCTGCTGTCCGTCATGGTCAGGTCTCCCCGTCAGGCGGGTACTGGACACCACGGGCAGGCACTTCCACGGCCGGCTCAGGAGGCCTGCAGGTCCGCGATATCGGCGGCACCGGCGGCCAGGAGGATTTCTGCGAGTTCGATGCCCAGCAGGGTGGCCCCTACTTCCGTGAGCCCGTCGGTTGCCCGCTTGTCCCTGACCGAAGCGGTGCCGTCCACGGCACAGACCACGGCTTCAAGGTGAAGCATGCTGCCCTTACGGAAGGCATAGGCGCCCACCGGTGCTGCACAGCCGGCTTCCAGCCGGGCCAGCAGGGCTCGTTCAGCGGTGACGGCGAGCCGGGTGTCCGGATCGTCCAGCGCGCCAAGTGCCTGTGCCAGGACTTCCCTTGAGCCGTCGGTGGAGCCCAGCCGGGGCGGGGCGTCGGCGGTGCGGCATTCAATGGCGAGCGAGCCCTGGCCGGCAGCGGGCAGCATGATGTCCGTTTCGAGGAATTCGCTGACGGCGTCCAGCCGGCCGATGCGCTCCAGACCTGCGGCAGCAAGAACCACGGCATCGAGGTCGCAGGACTTGCCCGCAACCACGTCATCCGTGACGTTGCCGGGCAGCCCGGGTACCCTGCCCAGCCGGGTGTCCACGTTGCCGCGGATGTCCATGATGTCGAGATCGGGCCGGGCTGTGCGGAGCTGCGCCGCACGGCGGGGCGAGCCCGTGCCCACAGTGGCGCCGTGCGGAAGGTCGGCCAGTTTCAGGCCGTCGCGCGCGCAGAGGACATCCCGCACATCCACCCGCTTGGGCGTCGCCGCCAGGCTTAGCCCTACTGCGGGGCCGGTGGGCAAATCCTTGAGCGAATGAATCGCCACGTCGCATTCGTTGCGCAGCAGCGCATCCCGCAGGGCAGCGACGAAAACGCCTGTGCCGCCCATCTGCGACAAGGAACCGGTGAGGACGTCGCCGTCGGTCCGGATGTGGACGAGCTCCACGGGGAAGCCTCCGACGGCGGCGAGCTGGTCGGCAGTCTGCTGCGTCTGGGTCAGTGCCAGCTTGCTGGCACGGGTTCCGATACGGACCGTCACTGGTGCGGCGCTCCCCCGGCCGGGCTGGACTGGCCTGCGGCGGACTGGTCCCCGGCGGCTTCACCGGGGTAGGGATCGTGGCCGGTCCCGACAGTGGTGTCCGCTCCTGCGATGGTCGGCTTTTCACCCCGGAAGTTCGCGCAGCATCCCGGACGGCAGACGTCGTACCAGGGCCCCAGGGCGGTCACGGCCGGGCGTTCGCTGATGTTGTTGGTGGCGGTACGCTCTGAAATCAGGTCCACCATGCCATTGACGAACTTGCGGTGCGTGCCGGGTGTTGGAACGCGTGTCGCGGCGAGACCGAGGTTTGCGCAGGTCTCCAGGGCTTCCGTGTCCAGGTCCCAGACAACTTCCATGTGGTCGCTGACAAAACCGAGCGGCACAATGACGATGCCTTTGACGCCCTGGCCTGCCAGCTCCTCGATGGCGTCGTTGATGTCAGGCTCGAGCCACGGCACGTGCGGGGCGCCCGACCGGGACTGGTAGACAAGGCTCCAGGGGGCGGTGAGGCCTGATTCCTCTTCCACACGCTGGATCACGGCGGCAGCGGTGGCAAGGTGCTGGGCAACATACGCCGAGCCCTCTTCGAATTCGCGGGGTTCGCCCTCGGACCGGCCTGCGGCGTCTGCGTCACGCGTGGGGATGGAGTGGGTGGCGAACAGGATCTGGACCGGAGCGTCGGGCGTGCCGGCGGCGGCAAGCTTCGCCCGCACGTCCGCCAAGCCCGCAGCGGTGCCTTCGACGAAAGGCTCCACGAAGCCGGGGTGGTCAAAGTACTGGCGCACCTTGTCCACCTCGAGCCGGCCGTCCAGGCCGGTCTCCGTCAGTGCCATGCCAATGTCCTCGCGGTACTGGCGGCAGCTGGAGTAACAGGAGTAGGCACTGGTGGTGATCATGAGCAGACGGCGGTGCCCGGCGTCGTACGCATCCTGCAGGGTCTCCGGAATGTACGGGGCCCAGTTGCGGTTGCCCCAGAGCACCGGAAGGTCGATGCCCCGGGCGGCAAACTCTGCCTCAAGGGCCGCCTTCAGCTCACGGTTCTGCTGGTTGATGGGGCTGATGCCGCCGTTGGCACGGTAGTGGTGCGAGACTTCTTCGAGCCGCTCGTCCGGGATGCCCCGGCCGCGGGTGACGTTGCGGAGGAACGGAATCACGTCCTCCTGCCCTTCGGGCCCGCCGAAGGACGCGAGGAGGACGGCGTCGTAATCCTTGGGGGCCATCCGGCCCGCCTCGGTCACGGGATTAAGAGCGGTAACTGCTGCGGGATCCCGGGCGTCAAGGGGGCTCATGCCAGCACCTCTGCAACTTCCGCGGGAGAAATGCGGCGTCCGGTGTAGAAGGGTATCTCCTCGCGGACGTGGTTGCGTGCTTCCGTGGCGCGCAGGTGGCGCATGAGGTCCACGAGGTCCACGAGCTCGGGCGCCTCCAGTCCCAGGATCCATTCCCAGTCGCCCAGCGCGAAGGAAGAGACGGTGTTGGAGATGACCTGCGGGAAGTCGCGGCCCAGCAGCCCGTGGTCGCGGAGCATCTTCCCGCGCTCAGCGTCCGGCAGGATGTACCACTCGTAGGAGCGGACAAACGGGTAAACGCACAGCCACTCGGCAGGTGCCACCCCCCGGGAGTACGCGGGAGTGTGGTTCTTCGCGAACTCGGCCTCACGGTGCACGCCCATCGCGGACCAGACGATCTCGGTTCCGGCAAAAAGGGTACTCCGGCGGATATCGCGGATTGCCTGCTGAAGCGCTTCCGGCTTGGGGCCGTGGAGCCACACCATCACGTCGGCATCTGCGCGCATTGCGGAAACGTCGTAGCTGCCGCGATGCGTCACGCCCGCCTCGGCGAGCCGTTCCAGCAGGGCTTCGAAGTCGGCGGCAGCATCAGCGCTGCGGATCAGGGCTTCGGAGCGCTTGAAGACCGTCCAAAGGGTGAAGAACTGCTCGGCTGATTCTTCGGTTTTAGTGACAGATTCGGCAGAAGTGTGGCTCATGGTTACAAGTTTGCCCCCTCGTACCCGTCAAGTCGAAACCAGCGAGTTCTACAGCGCGTAGAAGTGACTAAGGTCACAGCAGCATCAGCTGTTCCGGCGCTCCCGGCAGCCGGGCCTAGGGATTCCGCAGCCGGAAGAAAACCAGTCCCGCGGCGCCGGCAACCCCTACCAGCCCCGAGCCAAGCCACACCAGGGCACTCTTAGGTTCCGGCTGGACACTGAGGCTGGCACTGGTCCGGGCACTGTTGCCAGGTACCGATGCGGCGTAGGGCGTCCACCCCGGCAGGGCCTGCGGCATCGAGTAGACCGGCGCAGATGCCCCCTGCCCGCCGGTCGCTGAGAGGTCACCTTCCGCGGCGCGGGCCGCCGGGGCTGCATCCGGCACGGCGCCCGTCACGGCACCGTCTTTTTCTGCCGATGGGAAATTCCCGGCTGCGTCCGATCCAGGCGAAGCCGGCTTTGCCGGCGTGATCCCGCCCGCCGCTGCAGGCGTTTCCGGAACAGCCGGAGCGGCCGGCGCGGGGGCGCTGCCGGCGGGCAGCTCGGGAGCGGCGGCAGGAACCGTGGGCGCGACCCCGGGCGCCTTCCGCGACGATGCGGGTGCGGAACCGGCAGGGGTGGGCGCCGCAGGGCGGCTGGCGGCCGGAGTACCGGATGCGGCGGCGCTGGATGTCGGCGCCGGTGACACTGCGGCAGGGGCAGTGGGCGCGGGCGTTGAGTCGGGCTTCGGGGTAGCCGTTACGGCTGGCCGAAGTACTGACGGGACCGCGGAAGGAGTGGCAGCGGGGCTGGGACCGGCGTGCTGCTTGGAACCAGGGCCATGCCCGTTCCCTCCCGGAGCCTTACCGTTGGCGTCCTTCCCGCGGTTCTGCCCGGGCGCGTCCTCGCGCGCATCCTCCGAACTACCCCGGAGCTGGGCTACCACCGGGAGGGATTGAGTGTCCACGGCAGGAACCGCCGGGTCACCAGTGCTCGGGGATCCCTCAGCCGCCTGGGACGCCGGGACGCCTGTGGCTAGAACCAGTACCGCTCCGATTGCCGCGGCTGCTGCGCCTCGCCGGACTCCCCTGTTGGTACCGGTCCGGGACATGGAAAGCTCGGACCTGTTGTAAACCATAGTCATCGACCCTAACTATGGGGCCGCCCGATCTAAAAACCGGTGGGGCGCCGAACAACGCTTCCAGGCCGGCGTGTTTGGCGCAGTAGTCCCGCTGACCAGCACCAACGTTCAGCCGGCCAGGCTCCGGATCTGCGTCACCGTGTCGGACACCACTGCGGCCAGTCCGTTCCCGGCTGCCCAGCCGCCCACCACGGCCAGGCCGCCGACGGCGTTGCATGCTTCCCGGATTGCCGTCACCTTGGCACGGTGCCCGACGGCGGCAAAGGGCAGGGAGCCGCCCCACCTGACAACGTCCCAGTCCACGACGTCCTGCCGGCTGATGCCCACGCCCAGCAGTGCCGATGCGTCGGAAAGTGCTGCTGCCAGGAGCCCATCGTCCGTATCCGGCCGGCCCAATTGGTTGCCGCAGCCGTCAACCCGTCCGTAGGAAAGCCGGAGGACGTGCCGCCCGGGGCCTGCGGCGGCCGCCAGCCAATCCCACTTGCCGGTGGCATGGGTCAGGGCCTTTGCCTGGACGCCGGGAGTTTGGGGCGCAACGAGGATGCCGGTGCCGCGGGGTCGGCGGTCCAGTTCGGGCTTGTCCAGGACCAGGGTGACGAGCTGCACGTCGGGCCCAGAACCGGGTTGCTTTCCCGCTATGGCCGGGACCTCGTGCTGCAGCAGCCCGACGGCGGCCGGTCCGTCCACTGCCACAGCCAGCAAACCGGCGTCGAACGTTTCCCCGGCGGCGCCAACGCGCCACCCATCCGCTGTCCGCACCACCGAGGTTGCGCGGACATTGGCGAGGAGCGTGACGCCCCGGCCACGGAGGTCACGAACGAGGGCGCTGACCAGGGTGTGCATGCCGCCTTCGAGGCCCGCGACGGCGGATCCTGCCTTGGCCGGTCCGCTGCGGTTGCGCCGCTGCGCAGCCACCGCGTCGGCCAGGGAGCCGTGCTTCCGCAGTCCGGCGCGAAGCCCGGGGGCCACCATGTCGACGTCGAGCAGTCCCGGATCTGCAGAGTGGACGCCGCCCACTACGGGCTCTACCAGCCGCTCAAGAACACGCCGTCCCATACGGGCTCGGACGAGCGCGGACACGCTGACAACGTCCGCACTCGTTCCGATGGACGCCGGCAGGATCCTGTCGAGGGAGGCCCGGAGCGAGCCCGGCAGGCCCAGGGACCGGCGGACTTCGGGATCCCAGGGGTTGGCGGGAATTCCCAAAACGCCGGTCTTGGGAAGTTCGCGGGGGCCGTCCGGGAGCTGTACCCAGGCGCCGCCAGGCCGGGGCGCAACGATCCTGTCCGCAAGGCCCAACTGGGCGGCCAGGTCCGCGACGGCGTCGGACCGGGTGGCGAAGGACTCTGCGCCGCTGTCCAATGTCAGGCCCGCTACGACGTGGCTGCCTACGCAGCCGCCCCACTCCCCGCCGGCCTCGAGGACTGTGACGCGGTGTCCGGCAGCAGCGAGCTCCCGGGCTGACAGGAGGCCTGCTATCCCGCCGCCCAGCACCAGCGCGGACCGGGCACCAGCCGGGTGACCCGTCACGGTTTACTCCGGGGAGATGGAGTGGATGAGTTCCACGACCCGGGTCAGGACGGCCGGGTCGGTCTCGGGAGGAACGCCGTGGCCAAGGTTGAGGACATGGCCGGGTGCCGCCGCTCCGGCGGCGATAACAGAGCGGACGTGGGCTTCGAGGATTTCCCAGGGGGCCGGGAGGAGGGCAGGGTCGATGTTGCCCTGGAGCGGGACGGACCCGCCCAGCCGGCGGTTGGCCTCATCCAGAGGCAGGCGGTAGTCAACGCCCACCACGTCCACGCCGACGTCCCGCATGGCCACGAGCAGCTCGGAGGTGCCGGTCCCGAAGTGGATGAGCGGCGCGCCCAGGTGCCGCACGTGGTCGAGGGCCCGGGTGGATGCCGGCGCCACAAACTTTGAGTAGTCGGCCAGGCCCAGTGAGCCCGCCCAGGAGTCGAACAGCTGCCCGGCAGAGGCGCCGGCCTCCAGCTGGGCCTGCAGGAACAGGCCGGACGCATCGGCGGCCCAGTTGGCGAGGGCCTGCCAGGTCTCCGGGTCGGCGTGCATCATGGTGCGCGGTCCGAGGTGGTCCCGGGACGGCTTGCCCTCCACCATGTAGGCCGCCAGGGTGAAGGGGGCGCCGGCGAAGCCAATCAGCGGGGTGCTGCCGAGTTCTGCCACCGTAAGGCCGACCGCTTCCCGGATGGGTTCAAGCGCCTCACAGGTCAGCTGCGGCAGGGCTGCGACGTCGGCGGCGGTCCGCACGGGCCTGTCCAGGACCGGACCTACTCCGGGGACGATATCCACGCCCACCCCTGCGAGCTTCAGGGGGATAACGATGTCGGAAAAGAAGATGCCGGCGTCCACGTCGTGGCGGCGGACCGGCTGGAGCGTGATCTCCGAGGCAAGCTCCGGCCGCAGGCAGGAGTCCAGCATGGCGATGCCTTCCCGGACCTTGAGGTACTCCGGCAGGGAGCGTCCGGCCTGCCGCATGAACCAGACAGGACGGCGGGACGGCTTTCCACCCCGGTAGGCCGTGATCAGCGGCGAGTCTGCGGTGCGGCCATCCACCAGTGGATGGTCTGCAGCAAGGGCGCCGGCAGCGGACGTGGCAGGGGTCGAAGTCATGCCTTTGATTGTGCCCAAAAACCGCAGTAAAAGATAACGACAGGCTGTCATGGCAGAGCGACCCGCCCGCGTCGTGGCAGGAATCACAGCCCCGGCTGCCCGCTTCGGTGCCGGGCAGTTGTTCTACCGAGGAACGAAAAAGCTATGATTGACCTGCTGTGGTTCTTTTCTCATTGGTGGCTACACACGCCGACATCGATCTTGAGACCGTTGCTCAGTTGAGCAGCGGCGCTTCGGGGATCGCCACATCCGCTCTCTCCGGATCGCCGGCAGTGACGGGTGCAGTGGTCCTTGCCACCTGCAACCGGTACGAAATCTACGGCGAAGCACCCCACCCGGACGATGTTGAGGCCGCCCGGGCCGCCCTCGTCGCACAGATCAGCGAAGTCAGCGGACTGAGCGAGCCGCTCGTCTCCCGCTCCTTCAGCACCCGCACCGGACCCGAAGTAAGCCAGCACCTCTTCGCCGTCAGCGCCGGACTGGATTCAGCGGTGGTTGGAGAGCGTGAAATCGCCGGCCAGGTACGCCGTGCACTGATCACCGCACAGCATGAAGGAACCGCAAGTTCCGGGCTTGTCCGCCTTTTCCAGGCCGCCTCCAAGACCGCCAAGGACGTCGGCGCGCAGACCGCCCTCGGTTCCAGGGGTTTGTCCATCGTTTCCGTGGCGTTGGACCTGGCAACCGACCTGTCCGAAAACCCGGACTGGTCCAACAAGAAGGTAGTGGTCTTCGGCACCGGAGCCTACGCGGGCGCCACAATGGCTCTGCTGCGTGAGCGCGGCTGCACCGACATCTCCGTCTTCTCGTCTTCGGGCCGCGCTGAAGGGTTCGTGGCCACCCGCGGCGGCACTGCGCTCGACGCCGAATCGCTCCATTCCGCCGTTGCCGCAGCCGACGTGATGATCGGCTGCAGCGGTTCCGACACCCGGGTGGAAGCTGACGAACTTGCTCTGGTGCGTGCGGATTCGCCGCAGCCGTTGATTGCCATCGACCTCGCCCTGACCCACGACTTCGACCCCGGCGTGGGCGAACTGGACGGCGTTGAGCTGCTGACGCTGGAGTCCGTACGCCTCGCCGCACCGCAGGAACAGGCTGAATCACTCACCCAGGCCAGCGGCATTGTCAGCGGCGCCGCCAAAGCCTTTGAACAGGAACGGGAGGCCCGTTCCGTGGATTCCGCGATTGTCGCACTGCGGCGGCACACCATGGACGTCCTGGACGCCGAGATGGAAAAGGTCCGTGCCCGGCACGGCTGCACCGCCGCGGCCGAGGAAGTGGAGTTCGCACTTCGGCGCATGGTCAAACAGCTTCTTCACGTCCCCACAGTGCGCGCCCGGGAACTTGCCGCCAACGGCCAGCAGGACGAGTACGTGGCAGCGCTGGAAGCCCTCTACGGGATCACCGTGGAGCAGCCGGCAGCACGTGCAGTTCCACAGGCCGAGTGCCCGGTGGACCACACCGGCCTCGAAAGCGCCTGACCACCCACAGCCCCGGCAACCCTCTCTCAGATCCTGCAGACTTTCCGGCAACCCTCTCTCACTATTCACACGGAAGTGAGAGAGGGTTCCGCAAAAGGGTGCAGTAAGTGAGAGAGCGTGGCAGGGGGCGCGGGTCAGTAGACCGGCTTGTTGGGCTCCACCTCGCGCACCCAGGCCAGGATCCCGCCGTCGAGATGGCTGACCCGCTGATAACCCGCCTTTTGGGCCGCCGCCAGCACGTTCGCAGAGCGGGTACCGGCCTTGCACAGGAACACAATGTCCCGGTCCTGCGGAAGCTCCTGCCACGCCTCACCGGCAAGGATCCGTCCCTGCGGGATGAGCACGGCGCCGTCGATGCGCACAATGTCGTACTCGCCGGGCTCCCGCACATCCACCAGCTCGAAGTCCTTCAGGCCCGCGTTCCTGGACGCCAGCATGGTGGCCAGCTGCGTTGCGGTGACCGTGTGTTCCGTGTCCGCCTGCGCTGCCGGGGTGATGCCGCAGAACGCCTCGTAGTCGGTCAGCTCCGTGATGGGCTCTGCTGCCGGGTCCTTGGACACGCGGATCTCCCGCCAGCTGCCGCCCAGGGCGTCGAACAGGGCCACCCTGCCCAGCAATGAACGTCCGACGCCGGTAATCAGCTTCACTGCCTCAGTCACCATCAGCGACCCCACGGCTGCGCAGAGCATCCCGAACACGCCGCCCTCGCCGCAGGACGGAACGGAGCCCGCCGGCGGCGCTTCAGGATAGAGGTCACGGTAGGTGGGCCCGTGCTTTTCCCAAAAGACACTCACCTGCCCGTCAAACCGGAAGATGGAGCCCCACACGTATGGCTTGCCAAGGATGGCGGCGGCGTCATTCACCAGGTAGCGGGTGGCAAAGTTGTCGGCACCGTCCATGATGAGGTCGTAGCCGGCGAACAGCTCCAGGGCGTTGGAGGCATCGAGCCTGACGTTATGCAGCCGGACGTCCACCAGCGGATTGAGGGCGGCGATGGCGTCCCGCGCCGATTGAATCTTCGGCCGGCCCACGTCCGCCACGCCGTGAATGACCTGGCGCTGCAGGTTGCTGAGGTCAACGGCGTCGTCGTCGATGATTCCGATTGTTCCCACCCCGGCGGCCGCCAGGTAGAGCAGCGCGGGTGATCCGAGCCCGCCGGCGCCGATCACCAGTACTTTTGCGTTTTTCAGCCGCCGCTGCCCCAGCGCGCCGATCTCGGGAATGATGAGGTGCCGCGAGTAGCGCTCCACCTCGTCAGGAGTGAGCGCATCCGCCGGTTCAACCAGGGGATCCAGTGAGACAGCCGAAACATTTGCCGTGAATGACGAAGCCATACTTCAATGTATGCCCCAGGATACCGCCGGGTCATATTACCCCGAAGTAGAGTGGGGGTAACTGCAAGGGAAAGAAGGACAACTGTGGTCCATGAAGCACGGGCTGACCGCCCGTCCGCAGCCGAACCCCAAACCGCTTCGCGCCCCGCGGGGCAACGGTCCGCCCGGCTTCCAAGGGACGAACGGCGAGCACAACTTCTTACCGCAGCACAGGAAGTCTTTGTTGCCAACGGTTATCACGGCGCCGCCATGGACGAAATCGCCGAAACCGCCCATGTCAGCAAACCTGTCCTGTACCAGCACTTTCCCTCGAAGCGGGAACTGTACCTTGCCCTGCTCGAGAGCCACCTGGCGTCCCTCACGGAACTGATGCTGGGAGCGCTGAACTCCACTACGGACAACGACGAACGTGTTCAGGCCGTGATGCGCGCCTATTTCCAGTTCATCGCCAACGATGACCAGGCCCACCGGCTGGTTTTCGAATCAGACCTCATTAACGATCCGGACGTCAGCTCACGGCTGGAAACCTTCAACCGGACGTTTGCCGATGCCATTGCACACGTCATCGCGGAGGACACAAAGCTTCCCCACCTGGAGGCAGAGCTGCTGGGACGCGGGCTTGCCGGGATGGCGCAGGTCAGTGCCCGGTACTGGCTCGAAACAGACGGGAACCTGGACCTGGATGTGGCCAGCGACCTCATCTACCGTTTAGCTTGGCGCGGAATCTCTCGCTTCCCCAAAGAGTCCTAGACTACAAATAAGACATAACCCGAGAAACGTGAACGGCTGGGAGGCCCCTGTGGAAATTAAGATCGGCGTGCAGAATGTTGGCCGCGAGATTGTGCTGGAATCTGTCCAGGACGCAGACTCCGTAGCCAAAGTTGTGGAGGAAGCCATCACCAGCGGCAGCGAACTGCGGCTCAAGGATGACAAGGGACGCCTGATCATTGTTCCCGGCAAGGCCCTCGCCTACGTCGAGATCGGAGCCGAAGAAGTCCGCCGCGTAGGTTTCGGCCAGTTCTAGTCCCGCGCCCCGGCCCGGGGCAGGCATTCCAAGGAGAGGCATGCTTTCGCTGACCATCGTGGTGCTGGTAACAGCAGCTGCAGGTTTCATCGTCTGGGCCAATGACAAACGGCACACAAAATACGGGGCAGTCCTTCCCGCCGCCGTCAGCGTGGGTGTGGGGGCTGTTACCTGGATCATTTTGATGGCTGCGGGCTTCGGTTACCGGCCGGGAATGACGTGGCTGCCGTGGGTCCTCCCCATTATTTTGGGTACTGCGGCGGCGGTGGCCGTTGTCCTCTATCTGGGACGCACAAGGGCCAGGCAGGACCTGGAACGGCTTACTGCCGCCCTAAAGCTCTAACCGGACCGCAATACTGTGGCCACTGCCCGGGGCAGTGGCCACAGGCGGTTAAGAGCCGGCGGGATGCTTCTTAGGCTCGGCAACCGCCTGCAGCGCGGCTGCAGCTTCACGTACTGCCTCGGCCGCGCGCACGTCGCGGGCCGTGACCTCTCCCCCGGCGTCGTGGGAGGTATACCGGAGGTACACCAGGTTGTACCGCCACTCCAGGTCAGGGTGGTGGTTTTGCTCCTCGGAGAGGCGCCCGACGGCGGCAATCAGCTCAAGCGCTGCAGCCGCCGTCGGCAGTTTGTATGCGGTCACCAGCGCACCCCCGCTGTACTGCCAGTCCGGCAGGACCGCCAAGGCGTCCTCGAGCCGCTCGGGAGAAAGAACGTCCTTGCCGGCCATAGCTGCTCCTTGCCTGGTGGCCGGCGCCCGCAGCACCAGGGGGAGGCCTAGAGGAACTCGGCCCGGCCCTCCATGGCCGAGGACGCCAGTGCATGTTCGCGGCGCGGTATCCTGCCGGCCGCTTGTGCCAGCCTACCGGCGATCACCGCGTGTTTGAAGGCTTCCCCCATCAGGGCAGGATTCTGTGCCCGGGTCACGGCCGTGGCCAGCAGGACGGCGTCGCAGCCCAGTTCCATGGCCAGGGCCGCGTCCGAGGCAGTGCCGATGCCGGCGTCCAGAACCACCGGCACTGAGGCGCGGGAGACGATCAGCTCGATATTGTGCGGGTTAAGGATGCCCAGTCCCGTGCCGATCGGTGCCCCCAGCGGCATCACGGCAGTGGCCCCGAGGTTCTCGAGCCGCAGGGCAAGGACAGGGTCGTCGTTGGTGTACGCAAAAACCTTGAATCCCCTGTTGACGAGCTGCTCCGTGGCGTCCACCAGTTCGACGGCGTCCGGCAGCAGGGTCTGTTCGTCGGCAATGACTTCCAGCTTCACCCAATCTGTTTCCAGCGCCTCACGGGCCAGTTCGGCGGTCAGCACGGCGTCCCGGGCAGTAAAGCAGCCGGCCGTGTTGGGCAATACGCGGATGCCGTGGTTCACGAGCAGCTGGAAAAGTGAGCCCGTTTCCGCGGTGGAGTACCGCCGCATGGCCACGGTGGTCAGGGCGGTTCCGGAGGCCAGGAGGGCCGCCCCCAGGCCGTCAAGACTGGGGGCACCGCCGGTGCCCATGATGAGCCGGGAGGTCAGCGCGACGCCGTCGATCACCAGCGGATCGTCCTGGCCGGTTGAGCTTGAGGTGGTGATGGTTTCGGTCATGGTGTCAGCCTCCCTGCACGGCCGTGACGAGCTCGACTTCGTCGCCGTCCGCGAGCGCGGTGGCGGACCACTGGCTGCGCGGCACTACCTCGGAGTTGTGCGCGACAGCCACGCCAAGCTTCCGGCCGTCGGTGGCCTGGCCGGTGGCAGCGAGGGGGCGTCCGGTGACCTCGCTGACGAGCGCGCTGATGGAGGCGCCCTCGGGTACAAGGTGCCGGGTTCCGTTCAAGGTGATGTTCATGCTGTTTCCTTTTGGCGTAAGCGGTTGGTGGACGGGTAGCCGGAGCGGGAGAAACGGCCAGGGTTGAAGGCCGCCCACCGCGGGTCAGGCCCGCCGTCCAGGAGGTCCCGGCAGACGGCGGCAGCCGCCGGAGCCAGCAGGATTCCGTGGCGGAAGAAGCCGGTGGCAATGATGAGCCCGGCGACATAACGGGCGTCCCGGCCGGCCGGCCCGGACGCCGCGGGTACCCGCCCGAGCAGCGGTGCGTTGTCCGGCGTTCCGGGGCGGGCCCGGGCGGTGGCTTCCAGCAGTTCAAGTTCGGCGACGGCGGGGACCAGCACCAGCGCGTCCCGGAGCAGCTGGTATACGCCGCCGGCGGAAACGGCATCAGCGGCCGAGGGGGCATCCTCGCGCTGGGTTGCCCCGACCACCACTGTGCCGTCCCGGCGCGGGACGATGTAGACCGGGACGCCGTGCACCAGCCCGCGGACGGTGGACGTGACCAGGGGTTGCACATGCTTGGGAACGGCAAGGCGCAGGATGTCCCCGTAGACGGGCCGCAGCGGCAGATGCAGATTGCCGGGCAGTGCTTCCAGCGCTGCCGCGTGCAGCCCGTTCGCCACCACCGTTTCGGCGGCCAACACGGCACCCCCGCCTGCCAGGCGTACCCCGGCGACCCTTCCGTTCTGCCACAGCAGCCCGGCCGCGCGGGCAGGGACTGCATAACCGTCGACGGCGCCGGCTGCTGCGGTGCCGTGCCCTGCGACGCGGCCCCTGCTCCCGCCTCCGTTACCCGCACGCCCGCCGGCCAGGGCGGCCTGCAGGCAGGCCACCAGCAGCCGCGGATCCACCTGGTGGTCCGCCGGGGTGTCCAGTGCACAGGAAATCCCGGGACTGAGCAGCGGCTCCCGCTGCCGCGCTGCCCGGACGGTGAGCGGTTCAACGGAGAGGCCGTTCGCCTGCTGGACTGTGCGCAGGTCCATCAGGGCGCGGCGGTCCCCGGCGTCGGCTCCCACGGCGAGGGTCGGCGTCGTAATGTATCCCGGATCTGTCCCTGAAGCTGCAGCGAGGCCGGCGGCGAAAGCCGGCCAGCGTACGGAGGCCTCCAGCATGAATTCCAGGAGGTCCTCCTCCTGGTAGTGCAGCTCGCTCACCGGAGCCAGCATTCCTGCGGCAGCCCAGCTCGCCCCCGACCCCGGCGCGTCGTCGATGACCACCACTGCGCGGCCGGAGCGCTGCGCCTCCCACGCGATGCTGTGGCCGATGACTCCGCCGCCGATGACGGCGACGTCGGCGTGGACGATGTTGTCCGCCCGCCCGGACGGCGCGTCCGGGCGGGCGCCTGAAGGTGCGCCCATGTGTCTCCTTCCCTACGCCGGCATTAACCGGATCAGGTCAAGCGGTCGGCTCTGACGCCCTCTCAGCCCGGCGCTTTGTGACAGCTGCCGCGGGCTCCCGCAGTACGAGGCCAGTGTAGAGGAACTAGGCTTTCCTCCATGAATGTGTCCCACACCCCTGCCGCCGGCACTGACGTCCTTGGCAGCGCGAAGATCAGCAACGGCCTTCACGCTGCCCGCCTTTATCTCTGCACCGATGCGCGCACGGACCGCGGGGATTTCGGGGATTTCGTTGATGCCGCTTTTTCCGGTGGCGTGGACATCATCCAGCTCAGGGACAAGAACATCGAGGCATCCGAGGAGCTCGAACTGCTGGCCGTCCTCAAGGAAGCGGCAGAGCGGCACGGCCGGCTTTGGGCCGTCAATGACAGGGCGGATATCGCCGTATTGTCCGGTGCCCCGGTGTTCCATATCGGCCAAAAGGACCTGCCCCTCGAGGCTGCGCGGACCCTGCTCAACGGCAATGCCGCCATTGGCCTCTCCAGCCACAGCCCGGCGCAGGTGGACGCCGCCCTGGCTGCAGCCTCGGCTCCGGCGGGCTTGGGTTACTTCTGTGTAGGCCCGGTTTGGGCCACCCCCACCAAACCGGGACGGGCCGCGGTAGGGCTCGACCTGGTGAAGTACGCCGCAGAAGCTGCGCGGACGGCCGGCCTGGAAGGGCAGTCCGACGACGGCCTCCCCTGGTTCGCGATTGGGGGCATTGACCATGGCAACGTGGAGCAGGTGGTGGCTGCAGGCGCGCGCAGGATCGTGGTGGTCCGCGCCATTACGGAAGCTTCCGATCCGGCAGCGGCCGCCGCTGCGCTGCTCGCGGCGCTGGACGCCCGGAAGCCCTGACTTCGGGCGCCAGAGCGGCGGCGTCCGCGGCGGGATCAGCCAAGTGCGGCGATCCGGGCACGGCGCCTGCATTATGGCCGGAATTCGGACTAGGCTGATTTTCGTGTCACACCATCGGCTGGCTCCCAACGTCCACGAGCACAACAACGCGCTCGAGGCGGCCCTGAGCGCCCTGCGGACCGAGCTGGAGTTGCCGGGCGCCTACCCGGAGGACGCGGTGGCTGACGCAAAGGCGGCCGTCGAGTCCCTGCAGCTCCCCAGCCATGACCTCACCGGCATCGAATTCATCACCATCGATCCGGCGTCGTCGACGGACCTGGACCAGGCCCTGTTCATCGAGCCGGACGGCGACGGCTACCACGTGCTGTATGCCATTGCGGATGTGCCCGCCTTCGTGGCCCCCGGCGGGCCCCTGGACGCGGAAACGCGCCGGCGCGGCCAGACGTTCTATGCCCCCGACGGGCGGATCCCCTTGCATCCGGAGGTCATCAGCGAACAGGCCGGAAGCCTCCTCCCCGGCCAGGACTGCTCCGCGTTCGTCTGGGACTTCCGCCTGGACAGCGCCGCCGGGGTGCAGTCCGTAGCGGTAAAGCGGGCCCGGATGCGCAGCCGCGCGAAGCTCAGCTACAAGGGCGTGCAGGCCGAGCTCGACGCCGGCACCGCGGCCCCGGTGCTGCTGCTCCTTAGGGAGGTGGGGCTCAAGCGCGTGGAGCTGGAGCGGGCCCGCGGCGGCGCCAGCCTGAACATGCCGGAACAGGAGATCGTCCAGCTTCCCGACGGCGGCTACCGGATTGCCGCCGCTCCCCAGCTTCCGGTGGAGGACTGGAACGCACAGATATCCCTCATGACCGGAATGGCTGCGGCCCAGCTCATGCTGGCGGGGAAGGTGGGCATCCTGCGCACCATGCCATCCCCGGACGAGCGCTCCCTGAATCACTTCCGGCTGCAGACCGAGGCCTTGGGCAAGCCTTGGGACGGTGAAGTCAGCTACGGCGAATACCTGCGGAGCCTGGACCCGACGGAACCCCGCCAGCTGGCCATCATGCACTCCGCCGGCATGCTGTTCCGGGGCGCCGCCTACACGGCCTTTGACGGGTCCGTCCCGGAGGACGCGGTGCAATCGGCCATCGGCGCCGCCTATGCGCACACCACCGCCCCGCTGCGCCGGCTGGTGGACCGCTTTGTGCTGGTGATTTGCGAGGCTTTGAGCAGCGGCGGCGAAGTGCCGGGATGGGCGAGGGAGGCCCTTCCGTCCCTGCCCGAGATCATGGCCGGCTCCGACCAGCTGGCATCCCGGATGGAGCGCACGGCCCTGGATACCGTGGAGGCGGCCCTGCTGGTCAACCACGTGGGGCAGGAATTTGATGCCATTGTCATCTCCGGGTCCAAACCGCAAAAAGAGAACGGCAGGAACGGCAACGGCAACGGGAAGAACGGCAATGGCAACGGCGGTTCGGGGATCGTCCAGATCGCAGATCCGGCGGTGACTGCCCGCTGCGCCGGCGAACTGGAGTCCGGCACCAAGGTCCGGGTCCGCCTGGTCTCCTCCGATATCGCCACGCGGGAAGTCCATTTCGAGCTCGTCGAGTAGCGGCGGCACGGCCCGCAACTACGGCCCCTGGCGGCCAAAGCCGGGAATCGGGCTGTTGCGGCTAGACTGAAGAAGTAGAAATGGATGCCCGGTCGTTGATTTCCTTGATTTGAAACCAACAAGCCCGCCCCTACGCGATCTTGAGATACACCCGTTGGTCACCAGTGCCAGCAATTAGATAGCCCGCGATCGGCTTCCACTGGAATTGCGTGTGCGCCCGAGCGTGCTCCGGAACAGCCTTGCGGCCGGCCCGTTGAGCAGGCAGCGCCATTGCCCAAATGAATAAGGAAACTCCCCAGTGAGTGAATTGCATACCCACCAGCTTCTGACCGACGAGACCGGCACCGAAGTTATCGAGCCCGAAGAAACCATCATCTCGGACGAGTTGCCCCACGAGATCGAGGAAAAGTCCTTCGCGGACTATAACGTCCGCGCTGACATCGTTGAATCCCTGGCCGACGCGGGAATCACCCACCCGTTCCCCATCCAGGCCATGACCCTGCCGGTTGCCCTGTCCGGCCACGACATCATCGGCCAGGCCAAGACCGGTACCGGCAAGACCCTGGGTTTCGGCATCCCCGCCCTTCAGCGCGTGGTGGGCCAGGACGACCCCGGCTATGAGAAGCTGGCCGTTCCCGGCGCGCCCCAGGCCCTGGTGATCGTGCCTACCCGTGAACTCGCCGTGCAGGTGGCCAACGACCTGCAAACAGCGTCCCGGAAACGCAACGCCCGCATCGCCACCATCTATGGCGGCCGTGCCTACGAGCCCCAGGTGGAGGCCTTGACGAAGGGCGTGGAGATCGTGGTGGGCACACCCGGCCGCCTCATCGACCTCTACAAGCAGAAGCACCTGAGCCTGAAGAACGTCAAGATCGTCATCCTGGACGAAGCTGACGAGATGCTCGACCTCGGCTTCCTGCCCGACGTCGAAACGCTCATTGCCGGGACCCCCGCTGTCCGCCAGACCCTGCTCTTCTCCGCCACCATGCCCGGCCCGGTCATCGCCATGGCCCGCCGCTACATGACCCAGCCCACCCACATCCGCGCCGCAGATCCGGACGACGAGGGCCTGACCAAGCGCGATATCCGGCAGCTGATCTACCGTGCCCACAGCATGGACAAGACCGAAGTGGTGGCCCGCATCCTGCAGGCCCGCGGCCGCGGCCGCACCATTATCTTCACGAAGACTAAACGGACCGCGGCCAAGGTGGCGGAGGAACTCGTGGACCGCGGCTTTGCCGCCGCTGCCATCCACGGCGACCTGGGCCAGGGCGCCCGCGAACAGGCACTGCGTGCCTTCCGCAACAACAAGGTGGACGTCCTGGTGGCCACCGACGTCGCCGCCCGCGGCATCGACGTGGACGACGTCACCCACGTGATCAACTACCAGTGCGTGGAAGACGAAAAAATCTACCTGCACCGCGTCGGCCGCACCGGCCGCGCGGGCAACAAGGGCACCGCCGTGACCTTCGTCGACTGGGACGACATGCCGCGCTGGGGCCTCATCAACAAGGCCCTGGGCCTCAGCGTGCCCGAGCCCGTCGAAACCTACTCCTCCTCCCCGCACCTCTACGAAGACCTGGACATCCCCGAGGGCACCAAGGGCCGCCTGCCCCGTGACAAGCGCACCCTTGCCGGGGTGGATGCAGAGGTCCTTGAGGACCTGGGGGAAACCGGCAAGAAGAACAACAGCCGCGGCACCCGTGACGGCGGCCCGTCCCGTGAGCGCGACGGGCGGGACCGCACCAGCCGCGGCCGTGACAGCAGGGGCGGAACCCGCGACGGCGGACGCACCGGCGGTGACTCCGCAGCCCGCACGGGCGAGCGCCGCCGTCGTACCTCCGATGCAGCTGCAGCCCCCGCTGCCGCCGGCGACGCACCCGCCGCTGCCCCGGCTGCAACCGAGGGCGAGCAGCCCTCGCGCGCCCGCCGTTCCCGCACGCGTACCCGCCGGCGCAACGGCGAGGTAGTGGCCGGCAGCGACACCGCGGCACAGCATGGCAGCACCGAGGCCTAATCCCCTTCATGACTGACACTGTCTGGGCGCCGGACGGCAGCAGCCTGGTGGTACACGCGGACAACGCGGAGTTCCTCCCCTCGCTGCCGGACGGCGCCTTCACACTGATATACGTGGATCCGCCGTTCAACACCGGCCGCCCGCAGCAGCGCCAGCAGACCACCATGGTGGCTAACGCAGACGGCACCGGCGACCGGGTGGGTTTCAAGGGGCGCTCCTACGACACCGTCAAAGGGGCGTTGCACCGCTACGACGACGCGTTCAGCGATTATTGGTCGTTCCTGGAACCGCGGCTCGTCGAGGCCTGGCGCCTGCTGGCTGAGGACGGCACCCTGTACCTGCACCTCGACTACCGCGAAGTGCACTACGCCAAGGTGATGCTGGACGCCATCTTCGGCCGGGAATGCTTTCTTAACGAGATCATCTGGGCCTACGACTACGGCGCCCGTGCCAAGAACCGCTGGCCCACGAAGCACGACAACATCCTTGTGTACGTGAAAAACCCGGCCAAGTACCACTTCGACAGTGTCGAGGTGGACCGGGAACCCTACATGGCTCCCGGGCTTGTCACCCCCGCCAAGCGGGAACTGGGAAAGCTGCCCACGGACGTCTGGTGGCACACCATCGTCTCGCCCACCGGCAAGGAAAAAACCGGCTACCCCACCCAGAAGCCGGAAGGCCTGATCCGCCGCGTGGTGGCGGCCTCAAGCCGGCCCGGTGACTGGTGCCTGGACTTCTTTGCGGGCTCCGGCACGCTGGGAGCCGTAGCCGCAAAGCTCGGCCGGAAGTTTGTGTGCGTGGACCAGAACCAGCCCGCGATCGACATCATGGCCAAGCGCCTGGGTGCCCACGCCCAGATCAGCTCGTTCCCACCCAACTAGCTCGCATTAGATGTCGTTTTGACCGCTCAAAACGACATTTAATGCCAGTCAGTTGGGTGGGCGGGAGCGGTCAGGGGCGGACGACGGCGGTCCCGGTCCCCATGTCCTCGATGCGGGCCAGGACCTCGGGCGCCGTCAGGTTTTCGCCGAGCAGGTTGGGTTTGCCGGTCCCGTGGTAGTCGGACGATCCGGTGATCAGCAGGTCATGCCGGGCGGCGAGCCTGCGGAGGAACCCGCGGCCGTCCTCGGAGTTGTCCCGGTGGTCGATCTCCAGGCCGGCGAGCCCGGCGTCAATCATCTCCTGATACACCTGCTCCCCCACGATGCGGCCGCGCGAGGAGGCCACCGGATGGGCGAACACGGGTACGCCGCCTGCTGCCCGGACCAGTTCGACGGCGGTGGCCGGGTCCGGCGCGTAGTGCTGGATGAAGTAGCGGGACCGGGAGGTGAGGATGGAGGCGAAGGCCTCGGAGCGGTCCTCCACCACACCTGCAGCCACGAGCGCGTCCGCGATGTGCGGGCGGCCCAGGGTGGCGCCCGGCGCCACATGGTGGATGACGTCGTCCCAGGTAAGCGGGTAATCCTCAGCGAGCAGCGTGACCATCCGCTCGGCGCGGGTCTGCCGGGCATCCTTGGCCTTGGTGATTTCCTCCAGCAGCCCCAGATGTGCAGGATCATGCAGGTAACTCAACAGGTGGACGCTGATGCCCTGCTCGGTTCGGCACGAAACTTCCATCCCGGGCACCAGGGCCACGCCGTGCTCCGCTGCCGCAGCGGACGCCTCCACCCAGCCGGCGGTGGAATCGTGGTCGGTCAGGGCCACCACGTCCAACCCGGCGCGGGCTGCCGAGGCCATCACGTCGGCGGGCTTTTCCGTGCCGTCGGAAACATTGGAGTGGGCATGCAGGTCAATCCTCACCATCCCAGCCTAGTAGACCCCGGCTCCCCCGTTCATTCCGGTATTCGCCCAAGCCTTCATGCTGGTGAGACGATGGTGCCGTGAACGATGCCGATAACACCCAAAATTCTGCTGCCCAGCCTCTGGAAGAGCGCGTCAACAACCGCTCCCAGCGGCCCAGTTCCGACGCCTTCAAGGCCTTCATGGCCAGCAACTGGGCGCCGTCCAGCCAGGAACTTCCGGCCCGTGACGCCGTCGCCGGCCACGCCGCGACCCGGCGCAAAGCCATCTCCGACCAGTTCAAGGGCGAACGCCTGGTCATCCCCGCCGGACCGCTGAAGGTGCGCTCGAATGACTGCGACTACCGCTTCCGTCCGCACTCGGGCTTCGCGCACCTCACCGGGCTTGGCCTTGACCACGAGCCGGACGCTGTCCTGATCCTGGAACCCGTTGGAGAAGGAAAGGGCGACGACGGCGGCAACCACCGCGCCGCGCTTTACTTCCGGCCGCTCGCCGGGCGTGACACCGAACAGTTCTACGCCGACTCACGCTCAGGCGAGTTCTGGATCGGCGCACGTCCCACGCTCGCTGAGTTCGAAGCCCGCCTCGGCCTTGCCACAGCACACATCGACCAGCTCGAAACGGCCATCACCAAGAATGTGGGCGCCCCTGAAATTGGCGGCATCTCCATCCGCCTGGTCCGCAAGGTGGACGAAAACATCGACGCCCTTGTGGACACCGCCCGGTACAACACGGCCAAAGACCCCGACAACCTGGACCTCGCCGTCCTCGACGCCCTCGACGAAAAGCTCAGCGAAGCGCTCTCTGAGCTGCGCCTGCTCAAGGATGAGTGGGAGATTGAGCAGATGAAGCTCGCAGTCGCCGCCACCGTGGAGGGATTCGAGGAAGTAGTCAAGGCATTGCCCCGGGCACTGACGCACGTCCGCGGCGAACGCGTCGTGGAGGGCGCCTTCTTCGCCCGCGCCCGGGAGGTGGGTAACGAACTCGGATACGACACCATTGCTGCCTCGGGCAACAACGCCACCGTCCTGCACTGGACCCGCAACACCGGAAAGATCAACGCGGGCGAGCTGCTGCTGCTGGACGCCGGCGTGGAAGTCGACTCGCTGTACACCGCCGACATCACGCGGACCCTGCCGGCGACCGGGGTGTTCTCGGAGGTCCAGCGCAAAGTGTACGAAGCGGTGCTCGACGCAGCGGATGCCGGCTTTGCTGCCGCTCAGCCAGGAACACGGTTCCGTGACATCCACACCGCCGCCACGACGGTCCTGGCCGAGCGCCTCGCGGAGTGGGGCCTCCTGCCCGTTACCGTCGAAGAAGCGATCAGCCCCGAGGGCCAGCAGCACCGCCGCTGGATGCCGCACGGAACCAGCCACCACCTTGGCCTCGATGTGCACGACTGCGCCCAGGCCAAGCGCGAGCTGTACCTGGACGGCATCCTCACCGAAGGCATGGTGTTCACCATCGAACCCGGCCTGTACTTCAAAGAAGAGGACCTCGCGATTCCCGCTGAATACCGGGGCATCGGCGTGCGGATCGAGGATGACATCCTGATGACCGCCGGGGGCCCGGTGAACCTTAGCGCCGCCCTGCCGCGCAAGGCGGACGACGTGGAGGACTGGATGGCGGGCATCTACCGCGAGGCCGACGGCGCCAGCTAGGCACACAAAAGCGGGGCCACCGGAAAAAGTTCCGGTGGCCCCGCTTCTGTTTTCGGCTTCCTGCCTGGGAATTACTGCCGGAGGTCGTCCGGGCGCTGGTCGTCTGCCGGACGATGGTCCGCCGGCTGCCCGGCGTCGGCCTGTTCTGCCGAATGCCGCGCCGGTACCTGCGGCGCAGGGGGCTGCCCGGCGTCGGACGCCTCGCCCGCGGGACCCTGGGGAAGACGGACGCCGTACTGGGGCCGGCCGTCCGGCAGGTCGGGGTACCGCACCGCCCGCGCGGGTGACGGCGCAGGCTGCTGCTGATCGCCGGCGTCGGGCTGCGGCCCGGTTGGCGTTCCGTACGCGGAACTCCCCTGCACTGAAGACCCCGACGGCTGGTTGCCCGAAGACTGGCCGTAGGGGTCGTTCCAGCCCGAGGGACGGGCAGGACCCTGGCCCGGGTGCTGGTAGGGCTGGTTCTGGTAGTCCCGCTGCGTGTAGGGCCCGTTGCCCGCGGCCGCGTCCGAGCGGGTCATGGGCAGCTGCTGCAGCAGCCGGCGTGCCTCGTGGGCCGCCTCGGGCGAGACGACGACGTCATAGCTGGTGGCCACCACCTGGCTGGTGGAGGTGAAGTCGCGCTTTCCGCGCTGCATGGCGTAGGTGACGATGCCGAAGAGCATAAAGAACGCAGCGCCCATCAACACGGACGTCAGGATGGAGAAGTATCCCGGTGACGGCGCGAAGAAGGAGAGCATAACGCCCACGAACAGGCCGAACCACATGCCGCTCAGCGCTCCGGACAGAGCCACGCGCGGGTAGCTCAGGCGCCCCGTGACCCGTTCCACCATCTTCAGTTCGTTGCCCACGATGGATACCATGTGGACCGGAAACTGCTGGTCCGCGAGGTAGTCCACGGCCTTCTGCGCGTCAAGATAGGAAGTGTAGGAGCCCACGGTTTCGCCGGTGGGAACTGCGCGGGCTTCGTCCACGCCGTTGGGCCCGCCAGCTTTGGGAGCACCAAAAATGTTTGCCATAGTCCCATTCTTGCCCATGACTATGTGTGCCGCCTGTAAATTCAGCTAAAAGAGAGCAGACTCGGTAGCCTGTAGGAGTGAGCACAACTCCTACCCGCGTCTTTGTGGCGCGCCTGCTGGGCCTGGACGTCTTTGACCCGCTGGGCGACCGGCTGGGCCGGCTGCGTGATGTTGTTGTGCTTTCCCGCGGCGCCCAGGGCGCCCCGCACGTGGTGGGCATCGTGGTGGAAGTACCCGGAAAGAAGCGGGTCTTTGTGCCCATGACGCGGATCACCTCCATAGACCAGACCCAGATCATTTGCACCGGCCTGGTAAACCTGCGCCGCTTCGAGCAGCGCGGCGCCGAAACACTGGTGGTCGCGGAAATGTTCGACCGCCGCGTCACGCTCCGGGACGGCAGCGGTGATGCCACCATCGAAGACATTGCCATGGACCAGCACCGCTCCCGCGACTGGTTCGTCAGCAAGCTCTTTGTCAGGCGGGGCCATTCCCTCTCGCCGCTGAGCCGGCTCCGCCGTAACGAAACCCTCATCATTGACTGGGCGGACGCCCTGCAGGGCCCAAGGACCGAACCGCAGGCTGCCACCCAGTTCGTGGCGAACCACGAAGACCTCAAGCCCGCGGACTTCGCCGAGGCTCTCCAGGAGATGAGCGACAAACGCCGCTTCGAGGTGGCCAGTGAGCTGCAGGACGAACGCCTGGCGGACGTCCTCCAGGAACTGCCTGAGGATGACCAGGTGGAGATCCTGTCCGCCCTGGACGTCCAGCGTGCTGCAGACGTGCTGGAGGAGATGGACCCCGACGACGCCGCCGACCTCCTTGGCGAGCTTCCCTCCGCGCAGGCGGAGGAACTGCTCCAGCTGATGGAGCCCGAGGGCGCGGAGGACGTCCGGCGCCTGCTGGAATACGACGAGGACACCGCCGGCGGCCTGATGACCCCCGTACCCGTCATCCTGCCGCCTGAGGCCACGGTGGCCGAGGCACTCGCCCATGTGCGGCGTGAGGAACTTTCCCCCGCGCTTGCCTCATCCATCTTTATTGCCAGGCCTCCGCTGGAGACCCCTACCGGGCGCTTCCTCGGCGTCGTCCACATCCAGCAGCTGCTCCGGTACCCGCCGTTCGAGCCGCTGGGGAACCTGGTGGACAAGAACCTGGAGCCGCTGTCCGACCAGGCCCACATCAGTGAGGTTGCAAGGACCCTGGCTACCTATAACCTGAACTCCCTTCCGGTGGTTAACGACGCCGGCCGGCTTGTGGGGGCGGTGACTGTCGATGACGTTCTGGATCATCTGTTGCCGGATGACTGGCGCGCCCATGATGGCGAAGCCCCGATAAGAAGGCTCGGTGGCCGCATTGGCTGACAGCACTGCTCCGAAGAACCCCAACCAGCGTCTGCCTGCCAAGGCTGCGGCGAAGGGCAGCCTGGACACCCCGCTCAGTGGGCGCCAGCGGATCCTGCCCAAGTTCTCCCCGGATCCGGACGCCTTCGGCCATGCCACCGAAGGCTTTGCCCGTTTCATGGGTACGCCAACGTTCCTGGTTTACATGACGGTCTTCGTGGTCATTTGGCTGGCCTGGAATACATACGCGCCCCTGGCCTGGCAGTTCGATTCCCGCGACCTCGGGTTCACCCTGCTGACCCTGATGCTGTCCCTGCAGGCGTCCTACGCCGCTCCCCTGCTGCTGCTGGCGCAGAACCGCCAGGACGACCGCGACCGCGTCTCGCTGCAGCAGGACCGCCAGCGCGCCGAACGCAACCTGTCAGACACCGAATACCTCACCCGTGAACTGGCTTCACTCCGGATCGCGCTGCGCGAAGTGGCAACCCGTGACTACGTCCGCGCGGAGCTGCGCTCGCTCCTCGAAGACATGCTGGAAGCCCAGGAGGAGCTCCGGACCCACGATCCTTCCGGGCAGGGCCAACACGAATCCCCACGCGACAAGGTACGCGAAAAGCTTAAGGAACAGCGTGACCGGCAGCGGAACCCCCGCACCCAGCAGATTCCCCGGGTCAGGCCCGGGCACTCCACCCAGGACCGCTAAGGAGTACCACATCAACAGCACTTCCATGGACGGGGCGGTCCACGCCGCCCTGGCCACGGTCATCGATCCCGAACTCCGCCGCCCCATCATCGAGCTGGGCATGGTGGAGTCCGTCGACGTCTCCGTGGACGGAAGGGTCAACCTGGTTGTCCTGCTCACCATCTCCGGCTGCCCGCTGCGGGACACCATCACCGCCGATGCCACTAAGGCCCTGCTGGCAGTACCGGGGGTATCCGCCGTCGACGTGGAGCTCAAGGTGATGACCCAGGACCAGCGTGATGCCCTCAAGGAGCTGCTGCGGGGTCCCGGCGGCCGGCGCGGGATCCCTTTCAACGAACCCAACTCGCTCACCAAGGTCTACGCGGTGGCCAGCGGCAAGGGTGGGGTGGGAAAGTCTTCGGTGACCGTTAACCTTGCCTGTGCCCTGGCGGCTCAAGGGCTTCGGGTAGGAATTGTGGACGCCGACGTTTACGGCTTCTCTGTTCCGGCGCTGATGGGCATCAGCCAGGCGCCCACCCGGGTGGACGACATGATCCTTCCGCCGGTGGCCTACGGCGTGAAGGTGATTTCCATTGGGATGTTCGTCAGCGGCAACCAGCCCGTGGCCTGGCGCGGGCCCATGCTGCACCGCGCCCTTGAACAGTTCCTGACCGATGTTTACTTCGGCGACCTGGACGCGCTGTTCCTGGATCTGCCACCCGGCACGGGCGACATCGCCATCTCGGTGGCCCAACTGCTGCCGAAAGCCGAAATCCTGGTAGTCACCACGCCCCAGGCCGCCGCGGCCGACGTCGCTGAAAGGGCCGGCGCCATCGCCACCCAGACAGGGCAGTCAGTGGCCGGCGTTATCGAGAACATGTCCTACCTGGAAATGCCCGACGGCGGCAGGATGGAACTGTTTGGCAGCGGCGGTGGGGCGGTCCTCGCCGAACGGCTGACAGCCACCGTGGGCTCCGACGTACCGCTGCTGGGGCAGATCCCGCTGGACATCCAGCTGAGGGAGGGCGGCGACACTGGGGTACCGATCGTCCTGGGCCAGGCAGGAACACCGGCGGCGGAAGCGCTTTCGGGCATCGCCGGCAGGCTGGCGTCCAAGCCGCGGGGCCTGGCCGGGATGAAGCTGGGGCTGCAGCCCCGCTAAGGCCTTCCCCCGGCATGGTTCTGCCTTGCTAGGTGGCTTCCGTGTCGAAAGGGGCCGCCTCGCCGGCGGGCAGCGTTTGGAGCACACGCCCGGGCCGCTTCCGGGCGGCGGTGTCAGCCTCCGCTACGGCGGCGGCGCCGGCGACAGCCGCAACAGCAGCAGGCGCCCCGGCGCTGACAGGCTTGGTGTCATCGTCCAGCAGGGCTTCCTTGATAATGCGCCGGGGATCGTACTGGCGGGGGTCGTACTTCTTCCAGTCGACATCGTCGATGTCGATCCCCACTTCTTCCTTGATCTGTTCGCGCGCGCCGGAGGCCATGCGGCGGAGTTCCTTGACCAGGTTGGCCAGTTTCTGCGTGTATTCGGGCAGCCGCTGGGGACCGATCACGAGGACGCCAATGATCAGCAGAAGAAAGAACTCCGGGCCGTTGATTCCAAACACTTTAGGAAGATTACCCTCTCCGGGCTGCCAGTGACGATTCGCGTCCGCAGGCTGCGGGAACGGTCCGTTTTACTGCGTAAGTGCAGCCGCGATCCTGTTCATGCCGCGCTGCAGGCGTGCACCCACCGCTTCAGGCTCCCCCGTCTGCGAACCGTCCAGCACGTGCGCCGTAACACCCCTTCCGGCCTGTTCGCTGAGGCGCTGCAGTATGGGAAGGGCATCGTCGGCCTGTTCCGCGGGAAGGTTGGAGACATAAGTGAAGGTGCGGCCCTGGGTTCGGTAGGTGGCCGACCAGGGCGAAGATCCCAGGACCTGCAAGGAAAGATCCTCCTGCCCTGCACCTTGATCAGCTGCTGCTTTATCCTCCGGGCCGTGCCGTTCGGTAACAGTGGCGTAGTGCGTCCCGTTGGACAGCTTCAGCTCGACGGCGGGACCGCCCTCAAGCACCACCGCTTTCGCCGACTCCAGATGGAATCCCATCGCCTCAAGCTCCGGGCATACCCAGCCTTCCGAGCGCAGGCCGGACAGCCGTTCGGCGCTCAGCGCCCTGCCGTCCGCCGGGGTCTGTGCAGAGACCTGGGACAAGGTGGCGGCTGCTTCGGCACCTGCCGGGGAGGGATCACCGCCCGCGGCGAAAGCACCGGCGGCAAGAACACCGGCAGCAGCAACGGTGCCTCCCGCTGCGAAGGCTAGCATCCTGGCCGCGGCCCATCGCGGCTGATGCTGCGCGGCGGCAGGCTGCGGCTCGGCAGCCAGCTCCCGGGTCCTAACCAGAAGCCGGGCAGTAAGGTCATCGCTTGCCGGCGGTATGGGCGCATCCCTGAGCCGTTCCAGGTACTGGCGCTCCCGGCGCACGGCAGAAGCGCATTCGTCGCAGGACCGGATATGGCTGGCGGTGCGCTGATGCCTGCGGCCGAGCGGAAACTGGGGCCTCATGCGCCGTTCAGAGGATGCCGGCAATGCGCGGCAGCGACAGTTTCGGCCTGGACTGGTGCGGACGCGGGTCGCGGTGGGCCAGCTTCTCGCGGAGCATGGTGCGCCCGCGGTGGATGCGGGAGCGCACGGTGCCGAGCTTCACCCCGAGGGCTTCGGCAACCTCGTCGTAGGACAAACCTTCAAGGTCGCACAGAACAACAGCGGCCCGGAAGTCCGGCGGAAGTTCCTCAAGCGCGGCCTGGACATCGAGGTCCAGGTTGTTCAGCTCGAAGCTCTGCTCCGGCCCCGGTTCCCGCCCGGGAATCCTGGATTCGGCGTCCTCTGCAAGGGCATCGAACCGGATACGTGTTTTCCGCCGAGCCTGGTCCAGGAAGAGGTTGGTGGTGATGCGGTGCAGCCAGCCATCCAGTGTTCCGGGCTTAAAATTCTCCAGCGAACGGAAGACGCGGACAAACACTTCCTGGGTGAGGTCCTCGGCGTCGTACTTGTTACCGGTCAGGCGGTAAGCCAGCCGGTAGACCTTGGCGGAGTGGTTGGTGACCACTTCTTCCCAAGTGGGGCGGACCCACTCGCCCTCGGGATTGTTTGCTGCAGGGACAGGTGCCACAACTGGTGATGACATCGTCCACTCCCCTCGTGGAATGCTAACGCCCGGATACTGTTGACATAGTTGATTCGGCGCCGACCACCCTATGGATGAGCGGATAGTAATCATTTCAAATCTGGCTGGGAATTTCCTGACTGCAGGACAACTTATGCCGTGGGCGCAACAGCCCCGCTTCCCGGCTGTTGTCCCACGACCCAGTAGGCTGTAGAGGACCACTCCCCCTGCCGCCCAGAAAGCGAACATCCATGAGCGCCGACAAGTCCACCAGCTGGTCCTACGCAGAAGATCTGCCCGCTGAGGATGAGGTCATGCTGCGGGCGCGGGAGCGGTCTTTCGAACTGGGCGTCACGCCCGTCGGTCCGGGCGTCGGTGCCGTCCTGACCGTGCTGGCGGCCTCGTCCAAGGCGCATACCGCCGTCGAGATTGGAACGGGCGCCGGCGTGTCCGGCGTCTGCCTGCTCCGCGGCCTTGGTCCGCAAGCCGTCCTCACCACCATCGACGTTGACGTTGAACATCTCAAAGCCGCGCGGGAGGCCTTCTCGGAAGCCGGCAGCCCGGCCAACCGGACCCGCACCATTTCGGGCCGCGCCGGCGACGTCCTTCCGCGCCTGACAGACAGGGCCTACGACCTGGTGTTCATCGACGCTGACAAGCCGGGACTTCCCGGTTACGTGGAGCAGGCCATCCGCCTCCTCAAGCCTGCCGGACTGCTGATCATCAACGACGCGCTGGACAAGGATAAGGTGGCCAACCCGGCCGGCCGCGAGGCCAACACTGTGGTCCTGCGCCAGGTGGGAAAGAGCATTCGCGACGACGACAGGCTGGCGTCGGCCATGCTTCCCACTGGCGACGGCCTGCTGGTAGCAGTCAAAAAATAGGACAGGACCCGCAAGCCAAAGGCTTGCAGGTCCTGTCCTGCACAATTATTCCGTGACGCCGACCAGGCATTCCTTGAGGTTGGCCGCTTCGGCAGGGTTCAGTTCGACCACCAGGCGCCCGCCGCCTTCGAGCGGGACGCGCATGATCAGGCTGCGGCCCTCCTTGGTGACTTCCATTGGGCCGTCGCCGGTGCGTGGTTTCATAGCCGCCATGAGGAATTCCCCTCCATTAGTCCCAGGACTGATCAGCCCGGGTGGGCTGTGTCCGCATGTAGATCAAGCTGCCATGGCGGAGCGATTGGACACCGCCACGGCTGCACGTACTCTGAATGCTTTTTGTCCTTGCTTACTTACCATTATCGCGGAATTACCCGTCCGTAGCTAATTGATGGATATTTACGGACCGGTCTAATTTCCGTCCTGACCTGCAACGAAGCAGGAATTGCTATGGCGGATAATCACCGCCGCCGGGCAGTGGCGCCCATGCCCACAGCCACACGATCCACACTATCTGCAGCAGCAGGAACATCACCACGACGGTTCCCCGGTAGGCCCTGGAGCGGGACACGAGGGCGGCGCCCAGTGCCAGCGGGAATAGCGGCAGCAGCATGCGAAAAGTACTTGTTTGCGGGTGCAGGAACGTCATCAGGTAGCCCATGTAGCAGGCGCACCACAGGCGGAGTTCGACGCCGAGTTGGACCACCGGGGGCACGTACAGCACCGCGGCGAAGAGTGCCACGAAGACAAAGGGAGCAAGCAATCCGAGCACCGGACCGAAGAGGTCGACGCCGGTGTCGAACCATGGCTTGAACGGGACCAGGTCGTGCCCCCGCCACGCTGTTTCGGTTTTGGTGTAGGCCCGGATATCTCCGGTGGCCGCCCATGCTGCGGCGGGCCATGCCAGGGCGGACACTCCTGCCACGGCAGTGAGCGCGGTGAGGGTCGCCAGTTCGCGCAGCGAGTGCGGCTGCGGCATTGCAGCGGTTGTTTCGCCGCGTCCGAAGCGCTGCCCGGTGCGGTACAGCAGGAGGAAGCCGAGCATCGCAGCGAACGGTACACCCACCGGACGGGAAAGGCACAGCAGCACCACTATGGGGATGGCCCACAGGTACCGTCGCCGGACCACGAGCAGCAATGCAGACGACAGCAGCAACATGGACAACGGCTCAGCGTAGGGAACCTGAAGGATGGCGGACACAGGGAATACGGCAAAGAAGGCCACCCCCCACAACGACGGACCGTGTGCTGCCTTCTGCCGGAAAAGGACGTAGACCACCAGGGCAGCCGCCAGGCCGGACACCATCGCGATGATGGTCAGCGAAGCGGCAGGTGCCAGGCCGGTAAGCCTGCTGAGCCCCCCGGCCAGGGAGGGATACAAGGGGTAGAACGCCCAGGCATTTTCCTGGACCCTGCCGGTCCCGTCGGTAGGAAGTGTCACCGGGTAGCCGCTGGTAATTATTCGGGCGTACCAGCCTGCGTCCCAGATGTTAATGAAATTCCAGTAACCGGGCTTGGCAGGGAACCAGGGGTTGGGTCCCTGGTGCAGGGCTGCAGCCATAAAGATTCCGGCGCTGATGAACCGCGCCATGACATAGATGGCCGAAACCTGGAGCCACCAGGGCAAGCTCCGGAGCGTTTCACCGGATCGGACGGCGAGCGCCTGGACGGACGTTGGAATTCCTGTTCCCCGACGGGTAGCGGTGCTCACGCGCGATCTTCTCCGGCCCCGGATCCTGCGCCGGCCTGCCCAGCGGCTTCGACGGTGACAGGCTTTGCGTGCGCTCCGGTGCCGGCGGAGGGTCCCGCTTCTTCCAATGCCTGCAGCCGGGCCTTCAGGCTTTCCACTTCGTGCCGGCTTGCCGCAAGCTGGTCCCTCAGCTCATCCAGTACCTGGTCCACCTGGTCCATCCGGTAGCCCCGCAGGCCCAGCGAGAACCGCACACGGTCAACGTCCTGGGGCGCAGCATTGGCCGGCAAGAGGACCGGCGGGAGGTTGGCGGGGGGCTGCTCGAAACCGCCGTCAAGCAGGGCAGGCAGGGGGCGGCCGCCGGGCGTCCCGGAACGGCTCCCTGTGCCGGCCCACAGGACGGCGCCGATCAGGGCCACGGCGAGGAAGACCAGGAAAAAAGTCACTACCCCATCGTGCCAGACCCTGCCGCCTTCGCTACTCCGGGCGCTGTTCGCCGTTCAGCGAGGGGGTGATGCCCGCTTGGAGCACACGGTCCACCGCTTCCGCGGGGTCATCCACCACCTGGATCAGGTCCAGGTCCTTCTCGGAGACCATGCCCTCAGCCACCAGGGTTCCCCTGATCCAGTCGATCATCGGGCCCCAGAACTCGACGCCTAGCAGCACGATCGGGAAGGACGTCACCTTCCGCGTCTGCACCAGGACCATGGCCTCGAAGAGTTCGTCGAGCGTTCCAAGGCCGCCCGGCAGGACGATGAATCCCTGGGCGTACTTGACGAACATCGTTTTGCGGGCAAAGAAGTACCGGAAGTTGATGCCCAGGTCCACCCATTGGTTCAGGCCCTGCTCAAACGGCAACTCGATGCCGAGTCCCACGGACACCCCGTTGCCCTCCACGGTGCCGCGGTTGGCCGCCTCCATGGACCCTGGACCGCCTCCGGTGATGACGGCGACTCCGGCCTCAGCCAACTTGCGTCCCACCTCGACACCCATCTCGTAGTACGGGCTTCCAGGTTTGGTCCGGGCGGAACCGAAAACGCTGACCGCCTTGCCGATGTCCGCCAGCGCTCCGAAACCCTCGACGAATTCGCTCTGTATCCGCAGGACACGCCACGGATCGGTATGGACGAATTGCCCCGGGCCCTTGGTATCAAGCAGATGCTGGTCGGACATCTCCACGGCGGCCTGTTTGCGGCGCAGTTCAAGGGGGCCTTTACGGCGCGGCTGGGAGTTCTTGGCCGGATCTGCATTGATGCTCATTCCCCTAGGCTAACCTCCCGTTGCAGGTATCTCTTGAATCACGATCCGCAGGAACCTGGGGTGATTCGCGTCATAAGCTTGTGTTCTTCGCTAGATTCTTCCTATGACTACTCATGTGCCCGGCGATGCCCTCGTCTCCCTGAACGCCGTAAATAAGCATTACGGCCAGCTGCACGTTTTGAAGGACATCAATCTGCAGGTCCGCAAGGGCGAGGTTGTTGTGGTCATCGGGCCGTCCGGCTCCGGTAAGTCCACCTTGTGCCGCGCCATCAACCGTCTGGAAACCATTGAAGGCGGCACTATCAGCATCGACGGAAAGGTCCTTCCGGAAGAAGGCAAGGAACTCGCGCAGCTCCGTGCCGACGTCGGAATGGTCTTCCAGTCCTTTAATCTCTTCGCGCACAAGACCATCCTCGAAAACGTCACCCTCGGCCCCGTCAAGGTCAAAGGCGTTGCGAAGGCAACCGCGGACAAGGACGCCATGGCGCTGCTTGAACGCGTGGGCGTCGGCCACCAGGCACCGAAGCTTCCCGCCCAGCTGTCCGGCGGCCAGCAGCAGCGCGTTGCCATCGCCCGGGCCCTGGCCATGAAGCCCAAGGTCATGCTGTTTGATGAGCCCACGTCGGCGCTGGATCCCGAGATGATCAACGAGGTCCTGGACGTCATGATCCAGCTGGCCAAGGAAGGCATGACCATGATCGTGGTAACCCACGAAATGGGGTTCGCGCGCAAAGCCGCGGACCGCGTGGTCTTTATGGCGGACGGCCAGATCGTCGAGGACGCCACCCCCGAGGAGTTTTTCACCAATCCCAAGAGCGAGCGCGCCAAGGATTTCCTCTCCAAGCTGCTCACCCACTGAAGACCAAACGAACAAACACTCTCAGTTCGCACTCAGGCCGTGACCCACGGCCATCAATGAAAGGAATGTCATGAAGGCATTTATGACCCGGCGGAAGTCATTCTTCGTGGCGGCTACCGCTGCCCTCGCCCTGTCCCTGAGCGCCTGCGGCGGAGGCGGCGCCGGCACCACCAGCGACCCCACAGTGGCGGAAAAGCCCAGCTTCGCAGCCGGCACCACCATGGAGAAGCTCGCTTCGGCCGGCACCATCAAGATCGGCACCAAGTACGACCAGCCGCTCTTTGGCCAGGTGGGCCTTGATGGCAAGCCTGTGGGCTTCGACGTCGAAATCGGCAAGCTGATCGCCGCCAAGCTGGGCATCGCCGCTGACAAGATCGAATGGTCGGAAACTGTTTCGGCCAACCGCGAGCCGTTCATCGAGCAGGGCAAGGTCGACCTGGTCATCGCCACGTACACCATCAACGACAAGCGCAAGCAGGTTGTCAGCTTCGCCGGCCCGTACTACGAAGCCGGCCAGGCCCTGATGGTGAACAAGGACAACGACACCATCAAGACCCCCGAGGACGTCAAGGGCAAGAAGGTCTGCTCGGTGACGGGTTCGACGCCGGCCGCAACCATCGTGGACAAGTACGGTGCAGAGCTCGTCCCGGCTGCCACCTACTCGGCCTGCCTCGAGCCGCTGCGCAACAAGCAGGTTGAAGCCGTCACCACCGACAACGTGATCCTCGCCGGCTTCGTGGACAAGGAACCGGACGCCTTCAAGCTCGCTTCCGACGAAACCTTCACCAAGGAGCCCTATGGCATCGGCCTGAAGAAGGACGACACCGAGTTCCGCAACTGGATCAACGACCAGCTGGAATCGTTCCAGGAGGACGGGTCTTACAAGGAAGCCTGGGAAGCCACGGCAGGTTCAGTCATCAAGACCGCTCCTGAGCTGCCCGAGCTTGACCGTTACTAGGTAACTCAGTGGTTGCCGGGGCTGCCCAGCGGCTCCGGCAACCACTGTTTCCACTCCCGTCCACGCCCACAGCCAAAGGATCCAATGGACGTCATCCTTGAAAACCTCCCCCTGTACTGGAACGGTTTTCTCCGCACACTCTTCCTTTCCGCAGTTTCCGGGGTCATCGCACTGGTGCTCGGAACCCTGCTCGCAGCAGCCAGGGTTTCCCCGGTGGCTGCGCTCCGCGGCTTCAGCACCGTCTACGTGGAAGTCCTCCGCAACACACCGCTGACCATCGCCTTCTTCTTCGCTGCGATCGTCCTTCCCCGGCTCGGCGTGAAGTTCGAGCAGTTCGAGATTGCAGCGATCATTGCACTCAGTACCTACACCGCAGCGTTCATCGCCGAAGCTGTCCGCTCAGGTGTCAACAGTGTTCCGGTGGGCCAGGCCGAAGCCGCGCGCAGTATCGGCATGAACTTCGGGCAGGTCCTGAACCTCATCATCCTGCCGCAGGCCCTGCGGACGGTGGTCCCGCCGCTGATCAACATCCTGATCGCCCTGGTGAAGAACTCCTCTGTGGCAGGCGCCTTCTTCGTCCTGGAACTGTTCGGCTACGGCCGGCAGCTGGCCAACGCCAACGGTGACGCCGTGATCCCCGTCCTGCTGGGTGTTGCGTTCTTCTATCTGCTCCTCACCGTTCCGCTGGGCATCCTGGCCAGCACGGTGGAACGAAAGGTGGCGATTGCCCGATGAGCTCTGTCCTCTACGACGTTCCCGGCCCCAAGGCCCGCCGGATCTCCCTGATCGGTTCGGTCGTGGGATCCCTGCTGATTTTGGGTTTGCTGGCCTGGATCATCATGACCTTCGCCGAACAGGGCATTTTCGAAGGCCGCCGCTGGCAGATCTTCACCCGCGCCGATGTCTGGACGCTCCTGGGCAACGGCCTGGGTGCAACGCTGAGCGCGGCCGCACTGGCGGCAGTCATCGCCTTCCCGCTGGGACTGCTGCTGTGCCTGCTGCGCATTTCCGATGCTGCCTTCATCCGGATTCCGGTCCGGGTGGTGCTGGAATTCCTGCGCGGCATGCCCGTGGTCCTGATGATGCTGTTTGTCCTTTTGGGCTTTGGCACCTCGCCGTTCATCGCCGTTGTCACCGGCCTGGTGCTCTACAACTCGGCAGTGTTCGCCGAAATTATCCGCGCCGGTATCCAGTCCCTGCCGAAGGGGCAGCGTGAAGCCGGCCTGGCCATCGGCCTGACCAGCTTCAAGTCCCGCCTGCTGATCGAACTTCCCCAGGCAATCCGGCGGATGATGCCCTCGCTGGTGGCCCAAATGGTGGTGCTCCTGAAGGACACCTCGCTGGGCTACATCGTGGCGTACGGCGAACTCCTGCGCGCCGTCCAGGTAATGGCCGACTTCCTGGGCACGCAGTTCCTGTTCCCCATCTTCTTCGTGGCCGCGGCGATCTACATCGCCATCAATATCTGCGTCTCACGCATCGCAGTGTGGATCGAACGCCGCGGTTCCAAGAAGGCGGCCGGCGGCGTGGCCAAGGCGGAGCCGGAAAAGGCCGAAGCCCCCGTTCCCTGACAGCTCCCACTTCGCAAGCAGCGATGGCCCGGACCGTTTGGTCCGGGCCATCGCCGTCTTAACTTCAGGCCGCGAGCCAGTCCTGCAAAGCCTGCAGGCATTTCCGGACGGCATCGGCGTGGACGTGTTCGTTGTCCTTATGCGCCAGCAAGGGATCACCCGGCCCGAAGTTCACCGCCGGGATTCCCAGCTCGCTGAAACGCGCGACGTCGGTCCAGCCGTATTTGGGCTTGGGCTCGGCTCCCACTGCGGCAACGAAGGAAGCGGCTGCAGGATGCTGGAGGCCGGGGCGCGCACCGGCGGCTGCATCAGTCCGGGCGACCTCAAAGCCGGCCAGGAGTTTCCGCACCGCTGCCTCGGCCTGGTCCGGGGTCTTGTCGGGGGCAAAGCGGTAGTTGATTTCCACCACGCAACGGTCCGGAATGACATTGCCGGCAGTGCCGCCGTTGATTTTCACCGCGTTCAGGCTCTCGCGGTATTCCAGTCCGTCCACATTGACGGTGGCCGGTTCATAGGCCGCCAGTCTGGCCAGGATCGGTGCTGCGGCATGGATGGCGTTGCTGCCCATCCACGCGCGGGCGGAGTGGGCGGCCTCCCCCACCGTTGTTGCCTCGAACCGGCTGGTACCGTTGCACCCGCCCTCCACCGTGCCATCAGTGGGTTCCAGCAGGATGGCGAAGTCACCGTCAAGCAGGTGGCCGTGGTTGCGGACCAGCCGGCCCAGGCCGCTCTTGACGGCTTCAACTTCCTCGTGGTCGTAGAAAACAAACGTGACATCCCGCTTTGGCAGCGCGCCGCCGTCGAACATGGTGGCGGCCAGGGCCAGCTGAACGGCAACGCCGCCCTTCATGTCCGTTGCGCCGCGGCCATACAAGATTCCTTCCCCTGGGACGCCGGAGTCCCAACTGGACGGGACCGTACCCCTGGACCCTTCGGTCAACGGCAGCGGAACCGTGTCGAGATGGCCTGCCAGGATGACCCGTTCAGGGTTTCCCAGCTCCGTGCGGGCAATGAGCGAGTCGCCGTCCCGGACAACGTGCAGTTCCGGAATGGCCAACAGGGCCCCCTCGATGGCGTCAGCCAGGGCGGCCTCATTTCCGGAGACGCTGTTGATGTCCATGATGGCGGCCGTGAGGAGCGCAACGTCCTGGCGCAGGTCGAGTGGAAGAGTGGAGGGTCCCGGGGCGGTTTCGGCAGTCACGAAGCCAGTCTAGTTCGGAGGAGGTCCGTAGCCGTCGATAGACTGGGACCATGACTGAGACTGCTTCCTCCGCTGTGCCCGAGACCCAGAACGCCTCCACCGAAGAACGCTCCGCCTACGGCTTTGGCGTGGCCACCGTTGCCTCTGCCAGGGGCAAGGAAACAGGTGATGCCACTGTCCTGGATGTCTGGTTCCCGGCCCCGGCCCTTGGTGTTGCCGCGGAAAACCTGCGCGCCGTGGAGAACGCAGACGACGCCCTCGCCCGCATCGCCGAAGCCGGCACCGACGAGGACCGCGGTACCGAACAGAAAGTGGTCTTTGTTCAGATCAACCTCGATGAAGCCCCGGCCGATACCGCCGACGCCTACCTCCGGCTGCACCTGCTCTCGCACCGCCTGGTCCGGCCGAACACCATCAACCTGGACGGCATCTTCGGCAAGCTCCCGAACGTCGTATGGACCAACTTCGGGCCCGCCCCCGTGGAGGACTTCGAACTGACGCGCGCCCGCCTGCGCCGCCGCGGGGCAGTCACCGTGTACGGCATCGACAAGTTCCCCCGCATGGTGGACTACGTTGTTCCCACGGGCGTCAGGATTGCCGACGCCGACCGTGTGCGCCTGGGTGCCCACCTGGCCGAAGGCACCACCGTGATGCACGAAGGCTTCGTCAACTTCAACGCCGGGACGCTGGGCACCTCCATGGTTGAAGGCCGGATTTCCGCCGGCGTGGTGACCGGCGACGGCAGCGACGTCGGAGGCGGAGCGTCCATCATGGGCACGCTGTCCGGCGGCGGCAAAGAGAAGATCACCATCGGCGAGCGGGTCCTCCTGGGTGCGAACTCCGGCGTCGGCATCAGCATCGGGGATGATTCGGTGGTGGAAGCCGGACTCTATGTCACGGCAGGAACGCGGGTGCGGGTACCCGGTCCCAAGGACGAGGTGGGAGAAGACACCACCAAGATCGTAAAGGCGGCAGAACTCTCCGGCGTCCCGAACCTGCTGTTCCGCCGCAACTCCACCAACGGCGCGGTGGAGGTCCTCCCCCGCGCAGGCCAGACCGTGGAATTGAACGACGCCCTGCACGCCAACTGATACCTATGGCACGAAGCCGCGGCCTGCGCCGCTTCCTGGTGCTGCTGCTGGCCCTCACACTGGTGGCAGGCGGCGCTTATGCGGCAGTGTTTTTTGTGCAGCGTTCCGAGACCCTCGTTTCGGAACGCTGCACCGCCGTCGTAGGTGGCGGAACGGCAGAGCTGGCACCTGACCAGGCGGTGAACGCTTCCCTGATCACCGCCGTCGCCGTTCAGCGCGGGCTTCCGCCCCGGGCGGCGAGCATAGCACTGGCCACGGCAATGCAGGAGTCCAAGCTCCGGAACATCGCCCACGGTGACCAGGCGGGCCCGGATTCGCGCGGGCTGTTCCAGCAGCGCCCCTCGCAGGGCTGGGGAACAGAGGCCCAGGTGATGGACCCGTACTACGCCACAAACGCCTTCTACGATGCTCTGGTACGGATTCCGGGCTATGAGTCGATGGAGATCACCGAAGCAGCGCAGCGGGTCCAGCGGTCCGCCTTCCCCACCGCCTATGCCCAGCATGAACAGATGGGACGGTTTTTTGCCTCCGGCCTGTCGGGCCAGACACCCGAATCCGTGCAATGCACGCTCCGTTCCCCCGCTGCTGCCGGGGACCCCGGTGCCGTGTCAACGGAACTGGCGCAGGCCTACGGTCCACTGGGCACTGCAGTGGAGGGCGGGACATTGGTAGTGGAAGCCAGCGGCAGCCAGGCATGGTCGGTGGCGCATTGGGCGGTTGCCAACGCCAAGGGCTATGAAGTCACACAGGTGGAGGTGGCCGGACGCAGCTGGGACCGTGAAGACCGGAACGGCTGGCAGGAGTCCTCCGCTGCTGACGGGCAGGTAAGGATTACGGTTTCACCGGCAGGCGCCAGAAACTGATTCCGCTGGCGGCCGGGCTATGCCAGGATTTCCACCACGGGCTGGACGTAGCTCCGGAACAGTTCCGGCTGGCTCATCAGCTGGTGGCTCATGATGATTTTGTCCGGCTCCAGGTACCACGCGCGCTGCTCATTCAACGGCAGCTCGATGATGGTGAGCTTAAAGTCGCGGGCGTCCCGCCCTACCTCCAACAGCCTGTCATCCACCATGTCCTCCAGCAGTTGGTCCGCGCCCATGGCAGCGCGCTCCGCTTCCAGCTCCGCGTATTCGCTCCTGCGCTCCCGCGCCCAGGTGAGGGCGGACCCGAAGTGCGCCTTGAGTACGCGCTGCAGGGCCGGAGAATTGCCAAAGGCCTCGAAGTCCGGCGGTGACAGCTCCGGTGACGTTTGCGGATGGGCCTTGAGGAGCTGCGCCCACCATGCCTCCCACTCAGTCTTGAGCACACTCAAACCGCCAACGTCCGCGGTGAGGTGGCTGTGGTCCGCCTGGCGGATTTTGGGAGCAGCGTGGGAGAGGGCCGGGTGGCCGGCGCCGTCCAGCCCGGCTGCATCGCGGACATACAGGGCAATCATCATGGGCCCGGACGTGTCGGTGGTGATTTGCCACCCGGAACCGCCTGTTTGGTGCATCCGAAATCCTTCCCTGGCGTGCTGTTACCGGGCCTGTTGATCCGGTTCCACGCCCCCGGTTATCAGTCTATTCCCCCGCGTTGCCGACGTTAACGGCCCTCATGGCACCAGCCCGTCCAGGTGCCGCTCCAGGACATCGAAGCAGATTTCGGGGGTCATCCAGCCAGGTTGGAGCAGGGCATGCATGCACAACCCGTCCACTGTCGCCAGGAGCCTTTCCGCCTCCACCACCAGCGATTCCTCCGGCTCATATGCCGGCAGCAGCGTGGTGATGGCGCGTCCCATCAGCGCCGCAACTTCCCGGTGGCTGCGGTCCGCCTCTGCTGACAGGAACGGCCTGATCCTTGCGGCGTTGCGGAAGGCCATCCACGCACAGGTTTCCACGGCCCGTTGTTCATCCAGCGGCAGAAGTTCGCCCAGGAGTGTTAAAACCGCACTGCGGTGTTCCGCGCTTGCCGGCGGGTACTTCTGCAGGGCGGGCATCGCCTGGTTCAACCTGGCCACGATGGTGTCGATGACCCTGGCGAACGCATAGATGAGGAGTTCCTCGCTGCCGGCAAAATAATGGCGGACGGACCCCACGGCGAGCCCGGCCTCGTCCGCCACTTCGCGCAGCGATGCCCCTTCGAGCCCGTCGACGGCGATAATGCGGCAGACCGCCCCCACCACATCCTGGCGCCGTTCTTCGGCGTTGACGATTTTAGGCACTCCACTTTTTAGCACATGCGTGCTCCTTCAACCGCCCAACCCGCCGCCTGCGCGCTCGGCGGCTTGTCTGCCGGGCACGACCAGGACATAACGGGAAGAAAAGTGCCCGTGTGGGATAGCGTTGGAGGCATGAAAATTCTGGTCACAGGGGGCACCGGCTATATCGGTTCCCACACTGTTTTGTCCCTGCAGGAAGCCGGCCATGACGTGGTGGTCATCGACAACCTGGTCAATTCCAGCGAAGAGTCGCTTCGGCGGGTAGCGGAACTGACCGGCAAGACCGCCCAGTTCCACGATGTTGATTTGGTGGACGAAGCCGCCGTAGAGCAGGTTTTTGCGGCCAGCACGATTGACGCGGTCATCCACTTCGCCGGACTGAAAGCCGTGGGCGAGTCCGTTCGTGAGCCGCTCAAGTACTACTACAACAATTTGGTGGGGACCCTTAACCTCATCCGGGTGATGGACCGGCACAACGTCCGCTCCATTGTATTCAGCTCCTCAGCCACCGTCTACGGCGAGCACAACCCCATCCCCTATGTGGAAAAAATGGAGATTGGAGCCAACAACCCTTACGGTCGCACGAAGGAACAGATTGAGGACATCCTTTCGGACCTGGGATCGGCAGACAGCCGCTGGCACATCGCCCTGCTGCGCTACTTCAACCCTGTGGGGGCCCATCCTTCCGGCCGGATTGGCGAGGACCCGCAGGGCATCCCGAACAACCTGGTACCCTTCATCGCCCAGGTGGCAGTGGGCCGGCGCGAAAAACTGATGGTGTTCGGTGGCGACTATGACACCCCGGACGGTACCTGCCTGCGCGACTACATCCACGTTGTCGATCTTGCCGAAGGCCACGTGGCCGCCCTCAACCATGTTGCCGACCGCGCCGGTGTCTTCCGCTGGAACCTTGGTTCGGGCAAGGGCTCTTCGGTCCTGGAGGTTTTGCGCTCCTTTGAGAAGGCTGTGGGCAAGCCCATCCCCTACGAGATCACGGGCCGCCGCGCCGGCGACCTGCCGGCCTTCTGGGCCGATGCCACTTCCGCCCTGGCGGACCTCAGTTGGTCCACCACCAAGACCGTGGACGAGATGTGTGAGGACCACTGGCGCTGGCAGAAAAACAACCCGCAGGGCTACTCGGCCTGATAACGGCAGGCCCAAGTGATGCGAACGGCCGCCCACCTCTGCGAGGTAGGCGGCCGTCGTCGTACTTCAGGGCGTTCCGTCAGCGGGCAGGGTAGTCCCGCTCGGGCTCACCGATGTAGAGCTGCCGGGGGCGGCCGATCTTGGTGTTCGGGTCGGTGATCATTTCACGCCACTGGGCGATCCAGCCGGGCAGGCGGCCGATGGCGAAGAGCACGGTGAACATCTTCTCCGGGAAGCCCATGGCCTTGTAGATCAGGCCGGTGTAGAAGTCGACGTTCGGGTAGAGCTTGCGCTGGATGAAGTAGTCATCGTTCAGCGCCTTCTCTTCCAGGCGCAGTGCGATGTCCAGCAGTTCGTCGTTGCCGCCGAGCTTGGTGAGGATCTCGTGGGCTGTGGCCTTGACGATCTTGGCGCGGGGATCATAGTTCTTGTAGACGCGGTGCCCAAAGCCCATGAGGCGGACGCCGTCTTCCTTGTTCTTGACCTTCTCCATGTAGTCCTCGGGCTTGGTGCCGTCGGCCTGGATCTGGCGGAGCATCTTCAGCACTGCCTCGTTGGCGCCGCCGTGGGCAGGCCCGAACAAGGCGTTGATGCCGGCCGAGACGGACGCAAAGAGGTTCGCGTTGGACGAGCCCACCAGGCGCACCGTGGAGGTGGAGCAGTTCTGCTCGTGGTCCGCGTGCAGGATGAGCAGGAGGTCCAGGGCCTTCGCAACCACCGGGTCCACCTCGTACTGCTCGGCCGGAAGCCCGAAGCTGAGCCGCAGGAAGTTCTCCACGAGGTTGTGGGAGTTGTCCGGGTACAGCATGGGCTGGCCGATGGACTTCTTGTGCGCGTAGGCAGCGATCACCGGGAGCTTGGCCATCAGGCGGATGGTGGAAACCTCCACCTGCTCAGCGTTGAACGGGTCCAGCGAGTCCTGGTAGAACGTGGACAGCGCGGATACGGCCGAGGACAGGACCGGCATGGGGTGCGCGTCGCGCGGGAAGCCGCCGAAGAAGCCCTTGAGCTCCTCGTGCAGCAGCGTGTGCCGGCGGATCTTCTGGTCGAATTCGTCCAGTTCCGTGGGCGAGGGCAGGTTGCCGTAAATCAGCAGGTAGGACACCTCAAGGAAGCTGGAGTGCTGGGCCAGCTGCTCGATGGGGTATCCGCGGTAGCGCAGGATGCCCGCATCGCCATCAATGTAGGTGATAGCCGAGGTTGTGGCTGCTGTGTTCATGAAGCCGGGGTCAAAGGTGACTGCGCCCGTCTGCTTCAGCAGTTTGGAAACGTCGTAGCCTTCGTTCCCTTCAACAACCTGGATACGCGGCAGCTTAAGCTCGCCTCCTGCGTGGTGCAGGGTCGCAGCATTGTTGGTCTCAGTCATGGAGTCCCCTTCATGAGGCTTCTGGGCCTCTGTCGAAAGCTTGATCCAACATCAGGTGAGCCGCGCACGAAGCCTGAGAACACAGGTTCCAACACCCGGGCTGCCTTCTTGTAGAAAGCCACCATTGATAGTCAGTTAAAAGCTACCGCTCCTTGGCGGGTGCCACTAATCCGCGACGATCAAAAAAGCCCGAAAACGCCGCCTATGTGGCGCGAGTCACAGGTTTGTTACGGGGCGTCGGCCAGCCGGGCCACTGCAGCGTCAATCCGTTCGTCCGTTCCGGTCAGGGCAACCCGGACGTAGCCGTTGCCCGCCTCCCCGTAGAAGACTCCGGGGCCAACCACGATGCCGCGTTCCGCCAGCCGCGCCACAGTGTCCCAGGTACTCTCTCCGGCCGTGGACCATAGGTAAAGCCCGGCGTCGGACTCCTTGATTTCCAGCCCAAAATCCAGCAGCGCCGGGACCAGCCGCCCGCGGCGTCCCCGGTACAGGTCCTTCTGCGCCTCCACGTGGGCGTCGTCCCCCAGCGCCACCCGCATGGCTTCCTGTACCGGGTATGGAACGATCATTCCGGCGTGCTTTCGGCTGTTCACGAGGTTGGGCATCAGGTCGGGATCACCGGCAACGAAGGCCGCACGGTAGCCGGCAAGGTTGGACTGCTTGCTCAGCGAGTAAACGGCGAGCAGGCCCTGGTGCGAGCCTCCCGCCACCCTTGGGTCCAGGATGCTGGGGACCGGCTGCCCGCCGCGCTGCACGTCCCAGCTTCCCCAGCCAAGTTCCGCATAGCATTCGTCCGACGCCACCACGGCACCGAGCTCGCGGGCCTGCACCACGAGCGCCCTCAGGGATTCAACACCCCTGACACTGCCGGTGGGGTTTCCGGGGGAATTGACCCAGATCAGCCGGACACGCGAGCGGGTGGCGTCGTCGAGCTCATCCAGGTTGTCAGTTGCCACGGAAGTGGCGCCGGCGAGGGTGGCGCCCATGTCGTACGTCGGGTAGGCAACCTTGGGACGTACGACGACGTCGCCCGGCTTCAGCCCCAGAAGCAGCGGCAGCCACGCCACCAGTTCTTTGGACCCCACTGTGGGCATGATGTTGCGCGGGTCAAGCCCCGCCACGCCGCGGCGCCGTTCAAACCATCCGGCGATGGCCTCCCTAAGGGCCGGGGTGCCGTGGACCGTGGGGTATCCAGGGGCATCCGCGGCGGCCTTTAGGGCATCCTGGATCAGGGCGGGAGTAGGGTCCACCGGCGTTCCGATGGACAGGTTGACCGCTCCGCCGGGATGCTCCGAGGCCTTGGCAAGATACGGCGCCATCGCCTCCCACGGGTAGTCGGGCAGGTCAAGGCCGAACGTATTCACTGCTGCGGTCACCGTTCCTGCCGGCGTCAGTGGTCTTGGTTCTGCGGGGGCAGCGCGGCAATCATGGGGTGGTCCTTGCCGGTGTTGCCGATCTTGGCGGCACCGCCCGGCGATCCCAGGTCATCGAAGAACTCCACATTGGCCTTGTAGTAGTCAGCCCACTCATCCGGGGTGTCGTCCTCGTAGTAGATCGCCTCAACCGGGCAGACCGGCTCGCAGGCGCCGCAGTCCACGCATTCGTCCGGATGGATGTACAGCGAACGCTCACCCTCATAGATGCAGTCGACCGGGCACTCTTCAATACAAGCCTTGTCCTTGACATCTACACACGGCTGCGCGATTACGTACGTCACGTCCCTGGCCTCTCCACGTTGGTTCCGGCATCCCGCCGGCACTTGCATCCGGCAGCTGGCCGGACCCTGACATCTGAGCCTATTATCTCCCGGCCCATTCCCGCGAACCTAGCCGGGCCGCCTAGTATGAACTGGTGAGTCACGCCCCACCTTCGCCCGCCCGGTTTCTCTCCGCCGCCGAGGCCGGCACGCGGGTGGTGGTGCGCTACCGCATCGAGGGCGGCCTCACGGATGCCCTCGGCCATCTAATCTCGTGCGCCGCCGGTGCCTGCACCGTCCGCACCCGGCAGGCCGACGTCGTCATTCCCCTGGACCTGGTTGTGGCAGCCAAGGAAGTCCCCCCGGCGCCGGAGCGGCGCCGGCCACGCGGCTGAGACAACCCTCGTGACGCAGGTGCTGCCGCTGAGCACCGAACCCGGGTGTCATTGCGCAGAGCTGTACGTTGCAAAGGCTTAGAGCCCGTTAACGGCAAAAGCTGCCGGTTCGACGGCGGGATGCCCCTCCGTTGAACCGGCAGCTTTTGGCGGTGGTGCTTATTAGACCTTCGCGCGGGCGCGGTTGGCCTTGGCACGCTCGTTGGTGGCCAGGATGACCTTGCGGATGCGGATGGCTTCCGGGGTCACCTCGACGCACTCGTCCTCGCGGGCGAATTCGAGTGACTCTTCCAGCGTGAGATCGCGCGGCGGGGTGAGGTTCTCGAAAGTGTCCGAAGAAGCTGCACGCATGTTGGTGAGCTTCTTTTCCTTGGTGATGTTGACGTCCATGTCGTCGGCGCGGGAGTTCTCGCCCACGATCATGCCCTCGTAGACCTCAGACGTGGGCTTCACGAAGAAGGAGCCGCGTTCCTGCAGGTTGATCATGGCGAACGGCGTCACAACGCCGGCGCGGTCAGCGATCATCGAACCATTGGTGCGGTACTCGATCGGGCCGGCCCAGGGCTCGTAGCCTTCAGAAATTGAGGCGGCGATGCCGGCGCCACGGGTGTCCGTGAGGAACTTGGTCCGGAAACCGATCAGGCCGCGGGCCGGAACGATGAACTCCATGCGGCACCAGCCGGTACCGTGGTTGGCCATGTTGGTCATGCGGCCCTTGCGGGCTGCCATGAGCTGCGTGACGGCGCCGAGGTACTCTTCCGGCACGTCGATGGTCATGTGCTCCATGGGCTCATGGATCTTGCCGTCGATGGTCTTGGTAACCACCTGCGGCTTGCCCACGGTCAGCTCGAAGCCTTCGCGGCGCATCTGCTCAACGAGGATGGCCAGGGCCAGCTCGCCACGGCCCTGAACTTCCCAGGCGTCGGGACGCTCGGTGGGGAGAACCTTGATGGAGACGTTACCGATCAGTTCCTTGTCCAGGCGGTCCTTCACCTGGCGGGCGGTGACTTTGGCGCCCTTGACCTTGCCGGCCAGCGGCGAGGTGTTGATACCGATGGTCATGGAGATCGCGGGATCGTCCACGGTGATCAGCGGCAGCGGCTGCGGGTTTTCCGCATCCGTCAAGGTCTCACCGATGGTGATTTCCTCGATGCCGGCGACGGCGACAATCTCACCGGGGCCGGCGGATTCGGCCGGGACGCGGTCCAGTGCCTTGGTGGCCAGCAGTTCGGTGATCTTGACGTTTTTCAGCTCACCGTTTGCGCGTGCCCAGGCAACGGTCTGGCCCTTGCGCAGGGTGCCGTTGTAGATGCGCAGCAGTGCCAGGCGGCCCAGGAACGGGGAAGCGTCCAGGTTGGTGACATGCGCCTGCAGGACACCTTCCGGGTTGTAGGTGGGTGCCGGGATGTGCTCAATGATGGTCTTGAACAGCGGCTCGAGGTCCTCGTTCTCGGGGGCGGTGCCGTCGGTGGGCTGCTCCAGGGAGGCGCGGCCAACCTTGGCGGCAGCGTAAACCACGGGAACTTCGAGGATCTTGTCCAGGTCCAGGTCCGGAACTTCGTCGGCCAAGTCAGAGGCCAGGCCGAGGAGAAGGTCCATGGACTCGTGGACAACTTCCTCGATGCGGGCATCGGGGCGGTCGGTCTTGTTGACCAGCAGGATGACGGGAAGGTGTGCGGCCAGGGCCTTGCGGAGCACAAAGCGGGTCTGCGGCAGCGGACCTTCGGAAGCGTCAACGAGGAGGACGACGCCGTCAACCATGGACAGGCCGCGCTCAACCTCGCCGCCGAAGTCGGCGTGGCCGGGGGTGTCGATGACGTTGATAGTGATGGTCTCGCCGTTGGAGGACGGACCGTTGTAGGCCACCGTGGTGTTCTTGGCCAGGATGGTGATGCCCTTTTCGCGCTCGAGGTCACCGGAGTCCATCACGCGGTCTTCGAGGTGGTTGTGCTCGGCAAAGGAGTTGGTCTGCTTGAGCATGGCGTCGACCAGGGTGGTCTTGCCGTGGTCAACGTGGGCCACAATCGCGACGTTGCGGAGGTCACTGCGTGATGCAGTGGCTACCGCAGTGTTGGTGGTGGTTTCAGACATGCGTAATGGCTCGATTCAGTGGTGAAAGTCAGCTGTTGTATCGCGACATTTCCAACTGGAACGCACGACGGATCAGGCCCTTTGCACAGGGCGCCTTCCCCAATTCTAGCCGCAGTGCCGTTTATTGGCCTAAATTTTTCCGGGCGGGCCGCGCCAGGCCGCAGCCCAACGCCCGCACCTGGGCCAGAATCAGTGAGGAAAATCACTGGCCATTCCTGTCGCCATGTCACATGATGGCTCTGACACCCGATGCACGCCCGAAAGACACCAGATGCGAAAAGCCTTGGCCCGGTCCCGCTTCGCCCCATCCGGAGCCGCCGCCGTTTTCGCAATGTGCAGCGTGATCGCCCTATCCGGTTGCGGAGTACCGGCCCCCTCCCCCGCCGGTCCTTCCTTGCAGGCTGTTACCGCCGCGGGGCAGCCGGAAGCGGCCATCGCGAGCCACGGCGGCATGGCTGCCGGGGCACCCGTGCTCAACCCGGCGAACGGGCGGCTTGAGGCAGTTGTCTCCGATGCCAGCAAGATGGCCCTCCTGATCGGGGACTCCCAGTCGGAACCACTGGACGGCTGGCCCCGGCAGGGTCTTGAAGCTGCGGGGTACAAGGTGTATTTCGGCGGGCGGGGCGGCACCGGGTTCGCTTCTGGCAACGGCAGGACAGGCAACTACATCGATGCCCTCCTGGAGAGTGACTGGTTGCTCCCTGCGGGTACTCCCGCGCTGATTGTCATCCAGGGCGGGGGAAACGATGCTGCCAGCGGGGCGTCTGACAAGCGAATCGCGGGCAACGCCGGGCGTTTGATCGCAGAGCTGCAAAACCGCTATCCGGGTACCCGGATAGCAATAATTGGCACCCTGGCAAGGGGTGAAAAGAACGGGGGCGGTCGCCGCACCGAAGTGGATGCCCTGCTGGGCTCGGTGGCCGCAGCGCACAACCTGCCCTTTATATCCGTGGGTGACTGGCTCACCCGATACGGCCTGGCCAAGGACCTCGCCGACGCCGTGCACATGAACGCCAACGGCCGGCGGGCACTCGGACTGCTCCTGGAACGCAGCCTGCGCGAACTTGGCCTGGAGCGGAACCCGGCAGGCGGGAAGGCCGAAAGCAGCTGGAGCCGGAGCCGGCAGGCTCCGGCTCCAGCCGGTGGATAGATAAGGCTGCTACGCCACTTCGGGCGGAAGCATCAGCTTCGCGCCGGGGATGGCGTTCAGCAGTGCCTTCGTGTACTCCTGCTGCGGCGCTTCGAAGACGTTGTCAGTGGATCCGGTCTCTACCAGGCGGCCCTTTTCCATCACACATACGTGGTCCGCGATCTGCCGCACCACCGCAAGGTCGTGCGTGATGAAGAGGTAGGTCAACCCCAGGTTGGACTGAAGGTCGGCCAGCAGGTTCAGCACCTGGGCCTGAACCAGGACGTCCAGTGCGGATACTGCTTCATCGCAGATGATGACTTCAGGATCCAGGGCCAGGGCACGGGCGATGGCGACACGCTGCCGCTGCCCGCCCGAGAGCTCGTTCGGGTACCGCTGCATGGTGGATTGGGGCAGCGCCACCTGGTCCAGCAGTTCGCGGATCTTCTTTTCCCGGCTGGCCCTGTTCCCGATCTTGTGGACCCGCAATGGTTCCTCAATGGTCCGGAAGATGTTGTACATCGGGTCAAGGGAGCCGTACGGATCCTGGAAGATGGGCTGCACCCGGCGCCGGAACTTGAAGAGTTCCGAGGGCTTCAGGCCCGAAGTGTCGACGCCGTCGAAAAGGATCCTGCCGTCGGTGGGCTTCTCAAGCTGGAGCACCATCTTGGCCACAGTGGACTTGCCGGAGCCCGACTCCCCCACGATCGCCGTCGTGGTTCCGCGAAGCACATCGAAGCTCACGCCGTCGACCGCCGCAAAGTCCGACGATCTCCCCAGGCCCTGCCGAAGTTTGTACACCTTCCGCAGGTCCTGGATCTGCAGCACGTTGTCGGCAGTGAGGGCCTCTGCAGCCGGGGCCAGAAGATCCGCTGCCTCCACGCCCTGTTCCTTGGCAACCTGGATCCTTCGGCTGGCCAAGGAAGGTGCAGACTCGACGAGCCGCTTGGTGTAAGGGTGCTGCGGGTTTTGCAGCAGCTCCAGGGACGGCCCTGACTCCACCACCTGCCCGCGGTACATCACCACTACTTTGTCCGCGCGTTCAGCTGCGAGGCCAAGATCGTGCGTGATCAGCAGGACAGCCGTTCCCAGCTCGGAGGTCATGCCCTCAAGGTGGTCAAGGATCTGCCGCTGCACCGTGACGTCCAGGGCCGACGTAGGTTCGTCGGCGATCAGCAGCCTCGGCTGGCAGGACAGGCCGATGGCGATCAGGGCCCGCTGCCGCATTCCGCCGGAAAACTCGTGCGGGTACTGCTTGGCGCGACGGTGGGAGTCCGGCAACCCGGCCTGCGACAGGACCTTGGCGATGTCCTCAGGGCCACTCGGACGGCCGTTGGCCTGGAGCGTTTCCTTGACCTGGTAGCCGATCTTCCATACCGGGTTGAGGTTGGACATGGGGTCCTGGGGCACCATGCCGATGGTGTTGCCGCGCAGTTCGATCATCCGCTTTTCGGGTGCGTGCGAGATGTCTTCGCCGTCCAGCAGGATCTGCCCTCCGGAAACCCTGCCGTTGCCGGGCAGGAGGCCGATGGCAGCCAGAGCGGTGGTTGACTTTCCCGACCCCGATTCGCCCACGATGGCAACGGTCTCACCCGGCATGATGGTCAGGTGCGCGTTCCGGACAGCATTAACTTCACCGTTGCTGGTCTCGAACGTGATGGCCAGGTCCCGGATTTCCAGCAGGGGACGGTCCGCGGGTGTTCCGGCTTCAGTAATAGTGACATCGGACGTGGTCACGTGTGCCTCCTTCATCGCTGGCGGCTCTTCGGGTCAAGAGCGTCGCGCAGGGCATCGCCCAGCATGATAAAGCTCAGGACGGTGATGGACAGGGCGGCAGCCGGGTAGAGCAGCACGGCGGGGTTAGTGCGGATGGACGCCTGCGCCGCAGAAATGTCGTTGCCCCAGGACATGATGCTGCCGGGGAGCCCAATGCCGAGGAAGGACAACGTGGCCTCCAGCACGATGAACACACCAAGCTCCATCGTGGCCAGCACGATGATGGGAGCAAGGGCGTTGGGCAGCACGTGCCGGATCAGGCTTTGGATCCTGGACACGCCAAGCGAACGGGCGGCCGTGATGAAGTCGGCATTCCGGACTTCGATCACCGCGCCGCGGGTCAACCGTGCCATAGTTGGCCAGGCCAGCAACACGATGATCATGATGACTGTCCACACACTCTTGTTTTCCCGGAAGAACGGGAGCTGGGTCACCACCAATGCACCAAGCACCAGCGGGAGTGCGAAGAAGATATCCCCGAGGCGGGCAATGACGGCGTCAACCCAGCCGCCGTAGAAGCCGGCAAGCGCGCCGAGGGTCACACCAATGATGAGCACGCCGATGACGGCGAAAACACCCACCATGACGGAAGCCTGCGTGCCGTAGATAACGCGGGCGTAGACGTCGCAGCCCTGGAAGGTGAACCCGAACGGGTGGCCGGCCGAGGGTGCGCCGTCGGAGTTTGCCAGCTGGCAGTTGTCGTTGGGCGCCGTCTGCGTGAACAAGCCCGGGAAGAATGCCACGATCAGGATGATCAGGATCATCACTGCCGAGACGATGAACAGGGGACGACGGCGGAGCTTCCGCCAGGCGTCAGCCCACAGGCTCAGCGGAGCCTGGTCAGTCTTGACCGCATCCGTCGCCAGCAGAGGGGTCTCCTCGATGGGGGCAACGTAATGGGTGGTGTCTTGGTTACTTTTCATAGCGAATCCTCGGATCAAGCCAGGCGTACAGCAAATCAACCAGCAGGTTGGCGATAACGAAGACCAGCACCAGCACACTCACGATGGCAACGACCGTGGGTCCTTCGCTGCGCAGGATCGCCTGGTAGAGCTTCTGCCCCACGCCGGGAACGTTGAAGATGCCTTCGGTAACAATGGCCCCGCCCATCAGCCCGCCGAGGCTGGCGCCCAGGTAGGTGACCACGGGAATCATCGAGTTGCGGAGGATGTGCGCCATCACCACGCGCGGCCGGGACAGCCCCTTGGCAGTCGCGGTGCGGACGTAGTCGGCCGTCGAATTTTCGATCACTGACGCCCGCGTCAGGCGAAGCACGTAGGCGAAGGACACAAGCGCCAGCGCGAAGGCCGGAAGCAGCAGCGTGCCCCAGCTGACGTCCGTGCCGACCGTAGGTTTCGCCCAGCCAAGGTAGACACCGAAGACGAGCTGCAGGACAAAGCCGAGCACGAAGATGGGAATGGCGATGACAACGAGCGAGGCAAGCAGCACGGACGAGTCGAAGATCTTGCCCTTGCGCAGGCCCGCGATCAGGCCGAAGCCGATGCCGAACACAGCCTGGATGACGAGTGCTTCGATGGCGAGCATGACGGTGACGGGGAAGACGCGGCCCAGGGTGGCCGCGATGGGCTGGCCGGTGAAGTCGACGCCGAGGTTGAACGTGAAGAGGTTTTTGAGGAACAGGCCGTATTGGACCCAGAACGGCTGGTCGAGGTTGTACTGCCGCCGAAGGGCCGCGATGACGGCTTCGCTCGGCGGGCGGTCCCCGAAGAGTGCCCTGATGGGGTCTCCGGGAAGGGCAAACACCATGAAATAGACCAGCAGGGTGGTGCCCAAAAAAACAGGGATGACTTGAAGCAACCGCCGGAGAATGAACCGGATCACAGCACACCCTCCGAAGATTTTGGAGATGTTGGGAAATTCATGTGGGACAGCTTCCTGCCGGTATCAAGGCTATGGGGGCCCGGCTGTTGCCGGACCCCCACTAGCTATTTGAGTTGGACGGTCTCAGAACTACTTCGCAGTGATGTTGTGGTACTGGATGACACCGTTCCAGCCACTGTCCACGTTGGTGACGTTCTGGCTCCATACGACCTGCCGTGCGGAGTACCACAGCGGGAGGTTGGGCAGGTCCTTGAACAGGATTTCCTGTGCCTCGGTGAACTTCGCGTTGGCGTCGTCCGTGGACTTGGCGCCCAGTCCTTCGTCGAGGAGCTTGTCGAACTCGGGGTTCGAGTAGCCCTCGTAGTTGGCGCTGGCACCGGTGCGCAGAAGCGGGCCGAGGAAGTTGTACAGCGATGGGTAGTCCGCCTGCCAGCCTGCGCGGGTGAAGCCCGGCAGCGTCTTTGCCTTACGGAGGTCAAGGACTTCGGCGAACTTGGCGAACGGCTGGCCCTCTGCCTGGATGCCCAGGTTGTTCTTCAGGTTGTTGGCAACGGCGTCAATCCATTCCTTGTTGCCGCCATCGGTGTTGTAGGCGAGCTGCAGGGTCTTGTCCGCGGGCCAGGGGCTGATGGCGTTGGCCTTTTCCCAGGCTTCCTTTGCCTTGGCGGCGTCGAACTTCAGGACCTCGGAACCCTCAACGCTGTCGTTGTAGCCGTCCACTGCCGGGGAGGTAAAGTCCTTGGCCGGGATGCGGGTGCCGCTGAAGATCACCTTGGTGATCTCTTCGCGGTTGATAGCCATGGAGATGGCCTGGCGGCGCAGCTTGCCTGCCTCGCCCTGGAACTCAGGCAGGTAGCCCGGGATGTTCAGGGTGGAGTTGCCGGCGTACGGCTTGTTCAGGTGGTTCTCCGGGAAGTCCGTGGTGTAGGTCTTCAGGGCGTTCGTCGGAAGGACGTCCGTGACGTCCAGGTTGTTGGCCTGGATGTCAGTGTAGGCAGGAGCCGGATCGGTGTAGAACTTGAAGGTTACGCCGCCGTTCTTTGCAACACGCGGGCCGGCGTAGTCCTCGTTCTTGACGAGTTCAATCTGGCTGTCGTGCTGCCAGGCGCCTTCCTTGGCCATCTTGTAGGGGCCGTTGCCGATCGGGTTCTCGCCGTAGGCCTTGGGGTCGGCGATTGCCTGGGACGGCAGCGGCATGAAGGCGCTGTAGCCCAGGCGCAGGGGCCAGTCGGCCTCCGGCTGGGTGAGCTTGACCTCAATGGTGGTGTCGTCCTTAAGGACCAGGCCCGAAAGGGTCTGGGATGTGGGAGCGGGGACCTCGGTCTCGCCGTCCTTCTTCGTTGCGCTGACGGCGTCGTAGCCCTCAATCGACTCAAAGAAGCTGCTGTTGGCCTGGGCATTGGTGCTCAGGGCAGCAAAGTTCCAGGCGTCAACAAAGCTCTTGGCAGTTACTTCCTCGCCGTTGGTGAACTTGGTGCCGCTCTTGACCTTGATGATGTAGTTCTGGCCATCCGGGGATTCGATGGATTCGGCCAAGGCGTTGACGGACTGACCGCTGGGGTCGTAGCTGGTCAGGCCCTCAAAGAGAAGTTCGACCACGCGGCCGCCGTAGACTTCATTGGTGTTGGCCGGCAGCAAGGGGTTCTGTGGCTCGTTGCTGTAAGCGGTGATGACCTTATTGGGTTCGCCGGCAGACTGGCTGGCACCGTCATTGCTGCCGCCTCCAGCGCCGCAGCCGGTGAGGGCGAGTGCGGCGATTGCCACGATGCCCAGTGCTTTGGAAGTGCGCGCAAAACGCATTCCGCCTCCTATGAGTTGTGGGAGAAAACTTGGGGAATCTTGTGCTTCCCCGCAGGCGAGACCCAGCTATCAACTGTGACGCGTCCTACATGTACGAGTAGCCTAACCGCACGAAGTCCAGATACTGGTACTCCGTTGCCAAACCGTGACCGGGTAAAACTGAACGCTTAGTCGGTCAACGGAAGTTGTGCAAGTCACATGCTACTCGCCGGTAGGAAGAACGGCGAATCGAAAGTGTGAATCGCGCCACGTCCAGGAGATGGAGGCTTTGCAGGCTCCTAGACCAGCCGCCAGTCCCATACGTTCCACCAGACGCCCAAGGGGCCGGAGCTTGGTTTTACGCCTGCGATCCGGGCGCTGAAAGCTGTGGTGCCAACGGTCTGGTACAGCGGCAGGCCGTAGGCGTTTTCCCAGACCTGCCGATCAATGTCAGCCAGGAGTTCGTCCTGTTTGGCCAGGTCGGTTGTTCCGGCGAGTTCTGCCATGGCCCTGTCGGCGTCGACGTCGGAGAATCCGTTGAAGTTGCTGCCGGCCCCGGTGCGGAAGATCTGCGGGACACGGCTGACGCCCACTCCCGTGCCGATCCAACCGAGCAGCGCGGCGTCATACCCGTCGCCGCCCAGGGCCCTGGCCCAGTCCGCGCTTTCTTGCCCGGCGTCCACCACAGTGAAGCCTGCCAGTGCTGCCGAGTCCCTGATCAGGGCGAAGGCTTCTGCGCGGTTGGGGTTATCGCGGTTGTAGAGGATCCGGATGGTGGGCGTTTCGCCATCCAGGAGCGCCTTTGCGGCGTTGATGTCCACCTCGGCGTAGTCGGCGGACCCGTTGTTCCTGGCAGTATCTTCGTATTTTGGCTGCCCCGGAAGGAACACATGGGAGTCAAGCGGCTTGGCGTCCGGAATAAGATCCCCCACAACGGCATCAACGATTGCCTGGCGCGGCACCGTCTTAAGGAAGGCCTCCCTGACATCGTCCCGGGCAAAAGGCCCGGAAAAGTTCAGGTCCAGGTGGTCATAGCCGGACTGGTTGTACCGCTCCACCGTGTTGCCCTGGCCGGCCAATCCCTCGAACAGATCATCGGTACCGGCAGAGGGCTGCGGCGAAATGATGTCGGCCTGGCCGTTCCGCAGGGCATCGACGGCCGCCGGCAACGCGCCGGTGAAGCGGATGTTGATTTCATCGAGCCACGGTTCCTGGCCCCATACGTAGTCCCGGTTGCGGACCAGCCTCATGGAGACTTCGGGGACAATGTCCCGGACGATGTACGGCCCGCTGGAGAGGTAGATCGAAGGATCGTCCGGAAGACTCTTGGTATCGAATCCGGAGTTCCAAAAGTCGCTGACCTGCTTCAGCGTCGTATTGACTGCAGGCTCTTCGGCGTCTCCCCGGGGTGAGTTCCTAATCAGGTCGACGAGGTCTTCCTCATCGACAAGGCCGGTCTTGGCGGCCACCACGTGCGCAGGAAGGCCGACGTCGAAGGCCACTTCCCAGTCGGCATACGGCACCGTGTACTCCAGGGTTATGGAGCGCCCGTCCGCACCGATCTCGGGAAGCACAGTTCCCGCCAGCCCGCTGGTGTCGGCGGCCGTGGAGAAATACTTGGTTCCGGTTCCGGCCACCGGATCGGCGTCATCGAAATAACCTGATCCGGCAGCCCAGCTCAGCAGGAGGTCGCCGGCGTCGATGGCTTCGCCGTCGGACCAGGTGACGCCCTCGTTGACGGTGTATCTGACCTTGAGCGGATCGTCGGAAACCTTTTCGAAGCGGCCGAACTTGTCGTTGCGCACCACGGTGGAGGAATCGTCGAGGTAGTAGAACCCCGAGTGGGTGATGTGCCCGATTTTCGAGTTAATGTCCGTGTTGCCGTCGGTGCTGTACGGATTGAAGGACGAGAACGCGTTGACCTCGGCAACGGTGGCGCTGCCGCCGCGCTTGGCTTCCCCCGCCACCACGGGGGTGGCGCCTCCCCCGCCGGAGCAGCCCGAAAGCACCACGGCGGCCGCTGCCGCTGTAGTGATGACTTGCATCAGACGCCTGACCGGCATGCCGCCTCCTTGTTGTCCTTTGCGGGAGGGGCTCCCGACATTGGCAGGATCACGCCCTGTACTCAGGATAAGGCGTCCGACGGCGGGATCTCCGGCGCCGCCCGCACCAGCCGTGTTGTCTCCTGCCCCACGCCGAGCAGCGCCTCAGCGCGGCGCCGGTGTTCCCGCCGCTTGTCCGGGTCCATCCTGTCGAGCAGGGAAACCACCATCCGCGAGCGTGAATTCGCTTCGAAGACCTCCCGGTGGTCATCCACAAAAGTCCAGTACAGCCCGTCCCAGTCGTTGCTCCATTCCCCTGCCGGCAGGTCCGACATCTTCCGCAGGTAGTTGCTGCCGGAAATATAGGGTTTCGTGGTGATCACCTCCCCGGCGGCAAACTGGCTCATTGCATACACGTTGGGGACCATCACCCAGTCGTAGGCGTCGATGAAGAGTTCCATGAACCATTCGTAGACGTCGTCGGGATGGATCCTCAGCAGGGTCATTGCGTTGCCCAGGACCATCAAGCGCTCGATGTGGTGGGCATACCCGGTGGCCAGGACACGCGAAATCACCATATCCACCGGCGCAAGCCCTGTGCTCGCATCCCACCAGCCGTCCCCCAGTTCGTTCCTGTGGTTCAACCGGTTTGCGGTTCGCATGTGCCGGCCGCGGGTCCGGTACGTGGCACGCATGTATTCCCGCCAACCGATGATTTGGCGCACGAAACCCTCAAGAGAGGAAAGCGGAATGCCCGGCGCTGCACCCTCAAGCACCTCCTGCAGTACCTCCCGGGGGTCCAGCAGTCCGATGTTCAGGGCCGGTGTGAGCAGTCCGTGGGAGATGAAGGGATGCTCAGTGGAGATGGCATCCTCATAGGGACCGAAGTCCTGAAGGCGTTCACGGACGAACTCCTGCAAGTGCCGGCGTGCCTCGTCTTCGCTGGTGGGCCAGGCGAAGATGTGGGGGTCACCGGGAGCCTCGGGGAATTCCGCCGCCACCCATGCCACCGCCCGCGCGACGTCGTCCACCTCGTCTCCGGCATCGGCGGGCTGTTCGGTGAGCCCTTCAAGGTCGAGGGTTCCCTCCTGCCGCAGGACGGGATGGCGCGCGAAACGGCCCACCGTTCGGGGCCTGTACCCGCGGGGAAGCTTCTTGCGGTTATCGGCGTCGAAGGACCATTTCCCGCCTGCCGGTTCCCCTCCGTCAATAAGAACGTCGAGCCTGCGGCGCTGCCACACGTAAAAGTCGTGCATCCGGGACGCATTGTGGGCAAACCAGCCATCAATCTGTGCGCGGCCGGTCAGGAAGTTTGGTGTCTCCAGTACGTCTTCTTCGCGCATCCGGTAACCGCCGTCGGCCAGGCCGGCAAACAGGTCCTGCTCAAGCCAGTCATCCACAACGTCGAACCAGGTCACCTGTCCGGGGCGGCGGTGGCGCACGAGTTCTGCAAGCTTGTGGCGGGAACTGCGGCCGGCCTCGCTGTGGAGGACAACCACCTCGTGGCCTATCCCGCTAAGGCGGCGCGCAAACCGGCTCATTGACGCGCGGTGCAGGACCAGTTTGTGGGAGTGGAACGAATACTGGCGAAAAAGCAGGTCGTGTTCGATGAGCACAAACATGGTGCCGTTTGGCACGTCGAGCTGCTGGGAGAACAACTGATGCGGCAGAACCAGACGCACATGCGGGCCGGGACTCATTCCCTAACAATAGGGGCGGTTCCCCCGTATCCGGCAAGGTCTACTGCCGGGAGTGCATCGTCCAGTTGAGCGCTTTAGCCGCAACACCGACATGGATGGCATCCGTTCTGCTACAGAGGTCCAAACAGGCCAAGCACCGCATTGCTTAACGGGTAGCCCTCAGGGTCTCTTCTGCTCCTCAAGATCTGATCAAGATCCGCCCTGACGCCGTAACGCCTTCAACAATTGAGGAGCACCACCTCGAACCTCGGGCTGGTGCTGCAGGGTCGATCGCTCGGGTTTTGTTTCTACCCGGCGGTGCGGCCTTGTGCGGCGGAGGTGACGAGGTCACTCTTGATCACTGGCGCGCCGGCGGTCAGGGCTTCGGACCAGGTCTCGGTGTCGGTGACGGCGGCCCAGTTCGAATGCAGCAGCGCCATGAGGGTCTCGTGGACCTGGCGTGCCGGTGCTGTGCCGGCGGCGTTGGCGAGGTCAATTGCACCGGTCGCATCGGATAGGACCTCGACGGCGAAGCCGAGGGGCTCCGCGGCCGCGGCGGAGGCAATCACGCAGTTGTTGGTCATGTAGCCGGCAAGCGTGATCGTGTCGATACCCTGTCCGCGCAACCAGGCATCGAGGCCGGTGTCCGCGAAAATGCTGGAGAACTGCTTGCTGATGCGCTTGGCCGCTGCGTCCTCGTGGGCCGCAACACAAGGGTGGTTCTGCCAAGTGGCAGATCCGGTGGCGAACACCGGAGCTTCAGTCGGGAGTTCGTGCTGGACGAGCACAACCGGCACTCCGGCCCGGTGGGCGGCCTCGATCGCCAACTGGGTGCGGTCAATGGATTCCTCGCGGGCCGGGTATTGGATCGGGAGCAGTCCGTCGAAGTATTCCTGCTGGGCGTCGATAACGATCAGGGCGCGGCGTGGTGCGGTCATGGGTTTCTCCTTTATGGGGGATGCGAAGGCGTGGAACGTTGGCTGGGGTGCTAATGCGCGGCTGCCGAAAGCGGAGCCTCCACGGCGGGCAGTGCGTAGTGATCGGCGAGCAGGGTGATGCCGCGCTCGTCGAGGCTTGCCGAGTGGCCGCCGACGACGAGCATCACCTCGTCTACGCCGGTGCGCTCATGCAGGGCCTCGAGACGGCCCGCGACAGTAGCCGTGGTTCCGTGAAAAGTGCGGCAGGTGTATGCGTCGATGACCTGCCGCTCCTGGGCCGTGGCCGGGTAGGCCGCGACCTCGTCCGGTGGCAGAAGCAGGTAGCCCTCCCCTTTAAACATGCGCAGCATCGCCATCGCCGACGTTGCCGCCTGCCGCTGCGCCTCCGCCGCGTCATCACTGATTGCAACGGGCACGCTGACCAGGGTGTGGGGCTCGGCGAGCACTGCGGAGGGCTGAAAGTTCTCGCGGTAGAGGCGGAGTGCCGTATCGATGTCGGCATCGCCGAATTGCAACGCGAAGGCATACGGCCGACCAAGTTGCGCGGCAAGCAGTGCCGAGTACGGGGAGGAGCCGAGCAGCCACACTTCCGGGACGGTGGAAGCAGGCGGCACCCGGTTCTCCAGCGCCTGCCAGGGGCCGGGCACGGCGTGGACCCGCCGATAGGGGTGTCCGGCTGGGAAATCGTCATTTAGGAACCCGAGCAGCTCAAGCACCTGCTGCGGGAATCCATCGTTGGCATCCGCACCCCGGCGCAATGCCGCAGCGGTGGCCGCATCAGTGCCTGGGGCGCGTCCCAGCCCGAGGTCGATCCGGCCCGAAGCCAGGGCATCCAGCATCCCGAACTGCTCGGCGATCAGCAGTGGGGCATGGTTTGGCAGCATGACTCCTCCCGCGCCGAGCCGGATGCGCGTGGTGTCGGCGATGAGGCGTGCTGCCATCAGCGCCGGTGAGGACACCGAAGTTGCGCCCATCGCATGATGCTCCGACATCCAAAACCGGTGGTACCCGTTCTGGTCCGCCGTCCGCGCCAGCGATCTCGTGGCCTCCAGGCCGGCCTCGGCAGTCATCCCCACTCCGGTGCCGCCCGCGGAAAGCACGGACAGCGCGAACGGGGGCGCGCCGGCTGGTTGGTCGAAGTGCATGACAGCTCCTCATGGAAAAAGATGGGTTTTACCGTGATTGGAGACTAGCAGGCATCTCACGCTTAAACGAAACTGATACCATGAGAACTATGGTCGAGACACAGTCTGGAGCCGCGCCGGGGACCGAGGAGCACGCCTCCCTCGCCCTGGTCAACAGCTCACATGAACTGCCCGGCGGCAGACGCTACGACGAACTGAACACCCCCGAAGCGGCGTCAACCTGGCTGAGGGAACGCGACCTCATCGCCCCGAAGTCGGTCCTGGAGGGCTACTGTCAGGGCAGGCTTGTGGGGCTGCGCGCAGATCTGCGTGCCCTCTTCACCGCCCACGTCAGCGGAGACGTTCCCCCGGAGACCGCCGTGCATGCTGTTAATCGTGCGCTGAACCGCTCCCCCGGCGCCCTGCTGCTACGGTTCGACCCGGAGGCCGGGTTCACCCGTGGCGCCGACCATCCCGTGACACAGGTGGTGGAGCATGTCATGGCCGTCATAGCCGAAGACGCTGCCTCGCTGCTGGCCGGCGAGCGGGCATCCCAGCTCGCATCCTGCGAAGCAGACTCGTGCGGGCGTTTCTTCCTCCGCACCCACGCCCGGCGGCAATGGTGCTCAACCCGCTGCGGAGACCGGGTCCGCGCCGCACGCTCCTACACACGCAAACGCGCCTTAGACACCGCCTGAATCCTTAGTGCTCGGTCGGGAGTGGGGCAGCTGACCCGTTCCGCCGCCGGGCAAACTCGGCGACCGCTATTGCGGACACCAGCCTTTCCCTGACTTCAGTGCCTGCGAGCCCCGTGCCCGCCCGGGTCGACACCCGGAAGCGCAACTTCGGCTAGCGGTACCAGCCCACCGATCGGTCGAAGCTGGCTACTAGGGCTCCCGTCCCTGGTGAGTCGCCCCCACCCGTCGGAAAGTAGATGGCTCCGAACTCTGCGCCCTGGGCTTCGATTTGTTTTTGTGCCCAGACCTTGGCGGCTTCCATGTCCCTCGCCGGGATGCTTTCCCGAATGGTGCTTCCCGCGGTGTGATGGATGTCCAGCTGGTATTCCCCTGCCTGGGAAGCCCCCTCGTGGTGGACTGGGTCACGTTCATCCCGCCGGCTAATCATCACCTGCGCCGAGGCATGGAGTATCGAGGGGTCCTTGGCATTGCCCCCATGCTCCTGCTGTTTCATCCGCAGGCGTGAAACTACGCTCTCTACGGTGTCGTCATCGCTGACCGTGTAGGCGGCAGCGTTGAGATCAGCTTCTGAACCGCCAACGCTTTTCAAGTACTTGAGAAATTGCTCGGAGCTGGACTGTTTGAGGTTCATGCACCCTCCCTGAGGGTAATCGCGGCGATTGCCGACCCAGCCCACACTAGACCCGTTGAACTGCTTTGCACCGGTATTACCAGGGTCAGTTTCCCCTAGCCTGCTCATCCTGCTCTGACGCCCGGATTAGCTGATGACTGGTAAGACGCGCATGCTGGGCAGTGAGGCACCGAATACTCGGGATACATAATTCCTGGATTTGTGAACTCAAGCGCCGATCATTTCGGTCGATCGAAACTCTGTCATCCGTTATGCAGCCAGCGGCCCTGATGGCTTTTCTGTCCGCCCACGCCAGATCCAGTACAGGGTCCCCCTTGGAAGCTAGCCGCCGCTGGTTCATTCTGCGCCGGCCCGGGCGGGGTACCTGGGATGTATGGTTGTGCTCTGCTGCACGTCAGATGCGAGGAAGCCGCGAGGTGTGAGTGTGAACGAGTACGAGGCCTCACTGGTCATCAGGTCCGGAGCGGAGCTCCTGTCTTCGGCTTCTTCTGACCCCCGCTCGGAGGAAGGCTACTTGGCGGTGAAGGCCAATATCTCCCAAGCACTGGAGCGCATAGCGGAAGCTCTTGCGAATTTTGAAGCTGGTTCAGGAGCCCCCAACCGTTCAACCGGGTGGGCCCAGGACCTTCACCGCGTAGCGGACGACTTGATGGATCGATAGGACTGGCCAATGACGGCGGGTGGTCAGGATTGTCCAGTTGCGGCCGCTTCATTCGAACTGTGCTGGTTTTTGCGGCAGGTCGCGCGAATGATCACCACCTAAGTCTGCCAAGACCGTTGCCTCAAAGGATTTGCGCGACGGCTGCGAAGGCGGTTTAGGCCGGTACCTGTATCGTTCGAAGTCAGGAACCTTTCGGTTCCGCTACAGGAGCAATCATGGCTGACAAATCCCCGCGCCAAACAGCATCCAAGAAATCCGCCAAGACCATCAAGGAAAAACGCGCCGACAAGAAGGCCGCGTCACCGCCCTCCCCGGCCGGGGAGAAGGCCACCGCCGCCAAGTCGGCAAGCCCTAAGAGTAAGTGACAGGTATGACTGATCACCTCACCCTCGGAGTGCTTTCCAGCACCCGAAAACCTGACGAGCGGCGCCTGCCGATACACCCCCTGCATCTTCAGCGCATCGCCCCCGAGATACGGCAGCACCTGATTTTTGAGGAAGGCTACGGTGAGCGCTTCGGCGTTTCGGACTCCCATCTGGCACCACTCGTGGGGCGCATCGCCCCACGAGCGCAACTGCTGGCCGAAGCCGACATCGTACTCCTGCCCAAACCGCAGCCCGCAGACCTCGCCGACCTTCGTGACGGGCAGGTCCTATGGGGTTGGCCACACTGCGTCCAGGACCGGGCTATCACCCAGCTGGCAATCGACAAGAAACTCACGCTGATCGCTTTCGAGGCGATGAACCACTGGGCGAGCGACGGCGGGTTCGGGCTCCACGTGTTCCACAAGAACAACGAACTGGCCGGCTACTGCTCGGTGCTGCACTCCCTTGCCCTGACGGGGTCCACCGTAGACTACGGCCGGAGGCTCAGCGCCGTCGTCATCGGTTTTGGCGCGACCGCTCGAGGAGCCGTCACCGCACTCAACGCCCATGGCATCCATGACGTCCAGGTCCTGACCAACCGTGGGGTGGCCGCCGTGGGTTCGCCCATCCATTCGGTGCGGATTGTCCAGTTCGATCACGACCCCAAAGCACCGTTTCTCAGCGAGGTCATCACTGAGCGCGGACGGGTCCCGCTGGCGCCGTTCCTGGCCGAAAGTGACATCGTGGTCAACTGCACCCTGCAAAATCCCAACGCACCTTTGACCTACCTGCGGACCGAGGACCTGGTCGCTTTCCGGCCCGGCAGCCTGATCGTGGATGTTTCCTGCGATGAGGGTATGGGCTTCAGCTGGGCGAGAACGACCGATTTCGCCGAGCCTATTTTTACGGTAGGTGACCACATCGATTACTACGCTGTGGACCACAGCCCCTCCTACCTTTGGAAGTCCTCCAGCTGGGAGATCAGCGAAGCCCTGCTGCCCTTCCTGGAAACCGTGATCACCGGCCCTACTGCATGGACGGGAAACGAAACCATCCGCCGTGCGATCGAGATCCGCGACGGCGTGATCTTGAACGAGGACGTGCTTCAGTTCCAGCAAAGGGAACTGGACTACCCCCATGCCCCACTGCACACCTAAAGACAACATCCGGCCGGCGCTAAGGATGCAGCATCACCGGTTCGACTGAATGCCGTCACTGATGCTCCCCACACATGCTGCGCCGCCGACGCCACTTGACCCACTGGCCACAGCGGAGACATGACACCGCCCTGTCCAAGCACGAACACAGGCACGGCTGCCCGTCGCATAGGCGCGGTAGCGGCATGGCTGCCAGTCCGCTAACCGTAGCCGGGGACGGTAGATATCCACGGCTGTCACACTCCATCCCTACGCGGCGAGCGATGACGCTTCCGCGCCGACCATGGAGTTCGTGGATCGAGGGCCAGCCGCCCCGAGCTTTTCCCACCTGTGGCCCACGATGAGGACCGCACCGGTCCGCAGCCGGAGCCATGATGAGCGAGGCTCTTGGCACTCATGTGGCCTCGTTGCGGACTGACAGCGCCTAATCCTTTTCACTACGAGGGAAAAGGGGCCCAATCAGACGTTGAAGCGGAACTCCACCACGTCGCCGTCGGCCATGACATATTCCTTGCCTTCGATCCTGACCTTGCCCCGGGACTTGGCCTCGGCCATTGATCCGGCTTCCATAAGGTCGTCGAAGGAGACCACCTCGGCCTTGATGAAGCCTCGCTGGAAGTCGGTATGGATCACACCGGCGGCCTGTGGAGCCGTATCGCCACGGTGGATGGTCCAGGCGCGTGCTTCCTTGGGACCGGCGGTGAGGTAGGTCTGCAGGCCCAGGGTGTGGAAACCGACCCGGGCCAGCTGGTCCAGCCCGGATTCGTCCTGGCCGTTCATTTCCAGCATTTCCCGGGCTTCCTCCTCGTCAAGTTCCACGAGGTCGGCCTCAAGCTTGGCGTCAAGGAAGATGCAGTCGGCCGGAGCCACCAGGGCACGCAGTTCCTCCTGTTTTTCCGGGCTGCCGAGAATCCCCTCATCCGCGTTGAAGACATAGATGAAGGGCTTGGCGGTCAGGAGGCTGAGCTCCTTGAGGTGGTTCATCTCCAGCTTGTCGCTCTTGATGGAGGAGAAAATGGTGTCGCCGCGCTCAAGCACCTTTTGGGCGGCGAGAATCGCGTTCAGCTCCGCAGCCTCGCGCTTTTTGATCTTCACTTCTTTTTCAATGCGCGGGATGGCTTTTTCAATGGTTTGCAGGTCCGCGAGGATCAGCTCGGTGTTGATGGTCTCCATGTCCGAGCGGGGATCAACCTTGCCGTCGACATGGATCACGTCGGGATCGTCGAAGACGCGCACCACCTGCGCGATCGCTTCCGCCTCCCGGATGTTGGCCAGGAACTGGTTTCCGAGGCCTTCGCCTTCGCTGGCGCCCTTGACGATGCCGGCGATGTCCACGAAGGAAACCGCGGCGGGCAGCAGGCGCTGGGAGTTGAAGAGCTCGCCAAGCTGCTTGAGCCGGGGATCCGGCAGGCTGACAACTCCAACGTTGGGCTCAATGGTAGCGAACGGGTAGTTCGCTGCCAGCACCTGGTTGCGGGTCAGTGCGTTAAAGAGAGTTGATTTGCCGACGTTGGGCAGTCCGACGATGCCAATAGTAAGAGCCACGAGCATTGATTCTACCCGCAGCAGGCGTTAAGGCCGTCCGGGGCCCGGCCGAGATGTCGCTTCGGGAAAATGTCACAGCCCCATGCGACAGTGGGCAGATGGATGCTTTCGCGCTGATACTGGCTCTGTTCATGCTGTTACTGGGGGCCCTCGCGGGCGCCTCAGCGGCCTACTTTGTGCTGCGGAAAAACAGCCGCGCCCTGGAAGAGGACTTCGACGCCGTCTCGTCCCGGCTTTCCGAGGTGAACGCGCAGTTCGCCGCGGCTGACGCCGAACGCCGGCTGTTGGCTGCACAGAACCGGGAGCTGGGCGAATCACGGTCCCAGGACGGCAGCGTGATTCGCGCGCTGGCGCCCGTGGCCGAGAAACTGACGGCTGTGCAGCAGCAGGTGGCGCTCCTGGAGCGTGACCGGCTGGAACAGTACGGCCAGCTCGCCCAGCAGCTGCAGGAGGCGCGGCTCTCGGATGAACAGCTGATCCGGTCCACGCACGCCCTGGAGTCTGCCCTGCGGTCCAACAGTGCGCGCGGCCAGTGGGGGGAAGTCCAGTTGCGGCGCGTGGTGGAGGCCTCAGGAATGCTGCGGCACGTTGACTTCGTCGAGCAGGTCCACAGCTCCGGCGGCGAGTCGGCGGTCCGCCCTGACCTGGTGGTCCAGTTGCCCGGCGAAAAGCAACTGGTGGTGGATGCCAAGGTCCCTTTGTCGGCCTACCTCGAAGCCCAGGAGCTTGGCGCGTCCATGGAATCGCGGACAGTGCAGGCCGGACCAGTCCCTGCCACAGACCACCGCTCCCAGCAGGCGCTCCTGGCTGCCCACGCCAAAGCCTTGCGGGCGCATGTGGACTCACTCAGCAACAAGAAGTACTGGGATATCCCCGGCAACTCCCCCGAGCTGGTGATCTGCTTCATCCCGGCCGAGTCGATCCTGGCCGCAGCACTCATGGCCGACGCCGAGCTCCTCGACCATGCACTGTCCCGGAACGTGGTTCTGGCGTCCCCCAGCACGCTGCTGGCTGTACTGAAATCCGTTGCGTTCACTTGGCGCCAGGACGTCCTGACGGACAGCGCGCGGGAACTGTTCGACCTCGCAAGGCAGTTGTACGACCGGATGGGAACCCTGGGCGAAAACGTCACCAAGTTGGGGTCCTCCCTGAAGACGTCCGTGGACCGCTACAACTCCATGGTGGGCACCCTGGAAGCGCGTGTCCTCCCCACTGCCCGGAAGCTGAATACGCTGGAGGAATCCGGCCTGGTTACTCCTCCGGTTGTGGAGGTCACACCGCGCGCTTTGGCCGCCCCCGAGCTCCAAAGCGAGGACGAGGCTGCCTGAAGGGGCTCGCCCGAATAGATCCTTCCCGGAAAAGGAGCAAAGAAACAAAAGTGCCTGGCAGCTTCCAGCTGCCAGGCACTTTCCAGTTGTCGTCAGCTGCGCGGGCGGCGTCCGCCAAGGGCACGGCTGACATCGCCGGCCTGCTTCAGGGTTGCCCGCAGCTCCTTGGGCAGGGAGAAAAGGAGGTCCTCTTCGGCCGTGACTACTTCCTCCACCGTGCCGTAACCGTAATCGGCCAGCAGGCGCAGGACGTCCTGCACCAGCACCTCGGGCACGGAGGCCCCGGACGTTACGCCAACAGTTGCGACGCCTTCAAACCAGGCTTCGTCCACTTCGTTGGCAAAGTCCACACGGTACGACGCCTTCGCCCCGTACTCGAGGGCCACCTCCACCAGCCTCACGGAGTTTGAGGAGTTGGCCGAACCAACCACGATGACAAGGTCGGCCTGCGGGGAAATCTTCTTGATGGCCACCTGGCGGTTGGTGGTGGCGTAGCAGATGTCGTCGCTGGGCGGGTCCTGGAGGGTGGGGAACCGATCCTTCAACAAACGCACCGTTTCCATGGTCTCGTCAACGCTGAGGGTGGTTTGGGAAAGCCAGATGACCTTTTCCGGATCCCGCACCGTCACCTTGTCCACTTCGTGGGGGCCATTGATGATCTGGATGTGTTCGGGAGCTTCTCCCGCTGTACCCTCAACTTCCTCGTGGCCATCGTGGCCGATCAGCAGGATGTCGAAGTCGTCCTTGGCGAACCGCACGGCTTCCTTGTGGACCTTGGTCACCAGAGGACAGGTGGCGTCAATGGTCCGCAGGCCCCGGTCCTCCGCGGACTGGACCACAGCCGGCGATACCCCGTGGGCAGAGAAAATCACCAAAGCACCTTCGGGCACCTCGTCCGTTTCATCAACGAAGATGGCACCCTTTTCCTCCAGGGAGCTGACCACGTGGACGTTGTGCACGATCTGCTTGCGAACGTACACCGGCGGGCCGTAGTGCTCCAGCGCCTTTTCGACGGCGATGACAGCACGGTCAACTCCGGCACAGTACCCGCGAGGGGCGGCAAGCAGCACCTTTTTGGTCCCGGTTACCGGGGCTGCAGCAGCTACTTCCTCAGGAGAGCGGCGCCTACGGGGAATTGTGGGCATCGAAAGAGAAACAGCTGAGGGGGTCATTGCTTAATTCTACCGGGTTGCAAGGGCCGGTTTTCGCGGTATGAGGCCGGCCACAGTCCCCACCAGCAGCAATGCGCCGCCGGTAAGGGCGGCCGCCCAGATCCACGACTGGAAGTGGCCCGACGAAGCGGCGACGAACTCGTTCCTGAACATGTTGGCCACCTCGTTCCCGCTGTCGGTGGCCAGCGCCGCAGCGGATCCCACCTGCGTGCCCACTCCCCACAGAACCGCCAGCAGCAAAGCACCTGCTCCCGCACCTACAAGCACTGTCCAGCGGCGCCGGGCGGCAACAAGGGCCAGGAGCAGCGCTACCGCCGATCCCCCTGCAAGCAGGTAGCCCGCGGGGGCGTACGTGCTCAGGCGCTCGATCCACGCTTTCTGCTCGGGCTGGCCCACGTTGATCAGCGTCTGCCCGGGCGTTTCCAGGGGAAGCCTGGTTGCACGGGAGATTTCCCCGGCACCCAGCGCCACCAGAGGAGCGACGTCGAGGGTCAAGGACGAGGAGGCAGCCGACGCTTCCGTGCTGTTGCCAGCCACAGTGCCTGCGAAACTGAGCCGGTGGCTTTTCCGCAGTGTTTCTTCCCAGGCAGCGGGATAGCCGGGGAGGGTGGTCAGGGACGCCGCGGCGTTCTCCAGTACCGGCCGGACCAAGTCTGAGAGGAAATTCGGGACTGAGCTGGTGTCGATTGTTCCGATTGCAGCCGCTGCCAGTCCTTGCTGGAACTCAGCATTCCTTCCCAGCGGCGCGGCCAGTTCCACGAAGCCCTGCTCCTGGACGATGCTGCGGTCCAGCCAGATGGCCGGAACTGCCACGGCAGCGAGCACGACGGCCAGCACGGTGGCAGCAGCGGAAACAAAAGTGCGCACAGCAGATCCTTCAGGTCGATGGCGGTCAACCCATCCTAGGCGGGCATTCCTGCCGGCCACTGTCAGCCCCGCGTGCTACTGCTTATAGATAAGGTTGAATGACCGCCGCTCAACAGACGAAGGACCCCATGCCCGCAACTCCAGCCCCGCAAGGGAGTTCGCATGTCTGAACAGGCCTCACTTCCGCTCCCGGACCAGCAGCTGACCGCGCCCACTACCCTGCCTGCGACGGCGGCAGAAACCACGCCGGACAACCCCTGGCCCTTGCAGCTCCTCTCCCAGAAGCTGAAAGCCCACATCGACCGCACGCCCTCGGCATGGGTTGAAGGCCAGGTCATCGAACTGAACCGGCGCGGCACCAACGCCTACCTCACACTGAGGGACGTTGACGCGGAAGTTTCGCTGCCGGCCTCAGTGTGGACCAAAGTGCTGGAGCGCCAGAACCTGCCGCTGGAACGCGGTTCCCGGGTGGTTGCCCTGCTGAAGCCAGAGTTCTGGATCAAGACGGGCCGGCTGAACATGCTGGTCCGGGATATCAGGCCGGTGGGTCTGGGTGATCTCCTTGCCAGGATCGAGCGCCTCCGCCAGGCCCTCTCCGCCGAGGGGCTTTTTGCGGACTCCCGCAAGAAGGCTCTGCCCCTGCTGCCCCACCGCATTGGCCTCATCACCGGACGCGACTCCGATGCCAAAAAGGACATCCTCCGCAACGCCGCCCTGCGATGGCCCGCCGTCGAGTTCGAAATCCGCGAAGTGGCCGTCCAGGGCAACACTGCCGTGTCCCAGATTGTCCGGGCCCTGCGGGAGTTGGATTCCCGCACCGAGGTGGACGTCATTGTCATCGCCCGCGGGGGCGGTGCGCTGGAAGACTTGCTGCCCTTCAACAGCGAGGAACTGGTTCGCGCTGTGGCAGCCGCTGCCACGCCGGTGGTCAGTGCCATCGGCCACGAGGCGGACAGGCCGCTGCTCGACGACGTCGCTGATCTTCGTGCCTCCACCCCTACGGACGCGGCCAAGAGGATCGTGCCCGAAGTCTCGGAGGAACTAGCGGGCGTGCGACAGGCACGGGAGCAGCTGCGCCGGTGCCTGGAGCGCCTCGTGGACCGGGAATCGGACCGCTTGGCATCCCTTCATTCAAGGCCGGTCATGGCTGCGCCTGAGGGCCTGGTGACCATGCGCGCGGAAGAAATTGAGCGGCTGCTCCGAAGGTCTTCCGCGGCGGTGAGCTCCACAGTGGCCCGTGCAGCTGACCAGCTCGGGCACCTGAAAGCACAGGTACGTGCGCTGTCGCCGCAGAAGACCCTCGACAGGGGGTACGCCGTCGTCGAACTCGCAGGCGCACTGGCAGCAGGCCGCGGCACCTCCGGGCATGCGGTGGTGCGCCGCCCGGCCGAAGCACCGGCGGGCACGCCGCTCTCGGTCAGGGTTGCAGAAGGACGCTTCGGCGCCACCTCCACCGGCCCCCCTTCATCAGACTCAGCCCCGCACAAGCCGGGCACGCACCAAGGAGAACCCAATGACTGAACAAGAGCCAGGAAACGACGTCGCTGCGCTGAGCTATGAAGAAGCACGGGAGCAGCTCGTGGCGGTGGTGGGCAGGCTGGAGGCGGGCGGGGCCAGCCTTGAGGAATCGCTGGCGTTGTGGGAACGGGGCGAGGCGCTGGCTTCGCGCTGCGAGGAATGGCTGGAAGGCGCGAGGAAGCGGCTGGCCGCTGCCCGCGACCAGCCGCTGTAGGTCATCAGTGCGGGGTATAAGCGGAGTCAGGACCGGGCGACGTTTTCCCGTTCCACGGCGACATCAAAGTCCGCCTTGGGCCACTCAAGGTTCAGTTCGGACAGCGCCCCCAACAGCAATTGCTGGACGGCGATCCGGGCGTACCACTTCTTGTTGGCAGGCACTACGTGCCACGGCGCCTCAGGGGTGCTGGTTTCTTCTATGGCTACCTGGTAGGCCTTCATGTAGTCATCCCAAAAGGCCCGCTCCTCGAGGTCACCGCGGCTGTACTTCCAGTGCTTCGCCGGGTCGTCAAGCCTGGCCAGAAGCCTTTTTTTCTGTTCTTCCCCGCTGATGTAGAGCATGACCTTGACCACTTTGGTCCCCGAGCCCGTCAGCCGGGCCTCGAATTCGTTGATGGCTTCATAGCGCCGCTTGAGTTCGTCGGGGCTTGCCCAGCCGTGGACCCGGTGGATGAGCACGTCCTCGTAATGTGAGCGGTCAAAAACACCCACCATTCCTGCTGCCGGCACTTCCTTCTCGATGCGCCACAGGAAGTCGTACGATTTCTCCTCCTCCGTAGGCGCCTTGAAGGCCTTGAACTGGACACCCTGCGGATTCATGGCCGCCATGACGTGATTGACGATTCCGCCCTTGCCGGCGGTATCCATGGCCTGCAGGATCAGCAGGATCCGCTTATTACCGCCAAAGCGGGATTCGGCGAAAAGCTTCTCCTGCAGTTCGCCCAGGTCATCGTCAAGTTCCGCAAGCAGCACCTGCCCGTCCTGCTTGCGGCCGATGTAGCCGGGAGTGGAGTCGGGATCCACGCTTTCCAGCGAAAACCCCTCCCCTGCCCGGAGGGTTTCGGAGGGATGCTGTTCGAACTGGACGACGCCGGCCATGAGGGGTCCTTTCCGCGAAGGTACACGGGGCCCGTGGCACCCGTGACCACAGGCTAGTTCCCCTGGTACCTGCTTAGGAAGTCCCCCATCCGGCCAACGGCTTCTTCGATGTCCTTGACGTTGGGCAGCGTGACCATGCGGAAGTGGTCTGGGCGTACCCAGTTGAAGGCGCGGCCGTGGGATACCAGGATCTTTTGCTCGCGCAGGAGGTCGAGGACGAACTTTTCGTCATCCCTGATGTGGTACACCTCCGGGTCGAGCCGGGGGAAGAGGTAGAGGGCGCCCCTGGCCTGCTGGGTACTCACGCCGGGTATGGCGTTCAGCAGCTCATAGGCTTTGTTGCGCTGTTCCAGCAGACGGCCGCCGGGCAGGATCAGGTCGTTGATGCTTTGGTAACCGCCGAGCGCCGTTTGGATGGCGTGCTGGGCCGGAACGTTGGCGCAGAGCCGCATGTTCGCCAGCAGGCTGATGCCCTCAAGGTAATCCGCGGCATCCTTTTTGGGGCCGGAAATGGCCATCCACCCGGCCCGGTAGCCGCAAACGCGGTAGGCCTTGGACAGTCCGCTGAAGGTGAGGCAGAGAACGTGGTCGCCCGTAAGCTTCGCCAGGTTTATATGGACGGCGTCCTCGTACAGGATCTTCTCGTAAATTTCGTCGGCGAAAATCACCAGCCCGTGCTTCTCCGCCAGCGCCACAATTTTCTTCAGCGTCTCTTCGGGGTAGACGGCACCGGTGGGGTTGTTCGGGTTGATCACCACGATGCCCTTGGTCCGGGGCGTGATCTTGGCTTCCATGTCCTCGAGGTCGGGCTGCCAGCCGGATTCCTCGTCGCAGAGATAGTGGACCGGTTTTCCGCTCGCGAGCGCCACAGACGCAGTCCACAGAGGGTAGTCGGGCGTGGGGATCAGTACCTCGTCGCCGTCATCGAGCAGGGCCATCAGGGACATGGTGATGAGCTCGCTGACGCCGTTGCCCAGGTAGATGTCGTCGACATGGATGTTCTGGATACCGCGGGTCTGGTAGTACTGCGAGACGGCGGTGCGGGCGGAGAAGATGCCCCGGGAATCGCTGTAGCCCTGGGCGTGGGGCAGGTGGCGGATCATGTCCACCAGGATGGCGTCCGGCGCTTCGAAGCCGAACGGCGCCGGGTTGCCGATGTTCAGCTTGAGGATCCGGTGACCCTCCGCCTCCATCTGCTGGGCGGCCTGAAGAATCGGTCCACGGATGTCGTAAAGGACGTTGTTGAGCTTCGTGGACTGCTTGTATTCTGCCATCCATCAAATATGCCACAGGAGGGATGGCTTCCACTGAGACGTCAACCACACGCCTTGCCGCGCCGCGCACGCCCGCTGGCTAAGTACAACGACGGCGGCTGCCGGGCAGGGAGTCCGGAGACCCGCAAAGTCCGGCAGCCGCCGTCGTTGCGGCAAAGCAGTTAAGTTCGCTCCTACTTCACGATGCCCTTGTCCTTGAGCCAGGCATCAGCCGCTTCCTTGGCGCCCTGTTTTTGGCTGCCGCTGACTGCACGGTTGAGGTTAGTGAGGTCCTCGGTGGTGAGGGTCCTCGACACCGAATTGAGCGCTTCCTTCGCCTTGTCCGTCATCTTGGCTTCGTTGTAGAGCGGGATGACCTGCTGGGCGATGAAGTTGTTCTTTGGATCCTCCAGGACCACGAGGTCGTTGTCGGCGATGGACGGGGTGGTGGTGTAGATGTCCGCCACCTGCACCTGGTCTTCGAGCAGCGCCTTGAGCGTCACGGGGCCACCGCCGTCGCTGAAGGGCTCCAGCTTTTTGGGCTCACAGTTGTAGTTGCTCTTCAGGCCCGGCAGCCCGTAGGCGCGCTCTGCGAAGGTAGCCGGTGCCCCAACCACGATCTCGCTGCAGACCTTGGCCAGGTCCTCGATGGATTTAAGCTGGTACTTTTCCGCGGTTGCCTTGGTGACCACCATGGCGTCCTTGTTCTCGGCCTTGGCAGCTTCCAGCACAGCAAGGCCGCCCGGCAGCTTGTCCGGCAGGGCCTTGGCGATCTCGTCCGCCGAAACCTCCTTGGCTTCCTTGTCCACATGCAGCAGCAGGTTCCCTGTGTAGTCCGGGATGACGTCCACTGACCCGTCCTGTACCGCCTTGAAATAGACCTCGCGGGAGCCGATATTCGGCTTGGTGCTGGCCGTGACGCCGGCGGCGTTCAGCGCCCCTGCGTAGAGTTCGGCGATGATCTGGCTCTCGGGGAAGTCCGCCGAGCCAATCACCAGCGAGGTGGCTCCCCCGGAGGCCGTGCCGGTGGTGGCCGGGGCCTGGCTGAGCGGATCGGACGATCCGCCGCAGGCGGACAGCGCCAATGCCAGGCCAACGCCAGCGGCCATCCCGCCGAATGCCCGCCTGCCAAAGGCTTGTGGTCGGCTTTCTTTCATGACTTACCTCCTTGTGCCACAGACTCCGCGACAACGGGGTCTCTGAGATCGACCGCAGCCTGCTGGCTGCGGTGGGACTGCTTCGAGGCCCCTGATGTCAGGAACAGCCTCTGGATTAGGGCCAGGACAAGATCGACGCCGATGGCCAGCACGGCGATCAGCAGCGATCCTCCCAGCATCTGCGGGAAGTCGCTGAGGACGAGTCCGTCAAACAGGTACCGTCCCAGGCCGCCCAGATTGATGTAGGCCACCACGGAGACGGTGGCGATCACCTGCAGCACACCGGTCCGGAAGCCGCCGAACATCACTGTGAGGGCATTGGGCAGCTCGGCACGGAACAGGACCTGCAGTTCGGTCATTCCCATGGCGCGGGCGGCGTCCACCACGTTGCGGTCCACACTGGCTATTCCTGCATAGGTTCCGGCCAGGAGTGGCGGCACGGTGAGGATCACCAGTGCCCAGATGGGCGGCATCAGTCCGATTCCGGCGAGCAGGACAAAAAGCGTCAGCAGGCCGAGGGTGGGAAGGGCCCGCAGGGCACCGGCAAGCGCCACGATGGCCACCCTGCCCCTGCCTGTATGGCCCACGTAGAGGCCCACCGGGACGGCAATGGCAGCCGCAATGAGCATTACCAGGCCCGTGTATTGCAGGTGCTCGGCCAGCCGCGCCGGAATGCCGGCGCTCCCGGTCCAGTGCAGCGGATCGGCGAGCCAGGCAAAGGTATCCGTGAAGACGTTGCTCATGCGTTTCCGCCTCCGGTTTTCGGTTCCGAAAGACGGCGTGCCCCGGCAACCGCTTCTCCCGCGCTGCCGGCTGCCGGTTGCGCTTTGCGGCCCTTCCCGGCCCGTTCCCAGGGGGTCAGCAGCCGTTCAAGGAGGACCAGGATGGCGTCCATCAGCAGCGCGAGGACCAGGATGGCAACAATGCCCACCACAATTTCAGTCACGAAACCGCGCTGCAGCCCCGAGGTGAAGAGCATCCCCAGATTTCCGACGCCCAGCAGGGCGGCCACGCTGACCAGCGAAATATTGCTGACGGAAACCACCCTGAGGCCGGCGAAGAGGACCGGCAGGGACAGCGGAAGGTCCACGTGCAGGAACCGCGCAAACGGCTTGTACCCCATGGCGACGGCGGCCTGGCTGACATCCTTATCCACCGAGTCGAAGGCGTCCAGCGCAGCCCGGACCAGCAGGGCCACGGCGTAGATTGTCAGTGCCACCACCACGTTGAGCGGATCAAGGATCCTGGTTCCCAGGACGGTGGGCAGGATGATGAACAATGCCAGCGAGGGAATCGTGTAAAGCAGCGACGACGCCGTGAGCACCACCGAGCGGAGCACGGGGTGCTGCCGCGCCAGCTGCGCCAGCGGAATCGAAATCACCAGCCCCAGGACCATGGGCACCAGGGCCAGCACCATGTGCTGGCCCGCCCGCTCCAGGACCATGCCGCTGTTGGCAAGGAACCACTCCATCAGAGCGCAGCCTGCCGGACCTGGCGCGCTTCTTCGATGAGGGCCAGGACTTCACCGCCCCTGACGACGCCGAGAACCCGGCCGTCGGCATCCACAGCTACACCCAGTCCTGCCGGTGAGGACAACGCGGCATCAAGGGCCCGGCGCAGGCTCTCCCCCGGACGGAACAGTGATCCGCCGGGGATGAGGGCGTTGCCGTTCCCGGGGCCGGCCCAGCCAAGCGGACGCCCGTCAGGATCCACCACAAGCTGCCACCCGGCGGCCGAGGAACCAGTGTCGAAGCTGCCATTGGCGCCCCGGACCAGGGTTGGCACCGGGTGGACACTCACGCCGTCGGACGGGGTGAACCCCAGGTGGCGGAAGCCGCGGTCCCGCCCCACGAAGGAGGCCACGAAGTCATTTGCCGGCGCCCGCAGGATCTCTTCCGGAGTGGCGTACTGCGCAAGCTTCCCGCCGGTGGCAAAGACGGCCACCTTGTCGCCCAGTGTTGTGGCTTCGTCGATGTCGTGGGTGACAAAGACGATGGTTTTGGCGAGGTCCTTCTGAAGCCGCAGGAGTTCCTGCTGAAGTTCATCGCGGACCACCGGATCCACGGCGCTGAAGGGTTCATCCATCAGGAGGACAGGAGGATCGGCGGCAAGCGCCCGGGCCACGCCCACGCGCTGCTGCTGGCCGCCGGAGAGCTGTGAAGGGTAGCGCTTGCCCAGGGAGGGGGCAAGGCCAACGACGTCAAGCAGTTCCTCGGCACGTTTCCTTGCGGCGGACTTGGCCACGCCGTTGAGCCTTGGCACCGTGGCAATGTTGTCCAGCACCGAGCGGTGCGGCAAGAGTCCGGAGGACTGCATCACATATCCCATGGAACGCCGCAGCTCCGGCGCCGGGACCGACGTGACATCCTTGCCCCCCACGGTGATGACACCGGACGTAGGCTCCACCATGCGGTTGATCATGCGCAGCGAGGTGGTTTTGCCGCAGCCGGAGGGCCCAACAAAGACGGTGATGGAACCCGGGCTGATGGACATGGTGAGCTCGTCCACGGCCGGTTGCCCGCCCTGGTACTGCTTGGTGACGCTCTGAAACTCGATCATGGCCTGGTCCATGGTGTGGACTTACCTGTTCTGTTGGGCGGCTTCGGAAAGCAACGCAATTTGTCACAGCACGCTGATAGTTACGGTAACCCAAACCGGACGCTGCAACACCTCCAGCGCACCCGAATCCGGGCAAAGGAATCCCTACTGTAACCATTCGGGGCCGGTCATCTGCCGGATGGGTGCTTGGCCCGGAGCTGGGCGAACGGGACATACCGCGGAGCAGCCGCCCGGCCTAAAGTGGGGAGGTGACCAACTTGGAAGTTTCTCCGCAGCAGGAAGTCTGTCCGCCGGCGCAGCCCGAAGGAAGCTCCGGCCCGTGCCTGCAGCTGTGGCCCGAGCGTGAAGTACCGCTGGGCGGAGTTCGGGCGATGAATGTCCAGCGGACGCTGCCCCAGCGCGGGCTTCCCACTATCGGTGCCTGGTGCTTCCTGGACAGTTTCGGCCCCGACAGGACTGCCATGTCCGTTCTTCCGCACCCGCACATCGGGCTGCAGACGGTAACCTGGCCGATGGCCGGGACCATCAGGCACCGGGACAGCGTGGGCAGTGACGTGGTGGTGCGGCCGGGCGAACTGAACATCATGACGGCGGGGCACGGCGTCTCCCATTCTGAATTTGCCGTTCTTCCGCCGGAGGGCGGGCTGCCGCTGCAGCGCGGCCTGCAACTGTGGGTAGCGCTTCCGGACGGGCAACGGCACCGGCAGCCTGCTTTTGAACAGCACCGCGACCTGCCCAAACTCGAGGGCGACGGCTTCAGCGCCACCGTCATGGTGGGCGAACTCGGCGGCGTTGCTTCCCCGGCCACCATGTACTCGCCGATTGTGGGAGCGGACGTCTCGTGCGGGGGGAGGGCGGCGCTCCCCCTCAATGAGCACTTTGAGCACGGCATCCTGGTGCTCGAGGGCGGGCTGACGCTGGACGGGCAGGAAGTTCCGCCCGGACCGCTGGGCTACCTCGGTACCGGCCGGCGGGAACTGAAGATCGAGGCGCTGCCAGATACCCGTTTCCTCCTGATTGGCGGCGAGCCGTTCCAGGAGGAGCTGCTGATGTGGTGGAACTTCGTGGGGCGCAAGCACGATGAGGTGGAGCAGGCCCGTGATGAGTGGGAAGCCCAGGCCGACCTGCCCGACCTGGAGATGACAGCAGCCCGTTATGGCCTTGTCCACGGCCACGGTCCCGACGCTGGCCCGGAGGCCGGCCGCATTCCCGCTCCTCCGCTGCCTGCCGTGAGGCTCACGCCACGGAAAAGGGCCGTGCCGTAGGGGCGTTCCGGCGGTTCAGGCCTGTTCTGCCAGCAACTGCAGGACACCGAACACCGGATCCTGGTCCAGGACCCGGACATCCGTCACGCCGGCTTCCGCCAGGTGCCGCCGGAATGCCTCCTGGAGGGGCACCACGTTCATGCCCAGGCCGCTGCCCAGGATTACCGGGCCGGGGATCCTCAGCTGCTGCAACACCTGCACCGCCAGCGCAGCTAGGTCCTTGCCTGACTGCTCCAGCAGTTCCTGGCTTGCGGCATGGCCGGCAGCCGCGGCGTCCACCACGTGCCTCGCCTGCTGCGCCCAGAACCGGCGGCCGGTGTCCGGGGAGTGGAACAGCGCAATCAGCTTGTTGGGATGGTCCACGCCGCAGGACTGCAGGAGGGCGGCGGTGAGCTGGTCAACCGGAAGGCCCTGGTTCATCCGCCGCAGGCTGTGGCGCACGGCCTCGCGGCCCAGCCAGTAGCCGCTGCCCTCATCGCCCAGAAGGTAACCCCAGCCGCCTGCCCGGGCCTCGCCGCCGTCGGCATTTTTCCCCCAGGCCGCCGAGCCGGTTCCCGCGATCACAGCAACACCGGTGCTGGCGTGGCCGGCGGCGAGCAGCAGGCGCGAATCATGCACCACAGTAATCTGCGCCCCCGGGACGTGCGGTTCAATCAGCGCTGCGAGGGCCGCGGCGTCTTCCTCCGTATCAATGCCGCCGGACCCGGCGTACACGTGGGACACACCCTCGCCGCCGATCAGCCCGAAAAGACCCGCAAGGTTGCCGGCTGCCTCTTCACGGGTGACGTTCTGGACGTTGGAACTGCCAACGGATTCATCCAGGACCGGAACGCCGTTCTCGAAGCGGATTCCGCGCGTCTTGGTTCCGCCGATATCTAGGCCGATGATCACGCCGTGCGGTGCGCCGGGCGGAGGTGAGAGCGGGTCGGCGGGCCGTGAGGCGGGGTTTTCGATGTTCGTCACGTCACAAGGGTACTGGGCACATGGACAGCGGAGGTCCGCGCTCTGTCCCTCCAGCGCGTGCCGGAGGGGACCGCCGCTACACCAGCCCGGACAGGAGTTCGGGCCCCTCCGTGAGAACCAGCCCCCGGAACAAGCGGACAGCGGCCGGTTCCGCCTCCGCTTTTCGCTGCCGCCAGCTCAGGCCCACGTCGCGGAAGGCCAGTTCAGAGTCCAGGGGCACCTCCACCCAGCCAAGGTTGCCCGTTTCCGCCCTTACTTTACGGCCGGGAGCGTCACCTCCGGGTGGCAGGATGCTGACGCCCAGTCCGGCGGAGACGAGGCCCCGGACGGTGTGGGAGTCCTGGCTTTCGAAGGCAATGCGGGGCCGGTACCCGGCCTCCCGGAACAAGGCATCAGTCAGCGAGCGCATACCGTAGCCCGGACCGAGCGCCACAAAGGGGTCGGCGCGGATGTCTGCGACAGAGGCAACCGGGCGTCCCGCAAGCGGGTGGGTGTGGTGGACGACCAGGCGCAGGGGCTCCCGGTACAGCAGGGCGGACAAGAGGTTCCGTCCTGCCGCAGCAACCGGTGCCGTCAGGGCAAGGTCGGCCTCGCCGGCTGCCAGTTCCGCCAGGCAGGAGTCACGCGCTCCCTGGCTGAGGGTGAAGACGGCGCCGGGGTGTCGGCTGCGGAAAGCGCTGATAAGGAGCGGGAGGGTGGATTCACCAAAGGTGTGCTGGAAAGAGACGGAGATCCTGCCGCGGACAACATCGGACTCGTTGCGGACCACGTCCAGCCCGGCCCGGAACTCGCCCAGCGCCCGCTCAATGTAGGGCAGCAGGGACCGGGCCGCCGGGGTGAGGCGCACTCCCCTGCCGTCCCGGATCAGCAGTTCGGTGCCGACGACGGCGCTGGCCCGTGCCAGTGCCCGGCTCACCGTGGACTGGGGCACCCCGAGGAGTCCGGCCGTTTCGGTGACATGCTCGGTCCGGCCAAGTTCGGCCAGCAGCGGCAGGAGCGGCAGGAGCTGTACCAGCTGTTTATGGTCGGGCTCCACGGCTCCTCCTGCTCCCGACCCGAACGGGCCATCGTTCCGAATTTGATATGAGTCTGGCATAAAAGATGCATTGGAGACACGCCTCCCGCCGTTCTACGCTTGCGGAATGCCCCATAGCCGTCCGAACCCAGGCCGCCCGACCTCCCCGGCAGGGTGGGAGGGTCATGCCAAGGGCTCGACGGCGTACGGCCGGATCATCGCGGGCCTTGCCTTCGCCGGGGTGGCAACTTTCGCCCAGCTGTATTCCACCCAGGCTGTCCTGCCGATCCTCGCAGCGGACCTGGACATCACTGCCGCAGAGGCCGCGCTTACCATCTCCCTTGCAACCGTGGGGCTGGCGGTAACAGTGATCCCCTGGTCCTTCCTGGCGGACCGGATCGGCAGGGTCAAGGCCATGACGTGGGGAATCTCCGGGGCTACCGTGCTCGGACTGCTGGTTCCCCTGTCCCCCAACTTCACCGTGCTCTTGAGCCTGCGGCTCCTCGAAGGGATGGCGCTCGGCGGCATCCCCGCCATAGCCATCGCCTACCTCAACGAGGAGGTCACGAAGGCCCACGCCGCCGTAGCTGCGGGAAGTTACGTTGCAGGCACCACGCTTGGCGGCCTGGCCGGCCGGCTGGTGGCCGGACCCGCCGGGGAGTTATGGGGGTGGCGTGCCGCCGCCCTTGCTGTCTCCGTCCTGGCGACGCTTGCTGCAGTTGCCTTCCTGCTGCTGGTGCCGCAGGCCCGGGGGTTCACTGCCTCCCGGGCTGCCGGCTTTCGCGGGGCTGCGCGGACCCTCGGCGGGCACCTGCGCAACATCCGGCTGGCCGCCCTTTACGTCCAGGCTTTCCTGATGATGGGCGGCTTCGTGGCTGTGTACAACTACCTGGGGTTCCGGCTCTCAGGTGAGCCTTTCGGCCTGCCAACCACCATCATCAGCTTCATCTTCCTGGCCTACCTTTCCGGGACCGTCACCTCCCGCTGGGCAGCAGGGCTCACTATGCGCTTTGGGCGCCGCAATGTGCTGCTCGCCGGTCTTGCCCTCTCGACGGCGGGCCTCGCCCTCACGCTGGCGCCGTCGCTGGGACTGATCCTCGCGGGGCTCGTGGTCTTCACCGGCGGCTTCTTTGCCGCCCACAGCATCGGCGCGGGCTGGACGGGCGCCATCGCCAGCACCGGACGGGCACAGGCGGCCTCGCTGTACAACCTTGCCTACTATCTGGGGTCGAGTCTTATCGGCTGGGCCGGGGGCCTGCTCTTCCAGTCCCATGGCTGGAACGCCCTGGCGGCCGCTGTCATGATCCTCGCGTGCCTCACCGCGGTGACTGTCGCCGTCGTCCACCCGCGCGCCCAGGCCGTTGTCCAGCCCGGGCAGGCCGGGGGCACAGCCTGAATGCGGCCGCCTGCGTCTAGGATGAACGCAGGAACTTTTAGAGGAGCTGCCGTGAGCACGAATGCCAGGAACGTCAGGCCGGGAGTGCACCTGGAGCCTCTTGATGCCATCGACGAACGGCTCCTTGCTGCGCTGGTGGAGGATGCGAGGATCTCCAACAAGCAGCTTGCCGAACTGGTGGGCATTGCTCCGTCCACAGCGCTGATGCGTACCCGTGCACTGACGGAGCGGGGCATCGTCCAGGGGTTCGAGGCAAAGCTCAATTTGTCCTCCATTGGCAGGTCGGTGCAGGCCCTCGTAGCGGTCCGGCTGCGTGCGCATGACCGGGACCAGATCGACCGTTTTACCGCACGCGTCCCGCATCTGCCGGCAGTCCTGTCCACCTTCCATACCTCCGGCTCAGTGGATTACCTGCTGCACATCGCCGTCGCCACCACCGAGGACCTGCGGGACTGGGTGCTTGATAACCTCGCCACCGATCCGGTGGTGGGCCACACCGAGACCACGCTGGTGTTCGAACACATCCAGGGCAACCACGGGCCGCTCCCGGAGTAGCAGGGATCCGGCGGCTAGTTCCGGGCGCGTACTGCCTGGCCGAGCGTGACGGCAGCCATGACGAGCGCTGCCGAGCCGCACAGCACTACGAATCCGGTGACGGAAGCCGCCAGGCCGAACACGCCCGAGGCCCAGCCGAGCCCCAGGACCGGGACGGCGCTGCCCAGGTAGGTGATGACGTACACCGTGCTGATGGTCTGGGCCTGGCGGGCGGGCTCTACCCGGGCGGCCACGTCGTTGAAGACGGTGCGGAAGGCGGGGCCCTGTCCGGCGCCGGCGGCAAGGCTCGCCGCCACCAGCAGCGCGGGGCTGTTCCAGGCGCCCGCCCCGCCGAGCAGGAGAACCGAGACACCCAGGACGGCAAGCCCGCCTGGAACAACGTAGCGGCCCCGCAGGGTCACCAGCTGGGTCAGCGCTGACGCCGCGAGAGTCAGCCCGGCCAGCACGCCGATTAGCGGGCGGCTCTCGACGGCCAGGATTTGGGCAAAGTAGCCGGGGGCCAGCGAGAGGCAGAAGCCGAACACCGCGAAGCTCAGGAAGCCGACGGCGGCCGCAAGCCAGAATGCGCCCCTCGCCTCCCGCGTGACGGAAGGCCGCCGCGGCGCGAGCAGGTGCAGCGGTCTGGGGCCTGCCGGCGGCTGGATGGCAGGCCGTGCCCGGAGGAGGTACAGCGGGAACAGCAGGGCGGCCAGGACTGCGGCGTGGACGTAGTACGGAGCCGACGTGGCCCCGGGCAGCAGGGACAGCAGCCCGCCGATGACCGGACCGGCAGCCACTCCCCCCGCAGAGGCCAGCAGCGTGAAGCGGGAGGCCCACTCCGGGCGGGAGGGCAGCAGTTCACGCAGGGCAGCGGCACTGGCGCCGGTAGCGAGGGCAACAGCGATACCCTGCAGCGCCCGGCCGGCGCACAGCCCGGCCAGGTTCTGTGCCTCCGCAAAGAGCCAGCCGCCGGCCAGGCCGGCAATAACGGCAAGGATGAGGGCAGCCCGGCGCCCGATGTGGTCCGACCAGTGCCCCGCCAGCATCAGCGTGGCCACCAGGGCCAGAACATAACTCGTGAAGGCAGCAGTGACGTCGAGCGGCGACAGCCCAAGTTCCGCCTGCAGCAGCGGGTACAGGGGCGTGGCGAGGTTGGCGCCCACCAGGAGGGTGAAAATGACGGCACCGGCGAGCACCAGCCGGGCAGTGACCGACGCATCCCACCCTGCCGTTGTGGCTGGAACCGGACGCATGCGTAGTTCACTGAAAACCGTCATTGTGCCGCCTTTGCTGCTGCCGTGGCAGGTGGTCCTTGTGGGAGCCCGCCACGGGTGAACACCTGATGGCTCTACAATGCAGCATCCCTGCGCTTCCGATCGAAAAGTGATGCCAGAATTGAGCAGAATCATCAAGTATCCGGTGCCGCAGTGATGGAGAGTGACCATTTGAATAGTTTGGACCCCACGGATCTCCGGATTCTCCTGGAGCTCATCCGGGACCCCAGGATCCAGATCGGTGAGCTCAGCGATGCGCTCGGGGTTGCCCGGAACACGGCGCAATCGCGCGTACGCCGGCTGCTCCGCGCCGGGGTCCTGCGGTCCGGGGGCCGCGAGGTGGATCTTGAGGCGGTGGGCTACGACGTGGTGGCGTTCGTGACCATCGAAGTTTCGCACCGCGAGCTGGATGGAGTGGTGGGGGCACTCCGGCTGATTCCGCAGGTTCTGGAAGTGCACGAGATCTCCGGCCGGGGCGACGTCTGGTGCCGGGTAGTGGCCACGGATACCCACAACCTCCAGGCGGCCCTGCGGCAGGTCCTGAAGATCAAGGGCGTCATCCGTACCGAAACCGTGCTGGCACTGCACACGCACATCCCCTACCGGACCGAGCCACTGATCAGTGGCCTTACCAAAGCCGCGGGCACCAAAGCCACCGGTGCCGGGCAACACAGCCCTGCAAAACCCCCGAGGGCCGGCCGGCCAGGGGCGGACAGCTAGGATTTTCAGAATGGATTGGCTCTCAAACGTTTCGCAGATCAACTGGCCCGCCGTACTGCCAGCGTTCATCGCCACGCTGGCCATGATCGCCTCCGGAGCAATCATCGGGGCGGGGTCCTGATGCCGGGCATCCCAGCGGCGGAGAACAGCCGGCCATGACCATCATCGATAACGCCGTTTACGTGGACGGCATACGCCACGCTGAGCCCGAGAACCTGGAGCAGACCTTCGAGACCCTCGCGCACCACGGCGGGATGGCCTGGATCGGCCTCTACCGCCCCACCGCCGAGGAAATGGCGGCGGTGGCTGCTGAGTTCGGACTGCATGCGCTGGCTGTGGAAGACGCCATCTCCGCCCACCAGCGTCCCAAGCTCGAGCGCTACGAAGACAATTTGTTCACTGTGCTTCGACCTGCCCGGTACCTGGATGCGACGGAGACGGTGGAGTTCGGTGAACTCCATATCTTCACGGGTAAGAACTTTGTCGTAACAGTGCGGCATGCTGAAACGGCCGGCGTGGCGCGGGTCAGGCAGCGGCTGGAAAGCAGGCCGGACCTCCTGCGGCACGGGCCGGAGGCCGTTCTCTACGCCCTGCTGGACCGGGTAGTGGATGACTACGGGCCGGTGGTGGCCGGGCTTGAAAATGACATCGACGAGATTGAAGACCAGCTGTTCAGCGGCGACACCACCGTATCGCGCCGCATCTACGAACTCGCCCGCGAGGTGATCCAGTTCCAGCGGGCCATCCACCCCCTGCCGGACATGCTGCACCAGCTCGAGCGGGGGTTCGAAAAGTACGGCGTGGAAAGCAACCTCCGGCACAGCCTGCGCGACGTGGAGGACCACGTGGAGCGGGTGATCTCCAGGGCGGACTCCTTCCGTGACCTGCTGCAGAACGCCCTGACCCTGGACGGCACCCTCACCGCCAACCGTCAGAACGAGGCAAGCGCCGAACAGAACGAACAGGTCAAGAAGATCTCGTCCTGGGCGGCGATCTTCTTCGCTCCGTCCTTTGTGGCCGGCGTCTACGGCATGAACTTCGACCACATGCCCGAACTTCACTGGCAACTGGGCTACCCAATGGCAATCGGCCTGATGGCAGCGACGGCCGCCGTAATGTACGCCATCTTCAAGAAGAAGGGCTGGCTGTAGGGGAAGGCAGCAGGGCACGCGCCCGGCGGAAACTTTGTGGAGCTAAGGGGATTCGAACCCCTGACCTCTTCGATGCGAACGAAGCGCTCTACCAACTGAGCTATAACCCCGGGAACCAGCCGCTTTTCTTCAGGTGCGGCACCGGTGAACCTAGGCTACAAATTTTCCCGGCCCAACGCCAACCGGCGCCCCTGCGGCAATGGGCGTGGAACCAGATGGTCAGGCGCGGCGGCGCTGGAGGACGTCGTCGAGATTGCTGAGCGCGCTCTGGGCCTTACTGACCTGCTGGGCGTCCGGGACGGCGACGGCAGGAGCGGCTGCGGAGCCCTGCTTCAGGGAGGGCTTCCCTGTGGCCTTCGGTGCCTCCGGCAACTCAAGCGGCTCGGGTGCGGGCCGTTCAGCCTTGGCAGCCTCGACGTAAACCGGTTTGGGTACCTCCACGGGCTCCCAGGTGCTGGCCGGCGCAGCCTGCACTGCACTGGTGTCACCGGCAGCCACGGCAACGGCAAGGGCCGCCTCACGGAGTTCCACAGCTGTCAGGGGCTTCGCCTTGGGCTTGTCTGCCTCAGCGTCGAACAGCGGACTTTCGGTGCGTACCGGCGCAGCTTCCGGCTTCGGCGGGACGTGTGCTGCAGCCGGCACCGGCGCAGGTGCGCTCATGGCGGAGCGGAAAGCAGCGTCCACTTTGGCCTTGCGGTCCCGGACAGCGAGCCAGCGAAGAAGGGCCACGGACGCCGCGGCCAGGGCCGCGCAGGCGAGAGGAAGAGCTGGAGCACCAAGTCCGAACACCAGCAGTACCGCAGAAATGAACGCGGTCAGCAAGGAAACCAGTCCTGTCAGGGCAAGAGCGGTGCGGCCGTATCGGAAGCGGAACTGGCGCGTTGGCGCAGCTGTGGCTCCGGGCGTCGCGGATCCGGTGCTCTTCCTGGTGTCCATGGCTTTCTCCTGCTGGGCGGCGACCTTCAAAACCAGCCCGGCTCGCGGGTCCGGTATTTCATCGGCGGGGGCATCTGCCAAGAAGTCGCCGGCGGTTTGGAACTGGTGCCGGCGGTTCTGGAGGACGTAAGGGGCAACCCATACAATCCAGAGCACAACGGCAACCACAAGGATCACTGAGCTGCTAAGGGGGAAGTCCACACTCAAAACCGTATGAGCATCATGTCGGCTGCAGCCGCATTGGCCGCGGTGTGTCGTGGAGCGGCCGACAAATCATTGGATTTATGACGGCCTGGAGGCAAGCCAGCGGTGCAGCAATCCCTCCGGAACTTCCTCTGAGGTCAAGGCAAAAGACCGGTGGTCCGCCCACTGGCCGTTGATGTGCAGATAGCGCGGCCGGTAACCCTCATCCCGGAAACCAAGCTTCTCAACTACCCGCAGGCTGGGACCGTTCTCCGGCCGGATGTTGATTTCCATTCGGTGCAGCCCCAGGGCGCGGAAGCAGTGGTCGGTCACCAGGGCCACGGAAGTGGGCGCTATCCCCTGCCCCGCCCGCGACTGGTCCACCCAGTACCCGAGTGTCGCCATCATGGCCGATCCCCAGACTATTGAGGAAACAGTCAACTGACCCACGATCGCAGGGTTCCTGCTGGCGGGACCCCTCTCCGTGATGACAAAGGGAAGGGCCGTCGACTGGGCCGCCTGCGAGTTCAGCGAACGGACCATTTGCCGGTAATCAGGGAGGCCTCCGGCCGGGTCCGGGTTGGAAGCTTCCCATGGCGCCAGCCATTCACTGTTCCGGGCCCGGACTTCCGTCCACTCCTTTTTGTCGCGGTACCTGATGGGCCTCAGGACCAGGTCGCCGCACTCCAGGGTCACGGGCCAGATGGGGCCGGGCCGCACGGTGCTACTTGGACAGGCCGGCGGTGAAGCCCGGCAGCCACTCCCGCAGGCCCGGACCGAGGTCTTCGCTGTCGATGGCGAGCTGGACGCAGGCCTTGAGGTAGCTCAGCTTGTCGCCCGTATCGTAGCGGCGTCCCCGGAAGACAACGCCGTAGACGCCTTGCCCCTCGCCGTCGCCGGACGCGAGCTCCTGCAGGGCATCAGTGAGCTGGATTTCGCCGCCACGGCCAGGTCCGGTGCGTTCGAGGACGTCAAAGACGGCGGGGTGCAGCACGTAGCGGCCAATGACTGCAAGGTTGGAAGGGGCTTCCTCGGCGGAGGGTTTCTCCACGAGGCGGTTGACGCGGACAAAGCCCTCGCCGTCGATCTCTGCAATATCGGCACAGCCGTAGGCGCTGATCTGGGACGGGTCCACCTCGATGAGCGCGATGACGGACCCTCCCGTTTTCGCCTGCACCTCGATCATGGTGCTGAGGAGTTCGTCGCGGGCGTCGATGAGGTCGTCGCCCAGGAGGACGGCGAAGGCTTCGTTGCCCACGTGCTGCCTTGCACGCAGCACGGCATGGCCCAGGCCGTTCGGGTCGCCCTGGCGGACGTAGTGGATGTCGCCGAGGTTGCTGGCGGCCTGGATGGACGCAAGCTTCGCCGTGTCGCCCTTGTCCTCCAGGGTGGATTCGAGCGCCGGCACCCTGTCAAAGTGGTCTTCCAGGGCCCGCTTGTTCCGCCCGGTAATCATCAGGACATCGTTCAGGCCCACGTTCACGGCTTCCTCAACGACGTACTGGATGGCAGGCTTGTCCACGACCGGAAGCATTTCCTTGGGCATGGCCTTGGTGGCAGGCAGGAACCTGGTGCCGAGTCCGGCAGCGGGGATAACGGCTTTGCGAACTCTCGGGTTACTGGTAGTCACCCGACTAATCTAACGTCAGCGTCAAGCATTCAGTAATCATTGAACGGCCGGGGGCAGCCCCTGCGGCACAGACCTACCGCCGAACGGCGAGCGATGGAGGAGTACAGCGTGCTTGAGGATGCGAAGGCAACCAAGACCAGGATCCGTACCGCACACCGTCTGCGGCGGGCAGCCTTGACCCCGCAGCAATTGGAAGCCGCAGGGACAGGAATCGCCCGCCATGGCGTGGATTGGGCCGCCTCACTGGCCGGTGGAGCTCCTGCCACGTTCTGCGTTTACTTTGGGGTCGGCGTGGAACCGCCCACCCTTCCGTTGATCGACGCACTCCACACCAACGGCCACCGGGTCCTGCTCCCGGTGTGCGAACCCGGGCGGGAACTGGCGTGGGTCTTCTGGAACCCGGACGCCGGTTTTGAGCAGAGCCGGTACGCGCCCATCCTGGAACCGATCGGCGACCGGCATGGACCCGATGTGGCAGGAACCGCCGCCGCCCTTTTCATCCCGGCCACCGCCGTCGACCTTGCCGGCAACCGGGTTGGGCAAGGCGGGGGGTACTACGACAAGTTTCTGGGGCATCTGGCAACAGCGGGGAAGGATATTCCGCTCGCGGCCGTTATCTATGACGAAGAATTGCTCCCCGTCGGTGAAATCCCGGAGGAGGAGTTCGACCGCCCCGTCCCTGCCGTCCTGGCACCTTCCGGGTTCCGGCAGCTCAACGGGCACCACTAGGTCCCGCAGCGCGTTGTTGCGGAGATGATAGAATTAGCACTCAGGCCCTGCGACTGCTAACGGTATGACCGCGCAGCACGGGACCTCTCGTTTGCCCAAGAGGAGGAGCACCAGTGCCAACGTATGCGTACGCCTGCAAGGATTGCGGCCATGCCTTCGATATCGTCCAGTCGTTTTCGGACAGCACGCTGACCTCGTGCCCCGAATGCCAGGGGACGCTGCGCAAGAAGTTCAACAGCGTGGGTGTTGTGTTCAAGGGCTCCGGCTTCTACCGCACTGATTCCCGGGACTCGAAGGGAAGCACGGTCTCGCCGGCCCCCGCGGCTGCAACGCCCGCTCCCGCTGCGGCGCCTGCCGCGTCCGCTCCGGCGGCCGCAGCCAGCTAAGCAAGGCCATTCGACGCCGGCCGGACCGGCTTGTCCACATAGCGCTCCGCGCTCCTGTTGCGGTCATTCCCGCAGCCGTAGCGTAGGCGCATGCCTTTTAACCTTCTTGGCCCCGGCCGCGCTGCCTCACGTCATCCGCGCACCCCTCGGCGTCCTGTCAGCTCCGGCCGCAGGTCGGTCGCGGCCTGGTTCGGCAGGTGGCTGAGCCGGAACCGGCGGCTTGCTGCGGCGTTGCTGCTGTGTGGAGCGGCTTCCATCACCGTCCACCAGCTCACCCCCGCGCCCGTCCACACTGTCACTGCCCTGGCCGCTGCCAGGGATCTTCCCGCCGGTTCAACAATGGCACCGGCAGATCTAGCGCAGGTTCAGGTGCCGCCGGCCATGATGGCCGCAGGTTTCCTGGACAACGAAAGCGGGTTGGCCGGCAAGCAGCTGGCGGCTCCGCTGCGCAAAGGACAGCTGCTGACGGACGCCCAGCTGCTGGGTCCCGGGCTTTTGGCCGGCACGCCGCCGGGCTCAGCAGCAGTTCCGCTGCGCATGGCTGATCCGTCGTCCATCCAGCTCGTCTCGCCGGGCCAGCTGGTGAACGTGGTGCTGACGGCGGGCAACGGCTTCGACCAGTTGGCACCGTCCGAAGTCCTGGCTACGGCTGTGCCGGTGTTGTGGACCTCCGGCAAGGGCGGCGGGAGCGGGCAGTGGCTGGGCACGGCGGAGACGGACGGGCTCATCGTGGTGGCCGCCAGCGCCGAGCAGGCTGCACGGCTGGCCGGCGCTTCCACCCAGGGCAAGCTGTTTTTCGTCCTCGTTGGGCCCTAGCCACCGCGGAAGCATGGCCGGCCCCGGTCGATCAGCCCCAGTGCGGCGGCTTCTGTTCCTTCAGCCAGGCATCGTGATCGTCGTCGGCATCGCCCCAGCGCCTCGGGTCATCTTCCGAGGCTTTCGTCGGCAGAATGCCTTGCGTCGCGCCCTGCGCCTGGTCCTTGCCCTGCTCTTGATCCTGTTCGTCTTCCGGAGCCGGGTCAACGGGGACGGACTGCGCGTCCCCAGCTGCGTTGTTGTTCTCTTCAGGGGCCACGGAGACCGCCTCCTTGCTGTCCAATTCTTTGTCCTGCGGCCGGGGGCGTGCCTGTTCCCCGGCGTCGATACCATTCAGCGCCTGGTCCACATCGTCGTCAAGGAATCCTGTTGAGGGTGCCGTCCGCCCGGGAAGCACCACCCGCTCAAGTCCCAGGTAGCCGGCAATCCGGTCGGCACAGGCTGACGGATCAGTGAAAACCTCGATTGTCCACAGCGGCATGTACCGCCATCCCAGCCGCTCCAGGAGTTGCGGCCGCAGCCGGCTTCGTTCGCGCACGCTCATGGTGCGGTACTGCTCGGTACCGTCGGACTCGATGGCAACCGGCCACGGCAAGTCGGTCTCGTCCCGGCCCATGGTGCTCAATGGATCCGCTGCCGCCACAACGTCGATGGCACCGTCATACTGGTGCCAGACCCGCGCACCGCGTGCCCGCAGCCGGTCCCCCAGGTCAGCGACCAGGGGATCCGCGCCAAGTGCCTGTTCGCTGGCCGCCGCGCGGGAAGCAGGGGTTCCCAGATCCGTGTTCCCCGAGATCTCGCGGTCCAGCAGGGAGTACAGGTCCACCGCGCCGTGTGTCAGCCGGGTATGGTCCAGGTCCTCCGGCCGGAAGCATGTCAGGACGTGTATGGACCGGCGGGCCCGTGTCATCGCCAGGGCGAATTTCTCCCGGCCGCCTTCAGCGGAAAGCGGACCGAAGTTGTGCAGGGCGCGGCCGTGCGGGGTCCGTCCGAAGCCGGGCGAGAAAATGACATGGTCCCGGACCAGGCCCTGGGCACGTTCCAGGTCAACCACGCGGAAGGATTCGGGTCCGGCACCAAAGAAGCTTGCAAGGCCCGGATGGTTAGGCAGCTGAAGCCGGATGGACTCCCCGATCCGGGCAGCATGGCGAAGGCTGGCTGTGACCACTGCAAGGGACGTGCGCGGCCGCGTGCGGGCGTGTTCGAAGACCAGCTGCACCACACGGTTGACCTCGGCCACTACGGACTCGACGCCCTCGTGGTCGGCGCTCGGCAGGCCGGTGCCGTCCGGCAGGTACTCCACCAGCAGTGACCGGTCCAGGCCGGTAGCCGACTGGCCCTCCGGAAGGCGGCGCAGGGCGCCGTCGTAAAAGTTCTTGCTGAGTTGGAGGACGAGGTCCTCGTCCACCGCGCGGTAGACGAAGTTGAGCCGCCACACCGGCAGCACTTCCGAGAGCGCCCCGAAGGCACTCTCCACGCGCTGGTGCGCCGTCTCCCCTGCTGCCAGCCGCTCCACGCCCACAGTGAAGGTCCGCGGGCTCGCGATCTTGGCGTCGCCGAAGGCAATGACCTGGCGCGCGCGGGCAATGGACGGCAGCACGGCCTGGAGGGACGTGGCTTCGGAGTCGAGGATGACTACCGCGTCGAAGTGCTGTTCGGCGGGAAGGAGGCCGGTCATCAGGTAGGGGCTGACGGACCAGACGGGAACGAGGGTGCCGATCAGGTCCGGGGCCTGCGCCGTCAGCGCGGGCAGCGACACCCGGCCATCCTTGAGCAGGCTGCGCAGCAGGTCCGCCTGCCGGGGGTGGGCGGCGATGCCGGCCCGCCACCTTTCGGCCAGGTCCCAGCGAAGCCGCGCTGCGCCGCTGGCAATATGCGCGTTGTCCGCCAGCCTGTACTCGGCCTCCAGCTGCCGCAGGGCGTCGCCGTCGGACATTGCGAGGTAGTCGTCCCCGCTGATCATCGCTTCGAGCGCCGACTGCCACCAGGCGAGGTCAAGTTCCGATGCGACTGATCCTGCTGGAACCTCGCGTTCCGCCAGGTCCGCCAGGAGCTCCCCCAGCCCGTGCTCGCGCATGTTCTCCACCAGGAGGGTGCGCTCCGGCAGCGTCTTGAGGGTCTCTGCGTCAGCGACCAGCCGTTCCAGGCGTTCCATCAGCTCTTCGTAGCGGGCCGTGGACAGCGCGCCGCCCGCCTCCGTGTGCCTGAGCGCCTCGCCCAGTTGAGTGAGTTCACGCTCCAGGGCACGGTACATCACGTTGATCTCGGCAAGGCCGGACGGCACAGCCGGGTGGCGCTGCGTGGTGGCATAGCCGGCCCAGAGGACACGCTGTTCCTGCACGAGGACCAGCGAACTGTGGAGATCGGCGATGTGCACGCCGGGCCGGACGTACTCCTTGGCCACCCTGCGCAGCCGCGACCGCTGCATGGCGGTCATTTCGATGCCCCGCTCACGCCGCCAGGCTGACGGTGCCGTGGCAGAAATAAGGTCAGTGACCGGCCGGTCAAAGATGTCCGGGGTGAACTTGTCCAAACTTCCGCGGACGGCTACGAGGAGTTCGAGCTGTTGGCCCCACTCGGCGAAGGTGGCGCCGAGCCGGATTTCCGCATGCTCCGCCACTGCGTTCATGCGTTCGCGCAGGTCAGGGAGGCTTTTCTCCACGGACCGGACCAGGTCCTGGGCTTCCTCCGTCTCCTTGCGGGTCAGGAGGCGCGCGCCGTGCCAGGGGCTGGTGGTGGACGCCTTGCTGAAGCTGCCCAGCTCGGCGGCACGCCGGAGCCTGCCGGCAAGCTCCTCCCGGTCCCTGATGTTGTCCAGGACACTGCGCTTGAGCCGTACGGTGGTGGCGGGGGCAGGGTGGATCGAGGTCAGCTCAGCGAGCGACTGCATGGCTTCGTACGGCGAACAGCCCCAGCGCTGGCGGACGTTGTGCAGTGATGCCACATGGTCCATGAGTGCGTGACGGTGCTCCGTCAGGGTGTCGTGCAGGTTTCCGAGCTGGGGTTCGAGGGACTTTTCGTTCCGGACGATCGCCCGTACCAGCTGGCCCTTGAGCTGCTGCGGGGTAACGTTCCCGGACAGCTGGAACAGGATGGAGTCAAGGCCCAGGCCTTCGAGCTGGCCCGAAATCTCGTTGAGGCTGGCACGGCGGTCCCCTACTACCAGGACCGTCTTCCCGGCATCCACCAGCGCCCCGATGGTGTTGATGGCCGTCTGGGTCTGGCCGGTGCCCGGAGGGCTGCTGACTACCAGGGAATCCCCGGCACGGGCTGCGTCGATCACGTACTGCTGGTCAGTATCTGCGTCCAGCAGGAGCATCTCGTCGCGGGGGTGCCTGCTGTCCAGCGAGGGAAAGCGGGACGGGTCCGGCTCATCGAAGTCCACCACTTCACCGCCGGCAGCAGTGGCCAGGGCGGACACCAGGGGGTTGGAGTCGTTGATCCAGGGGTCGTCCAGGTTGCCGGAGAGGTCGGCAAAGGTTGAAACGAGCAGGTTGTGCTGGGCCTCTGCGCCATGGATGGGCCGGATGAGCGTTGCCAGCTTGTCCAGGACCGGCTGCGGATCGAAGCGGGCTGTGCCGTAGGCGAGCCGGGTGACGGCATTGACGTCGAAGACAATACCGTGGGTGTTCTTCAGGTGCCGTACCAGGGCCGGGTTGATGTGTGCCTGCTCGGTCAGCTGCAGTTCGTAGTCATCCTCACCCGGGCGGACAGTGAGGGAGATGGCCGTGAGCATGACCGGAGCCGAGATGCGCTGCGGCTTGCCGCCCACGGCAGAAGTCCATACCACCGTGCCGGCAGAAAAATAGCCGGCATCAATTCCGCGGTCGTTGGCAAGCTCAAATATCTTGGACCGGATGTTGCGCGAAGCCCTGGCTGCGACGACGTACTGCTGGCGTTCCCGGATCAGCGTGGAGAGCCGGGTCTTCCGGCCGGCCATGAGCTGTGCGAGGCCGGACGGGTGGGCGTGCGTCAGGTCGATGGAACCCTCGGGGGTCTTGGTGAAGCGCAGCATCGTATCCGCACCGGTGACGGGCTTGAGCCCGGAGAGCCATTTGCGGAGCTCCTCGGAGCCTTCCGGGTGGCCTTGACCAACTGACACTTCTGCCTTCTTTTCTGCGTTTGCACGTGACGCCCTGGACCATACCGGCATAGATTCGAGCGTAGCCGCTTCCATGCCCGGACTGAGAGACCGCAACACTGGAGCAGCCAAATTGCGGGATTTTCGCGGCGGAAACGGAAGTGGCCGGCCTCCTTCGTCGGAGGCCGGCCACTTCATGTTGCTATTCCCACTCGATGGTTCCCGGCGGCTTGCTGGTGACGTCGAGCACTACCCGGTTGACACCCTCCACCTCGTTCGTGATGCGGTTGGAGATCCGGGCGAGGAGCTCGTACGGCAGCCGTGACCAGTCCGCGGTCATGGCGTCTTCGGAGGAAACGGGACGAAGGACAATGGGGTGGCCGTACGTGCGGCCGTCACCCATGACGCCGACGCTGCGGACGTCGGCCAGCAGGACCACCGGCATCTGCCATACCTCGTTGTCCAGGCCGGCAGCTGTGAGCTCGGCACGGGCAATGGCGTCCGCCTTGCGCAGCAGGTCAAGCCGTTCCTTGCTGACCTCGCCTACGATGCGGATTCCGAGTCCCGGCCCGGGGAAGGGCTGGCGGCCGACGATCTCCTGCGGCAGTCCCAGCTGGGCGCCAACGGCACGGACCTCGTCCTTGAAGAGGGCCCGCAGCGGCTCCACGAGCTCGAACTGCAGGTCCTCAGGCAGGCCGCCCACGTTGTGGTGGCTCTTGATGTTCGCGGCACCTTCACCGCCGCCGGATTCGACGACGTCCGGGTACAGCGTGCCCTGGACCAGGAACTTGATCTTCTCGCCGTGGGCGGCTGCCTCGGCGATGATGGCCAGTTCCGCCTCTTCAAAGGCGCGGATGAACTCGCGGCCAATGATCTTGCGTTTGGTTTCCGGATCGCTGACGCCGGCCAGGGCGGACAGGAACCGTTCCTGCTCGTTGGCGACGTAGAGCTTCACGCCGGTGGCAGCTACGAAGTCGCGCTCCACCTGCTCGGCCTCGCCTTCGCGCAGCAGTCCGTGGTCCACAAAGACGCAGGTGAGCTGGTCGCCGACGGCGCGCTGAACGAGGGCAGCGGCGACGGCGGAGTCAACGCCGCCGGACAGGCCGCAGATGACCCGGGCGTCGCCGATCTGCTTGCGGATGCGCTCCACCTGCTCCTCAAGGATATTGCCCGTGGTCCAGTTCGGTTCCAGCCGGGCGCCCTTGAAAAGGAAGTTTTCCAGGACCTGCTGGCCGTAGGCGGAGTGCTTGACTTCGGGGTGCCACTGCACGCCGAACAGGCCCTTTTCCTCGTTGGCGAAGGCAGCCACTTCAGCGCCGGCGGTCGTGGCAAGGACTTCGAAGCCGTCCGGCGCCGTGTGGACGGAGTCGCCGTGGCTCATCCAGGTGTTCTGGTGCTGGGGCATGCCCTCGAGGACCGAACGGCCTTCGCCGAGGATGGTGGTTTCGGTGGAGCCGTACTCCCGCAGCCCGGTCTTGTCCACCTTGCCGCCCAGGGCGTTGGCCATGGCCTGGAAGCCGTAGCAGATGCCAAAGACGGGAACGCCCGCTTCGAACAGGTCCGCACCAACGCTGGGGGCGCCGTCAGCGTAAACGCTGGAGGGACCGCCGGAAAGGATGATGGCGGCAGGGTTCTTGGCCAGGAGCTGCTCGGTTGTGTAGGTATGCGGAACCACTTCCGAATACACATTTGCTTCCCGGACGCGGCGGGCAATCAGCTGCGCGTACTGGGCACCGTAGTCAACAACCAGCACCGGCTTCTGGGAAGTCTGGGATGCAGTGGGAGTAGTCACCGTACTAGCCTACTGGCCGCCGTTGCACCGGCGCACCTTGAGAAGCTGCGCTGTGACGGAGCGAACTCCTGCATGCCGCAGCCGCTGCCTAGTACCTCTGCGGGGCGTGCGGGTTGGCTGCCAGCTCAGCCTCGACGTTGGCGTGGAACTTCTTTTCCACGATGAAGGACAGGAACGGGATGACGCCGCCCAGTGCCAGCAGGATCAGCTTGAGGAACGGCCAGCGCATGAGGGACCAGAGCCTGAAGTTCGAGATCAGGTACACCACGTACATCCAGCCGTGCACAATGAGGACCGTGACGGACAGGTTGACTCCGCCGAGGACGCCGGGCGGTTCCGCATCCGCGAAACCGAACCCGAACGGCTGGCCGGTGACGGCGTTGGTGCCGCCGGCGAAGAGGTACTGCCCGAATCCGTACCGGGCGATCAGTTCGGCGCAGAGCAACAGAAGCATCGCGCCCGTGAGGTAGGCCAGCACCTTGTAAAACTTCAGGGCGGACCGGATCTGCGCTTCCGTGCCGCCGAAGCGGCGTTTCTTGCCGGTTGCCTTGCCGCCGGCGCTGCTGCCTGTGTTGGTGCTTCCAGACTGGGCGGCGGGTTTCGGATCAATCATGGCTGTACCTTTTGCTGGTTTTGATCAAGTTGCTGGTTCTGTTGCGGGCGAAGCGGGGTGTCGGCATCATCGTCATCCAGGCCTTCCTCGAGATCGCGGTGGTAGTCGTCCTTGACCAGCCGCCACCAGATAAAGAGTGCGAAACCGGCGAAGACAACCCACTCAAGGGAGTAGAAGAGGTTGAGCCAGTTGATCTGCTGGGCCGGCGGCTGCGGGCCGATCTGCAGGGGAAGGAGGTCTCCGGGCACTGCCGCGGGGCTGACGTCCGTGCCGTCGGCGATCTCTGCTGTGGCAGCAACAAAGCCGGGATAGCTGCTGACTTCCCAGTAGTTGATCAGTTCGGCCACTGAAACGGCTGTGGCCTGTCCGGGAGAGGGCGCCGTTCCTGGCAATGGCGCTTCGGAGGGCAGGAGCCGACCGGTGAGTTCAATTGTGCCCGACGGCGGTGCTGGAGCATCTGCAGGGTCTGCCACCCATCCCCGCGCTACCGGAATCCACGTCTGGGGTGAGGCGGCAACACCGCTGATGGCGGGGGCGCCGGTAACAGCGAAGGCGGAGACCACCCAGTAGCCGGTCTTGCCGCCGTGCAGGCGGCCCGGTACCAGGACCTGTTTGCCCGGGTCGTAGGTTCCCTGTGCACTGACCATCTGGTCGGCGTCGGTACCGTGGAAGAAGTCACCCGGCTGAAGCGTGTCGGTCAGGGGCTGCACCTGCTCGGTGGCCGGATTGACCGGTACTTCCGGCTGGGTGGAGCGGCCGAACTGCCACTGGCTGAGCAGCACGAACACCCCGGAGATAACGATCGCGAAGATGAAACCTGCGATCCATCGGGGTTTGAGGGCTGTTTTCCACACGTCTTAACCGTACTTCGTTCCGCTGTAGAACAACTAAACGCCAGGGGCGGGACGGCCTCGTCCGCGGCCGCGCCAAGCTGGAAAGGGCAGCCGCAGTCCCGGGCTTCAGTGGTCGAAGAACACCAGGCTCGAATTGATGAGCTCCGCGATCACTTCGGCGTCGTAGGCGCGGCGCAGCGATTCGCGGAATGACTCCTTGGACAAGGAGCGGGCCAGCGTGGCCAGGACCTCAAGGTGGTCGGAGAAGGAACTGGCCGGTGTGGCGATCAGCAGGATCACCGTGGCCGGACCGTCCGCGGCCCCGAAGTCCAGGGCGTGGCCGTACTTGGCAATGCCGACGGCTATGGACGTGCGCGACACAAATTCGCTGCGGGCGTGGGGCAGTCCGATACCGCCGGGCAGCCCGGTTGCCAGCTGGTGCTCACGCGCGTTGACGTGCTGAAGGAATCCGGGCAGGTCCGATACGCGTCCGGCGGCGAAGAGCCGTTCCGCGAGCTGGGTGGCGGCGTCCACCTTGTCCGATGCTTCAAGCTCCAGGATCACCATTTCGGGCGTGGTGAGGCCGGCGTCGTACCGGTCAAGTGGTTCCGCCAAGGCGTATCCCTTCAGTCAGGCATGCTGGTGCGGCCGGCCCCTCAGCGCAAGGGCACGATATCTTCCACACCCAGGCGGGCGGCGTCTGCGGATTCGTCGTCCGGCTGTTGCTGGCTGAGGCGCTCCGCCTCCACCCGTGCAATGTAGTGCCTGACCTCGTTTTCACGTTGGGCGTCGCTCCAGCCAAGGACGTCACCCATCAGTTTAGCGACTACGGGCACGGCAGATACGCCGCGGTCCCAGGCCTCGATGGAAATCCTGGTCCGCCGGGTCAGGACGTCATTGACATGGCGCGCGCCCTCGTGGCTTGCCGCGTACACAGCTTCGGCCTGCAGATAGTCATCGGCCCCGGGAATCGGTTCGGCCAGCGCGGGGTTCTCTTCGATTATGGCCAGCACTTCCGGGGTCAGGGACCCGTACCGGTTGAGCAAATGCTCGATGCGGGCAACGTGCACACCGGATTCCTCGGCTGTGCGGTTCCGGCGGTTCCACGCAGCCCTGTAGCCGCTCGCCCCCAGCAGGGGGATGGTCTCCGTGCAGCTGGGCGGCACCCGCTCGTCCATGGTGCGTGTGGCCTCGTCCACGGCGTCCTTGGCCATGACCCGGTATGTGGTCCACTTTCCGCCGGCCACCACCACCAGACCGGGAACGGGGTGCGCCACGACGTGTTCCCGTGACAGCTTGGCGGTGGAGTCGTTCTCACCCGCCAGCAGCGGGCGCAGGCCCGCGTAGACGCCTTCGACGTCTTCGCGGGTCAGCGGGCGCTTCAGGACCTTGTTGACGTGTTCCAGGATGTAGTCGATGTCTTTGCTTGATGCGGCCGGGTGGGCTTTGTCCAGGTGCCAGTCCGTGTCCGTGGTGCCGATGATCCAGTGCCGGCCCCACGGGATGACGAACAGCACCGACTTCTCGGTACGGAGGATCAGGCCAACGGTGGACTGGAAACGGTCCCGTGGAACCACCAGGTGGATGCCCTTGGAGGCCCGGACTTTCAGCTGGCCGCGGTCGGTGACCATGGCCTGGGTTTCATCGGTCCAGACCCCTGTGGCGTTGATGACCTGCTTCGCCCGGATGTTGAATTGGGTCCCGTCCTCGTGGTTGACCACTTTGGCGCCAACCACCCGTTCGCCTTCACGCAGGAAGTCCACCACTGCCATTTGGTTCACGGCGTGGGCGCCGTAGTAGGCGGCTGTGCGGATGAGGTTGGCGCAGTACTTTGCGTCGTCCACCTGGCCGTCGTAGTAGCGGATGGAGCCTACAAAGGCATCGTTCTTCAGGCTCGGCGCAGCGCGCAGCGTGCCGCGCCTGGTGAGGTGTTTGTGGAAGGGCACTCCCCTGCTGTGTCCGCTGGAGATGGACATGGCGTCGTAGAGGGCGATGCCGGCGCCCACGTAGGGCCGCTCGAGGAAGGGTTTGGTCAGCGGGTACAGGAATGGCACGGGCCGGGCCAGGTGGGGCGCCAATTCGGAGAGCAGCAGCCCGCGCTCCTGCAACGCCTCCTTGACCAGGCCAAAGTCGAGCATTTCCAGGTAGCGCAGGCCGCCGTGGATCAGCTTAGAGGACCGGGAAGACGTGCCGGCGGCCCAGTCGTTCGCCTCGACTATCCCCACGTCCAGTCCACGGGTGACCGCGTCAAGGGCTGCACCGGTACCCACGATGCCGCCGCCGACAATCAGGATGTCCAGTTCCTGGCCCGGCTCCGCGGTTGCGCGCAGCCTTTGGATGGCTGCTTCCCTGGCTGCGGGGCCCAGGGCCCCGCCGTTAGCAGGAACACTCTTCATCGAACGCCTCCAGTGCCGCTAGTCCCGGTAGTGCAACCACCCTACTTCGTTGCGGCACGCTTTGGGCAGGGCGCAGGAAGCGATGGGATCCTGCCGCCCCCGCGTCAGTTCCCGGCGTAGGGGGAAACCACGACGTCGACCCGCTGGAATTCCTTCAGGTCCGAATAGCCGGTGGTCGCCATGGAGCGGCGGAGCGCGCCGATGAGGTTGGAGGTTCCGTTGGTGTGGTGCCCCGGTCCGAAAAGGACTTCCTCGAGCGGACCGACGGTTCCCACGTTTGCCCGGTCCCCGCGGGGCAGTTCAAGGTGGTGTGCTTCCTGGCCCCAGTGCCAGCCCTTGCCCGGCGCCTCCTCGGCCCTGGCGAGGGCGCTGCCCAGCATCACGGCATCGGCGCCCATGGCGATGGCCTTGACGATATCGCCCGAGCTGCCCATGCCGCCGTCGGCAATAACGTGCACGTAGCGGCCGCCGGACTCGTCCATGTAGTCGCGGCGCGCGGCGGCGACGTCGGAAATGGCGGACGCCATGGGCGAGTGGATGCCCAGGGCACGGCGGGTGGTGGTGGTGGCGCCGCCACCGAAGCCCACCAGGACACCGGCGGCGCCGGTGCGCATCAGGTGCAGCGCGGGAGTGTAGCCCGCCGCACCCCCCACGATCACGGGGACGTCCAGTTCATAGATGAACTGCTTGAGGTTCAGCGGCTCGTGGTCCTTCGAGACGTGCTCCGCGGACACCGTGGTGCCGCGGATAACGAAGATGTCGACGCCGGCGGCCACCACTGTCTTGTAGTGCTCCTGGGTGCGCTGCGGGGTCAGCGAGCCGGCCACGGTGACGCCGGCGGCGCGCATTTCAGCGAGGCGGGAAGTGATCAGTTCGGGCTGGATGGGGGCCTTGTACAGCTCCTGCATCCGCCCCGTCACGGCCGGGCTGTTGGTCTCGTCCTCCAGCGCCCCGATCTCGTCGAGGATGGGCTGCGGGTCCTCGTACCGGGTCCAGAGGCCTTCAAGGTCGAGAACACCGAGGCCGCCGAGCCGGCCGAGCGCGATGGCAGTGGCCGGGGACATCGCGGAATCCATGGGCGCTGCGATCACCGGCATGCTGAACTGGTAGGCGTCGATCTGCCAGGAGACGGAAACGTCCTTGGGGTCGCGGGTACGACGGTTGGGGACAATCGCAATGTCATCCAGGGAGTAGGCACGACGCCCACGCTTGCCACGGCCGATCTCGATCTCGTAAGTCACTGCTCTAGGTTATCCCAGCAGCGGTGTTGTCCTTGGCTACAGTGGTGGGATGGCTTCGCGGTGGGTGTTTGACGGTCACATTGCCGGCGTCGGCACCGGATCGGGTCTGCGCGCGGTCGTGGGCATCTGGCAGACCTCACCTTTCGGCCCGTTCTCGGATGTCATGGTCCAGCAGCCCTCCGGGCACCGCTTGCTGCTGGCGCCCACGGCCGAGGTGGCCGGCTTCATCTCCGATACCTACAGCTTCGACGAGGTCCGGGTGCTGGAGGTAGCCACCACCCTGGCCCGGGACCTCATAACGGTCGACGCCGGCCCCCTGGCTGTGCGCGCCCGGCTGGGCCGCAGGACCCTCCTGGGCGGCGCGCTGCTGGCACTGCCCCGGCCGCTCGCCGTCCATCCCCGCTGGCTGGGCGCGATCAGCCCGGTCGCCGCCCTTCTCAGCGGCGGATCACGGACCTCCGGAAGTGCCGGAAGCGGCCGGCACGAGTATTACGGGGTGACTGACCTCCGCGGCATCAGTTCCGCCGTCGTCAGCTGGGACGGGAACGACGCCGGCGCGCTGGCTCCCATCCTGCCTCCCGTGACGTTCGGCTTCAGCAGCGTCCCCTCAAGCCCCAGCCTGGCCCGGGTCCGCACCACGGTGGTGGAAAGCTGGAGTTCATCTGCTGCGCCCGCGCCCGGCAGGTTTCCTGGCTCCGGCGGCCGCTAGGCAAGGGGGCTGGTGGGGGCGCTCAGCTGGGACTCGAACATCCGGAAGTAGCGGCCGCGCAGAGCCACCAGTTCCCGGTGCGTGCCCTGCTCCACGATCTGCCCGTCCTCCAGCATGTAGACGATGTCGGCCTTTTCGATGGTGGCGAGGCGGTGGCTGATGGCGATGATGGTGCTGCTGCGGTCCGCGAACAGGCGGGTAAAGATCCGGTGTTCGGCGAGGGCGTCGATGGCGGACGTCGGCTCGTCCATCACCATGAAGGAGGCGTCCCGGTAGAAGTTGCGGGCCATCGCCAGGCGTTGCCACTGGCCGCCGGACAGTCCGCTGCCCTTGCGGCCCCGGGGATCCTCCATCCAGTTGCTGACGTGGTTGTCCAGTCCATTGGGGAGTTTGTTGATGAAATCCAGGGCCTCGGCGTCCGCCGCCGCCCGCCGGATGCGGTCATCTTCCCGGGGTGAGTCGACGTCGCCGAAATAGATGTTTTCCGCCGCCGTGGCGAACTCGTACTTGAGGAACTCCTGGCTCAGCACCGCCAGGTGGCGGTGCCAGGAGGTGACGTCGACGGCGGCGAGGTCCACGCCGTCGAGCATTACCTGCCCTGAGTCCGGACGGTAGAGGCCGGCAAGGATGCGGATCAGCGTGGACTTTCCGGCGCCGTTCTCCCCCACGATGGCGATGTGCTGGCCTTCGCGGATAGTCATGCTGATCCCGCGGATCACCTCGATGTCGCTTCCGGTGTACGTGAAGCGGATGTCCTTGAGCTCCACGGTCTTCGGGGACTGCAGCAGCGGCGGCGCGTGTTCGGAGTGGACCGGCAGGGCCATGAACAGTTCGTAGTCCTTGAGGTTTGCCAGGTCCTCGTCGATGGAGCTGAGGGACGATACCAGGCTGTTGGCCGTGGACAGTGCCCGGCTGACGATCTGCTGCACGTAAAGGAACTGGCCCACCGGCTGGGCGCGGGCGATGATCTGCCCCACCACCCAGATCAGGGACACCACTTCCGCACCGTATTGGAGGGCGTCGGCGGCGAGCTGTTTGGGGATGTAGCGGCGCTGGAAATCAAGACGCCGGCGCTCGTCGGCGTCACGGAGGCGGGACCGGAAGTTCATCAGGAAGTGCACGATGCCGTAAAGGCGCATCTCGGCGATGTGCTGCGGCCGGAGCAGGTTCTGCTCGATCATCCGGCGCTGCCGCCGGGAATCGACCTGTGTGTTCCAGTGCGCTATCTGTTCCCGGGACAGCTTGAACTGCAGGTAGACGCTGGGCACGATGGCCACCAGGACGATCACCGCGATCCACCAGCTGACCAGGAGCAAAGCCCCCACGGCGAGGACGACCGAGACGAGCTGGGTGAAGATCGCGGCAATCCGGTCCAGCACCCTTGCGTAGGAGTCGGAGAATCTCTTGGCGCGGTCGTACAGGTCAACGGTTTCTTTGTCGTCGTAACGCCAGAACTCGAGGGCGAGGAAGCGCTCGTACATCTGGTCGCCGACGATGGCGCCGACCTTGAAGCTCATCAACTGCTGGATGTACCGGTCCACGCTGTTGAACGCACCCCAGAAAAGGCCCAGGGCGGCGGTGATGATCACGTAGACGATGGCAAGCTGCCCGGCTCCGGCGTCACCGGCATAGGCAGCAGCCAGCGCGGTGGTGGTGAGCGCGGCAAAGTAAGTGGTGACCAGCGGCAGTACGGCGGAGATCAGTGAGCCGAGCACCTTCATGGCCACAGCGCCGGGTGAGGCCCGGAAACTGACCCGCAGAACCTGGGCCACTGCCCGGGCATACGGACGAAGGGCCAGCCGGCGTTGCGGCTGGCCCTTCGTCCTGTCCCCTGCCGTTGTCAGCGCGATCCGTAGTTCGGCGCCTCGACGGTCATCTGGATATCGTGCGGGTGCGATTCCTTCAGGCCGGCCGGGGTGATCCGGACGAACTTGCCGCGGGCCTTCAGTTCGGCAACGGTGGGGGCGCCGGTGTAGAACATGGTCTGCCGCAGGCCGCCCACCAGCTGGTAGGCCACGGAAGCCAGCGGTCCACGGTAGGCCACCCGGCCTTCGATGCCTTCGGGGATGAGCTTGTCGTCGCCGGAGACGTCGGCCTGGAAGTAGCGGTCCTTGGAGTAGGACGTGTTCTTTCCCCGGGACTGCATGGCACCGAGGGACCCCATGCCGCGGTAGGACTTGAACTGCTTGCCGTTGACGAAGATCAGCTCGCCCGGGGACTCGTCGCAGCCGGCCAGGAGGGAGCCGAGCATTACAGTGTCGGCTCCGGCAACCAGCGCCTTGCCGATATCGCCCGAGTACTGCAGGCCGCCGTCGGCAATGAGGGGAACGCCGGCGGGGATGGCAGCCTTGGCGGATTCGTAGATCGCGGTGATCTGCGGGACGCCCACACCGGCCACCACGCGGGTGGTGCAGATGGAGCCGGGGCCCACGCCCACTTTGATGCCGTCGGCGCCGGCGTCGATCAGGGCCTGGGCGCCTTCGCGGGTGGCGGCCTGGCCGCCAATGACGTCGACGTGCGCTGCCACGGGATCGGACTTGAGGCGGCGGATCATGTCCAGCACGCCCTGCGAGTGGCCGTTGGCGGTGTCCACAAAGAGGGCGTCGACGCCGGCATCAACCAGTGCCATGGCGCGCTCCCAGCCGTCCCCGAAGAAGCCGATGGCCGCACCGACGCGGAGGCGGCCTTCGTCGTCCTTGGTGGCCAGCGGGTACTGCTCGGCTTTGGTGAAGTCCTTGGTGGTAATCAGGCCTTTGAGCCGGCCCTGCTCGTCCACCAGCGGCAGTTTTTCGATCTTGTTGGTGGCCAGCTTGTGTGAGGCTTCCTCGCGGCTGATGCCCACATGCCCGGTCACCAGGGGCATTTTGGTCATGACGTCGCTGACGAGCCGCAGCGGAAAGTCGGACTCGGGCACGAAGCGGGTGTCGCGGTTGGTGACGATGCCCAGCAGGCGGTTGTCCTCGTCCACGACGGGCAGGCCGGAGACTCGATACTGGGCGCAGAGGTCATCCAGTTCGCGCAGGGTCGCCTCGGGCCTGATGGTCAGCGGGTTGGTGATCATCCCGGACTCGCTGCGCTTGACGCGGTCCACCTGGTCCGCCTGGTCCGCGATGGAGAGGTTGCGGTGCACCACGCCCAGGCCGCCTTGGCGGGCCATGGCGATGGCCATCCGGGATTCGGTCACGGTGTCCATGGCCGCGGACAGCAGGGGCGTTTGCACCGTGATGCGCTTGGAGATCCGGGAGGACGTATCCGCCTCGGAAGGGATGACTTCGGTGTGGCCGGGAAGGAGCAGGACGTCGTCGTAGGTCAGGCCGATGAAGCCAAAGGGGTTGTGTTCGGGCTCGGTCATGAGTGCGCCTCTTACCTTGGTTGCTGTGGGGGTAGGGGTTGCAGCCGATGACCAGCCCGTCATTACGGGACTGGCCTGTGCAGAAGGTCGGGACCACCACTAGAGGCGGCGTTCCGGGGTCAGAAAGTGTTGAGTAAATATTAGAACCTCGGCGCCGATCCCCCTATTCCATACCGGCAATGTGAGCAACTGCACGCGCCCCACCGCACCCCAGCCCCGCGGCGCCCGGGAATCCTGCGCGTGTGGCCCCGCCTCAGGGGGAGTCAGCTCCAGCCCGTTGCGGCCAGCAGCCGTTGCTCGAACATGGGCATCATGCTCTCCACATAGGTCCTGGTGAGGTGGTTGTCGTCCTTGTAGACGTACACGTTTCCGACCACGCCGGGGCAGATGCCGCGTGCACAGATGAAATCGCTCAGATCCATCAGGTGCAGCCCCTCGATTTGGCCCGAATAGCTGTCCAGCGGCGAGGGGTTCACCAGGGACTGTTCCAGTGACACGCTGCATTCCGGCGCGTCAGGTCCGTTCCGCTGGATGCACTCCGGCATGTTGAAGGTGAAGCGGGGGTTGTCCCGGATTCCGATGATCTCGATCCCGGCATCAGCAAATGGCCTGATGCCCGCGAGGTAACCCGGAACGTCAGTCTCGAACGGGGCTTCCTCGTGGGTCAACGTTGCCACCGTGAAAACGGCGTCGGGCTTATGCTCCAGAACGTAGGCAGCGCTTGCCCGGTTGTAGGCATTGCACTCCGCGTTTCTCTCCAGCGATTCAGCCCCGAAGCGGCACGCCGGCATCAGCAGCGTCACCAGTTCCCAGCCACGCGCAGCCGCAACAGGCGCCAGCGCACCCAGGTACTGCTGGGAGTGCGAGTCGCCCAGGACGACGATGCGTTTCGTCACTTCCCGCTCCGGGACTTCCTGGCGGCAACCCTCGAGGATGGGGTTGGTGGTGGCGTTGGCGCCGGTGCAGGGGGCGTGGATTCCGGCCCAGTCGTGGTCCAGGGCGGCCGGACCTGGAATGATTTTGGCGTCGGGAACCGGCACCGGCGCGTTGTCCGGGCTGAGGGCTGCCGCCCCGGGCGTGAGCTCGCGCGGCTGGGCCGCCGTCGCGCTTTCCTCTGCCGTGAGCGTGGTCTGCCAGACGGCGACCGGACCGGCGAGGACTGCCCCGCAGGCCGCAATAACGACGGCGGTGCGCCAGGCCCGGCGCTCAGGCCAGCGCCAGTCACGGAGCGGCTTTTCAACGAAACGGGTGGTGAGCACGGCGAGGACCACAGCAGAACCGACAATACCCAGTCCCTGGGCCAGGTTGGGTGCCTCCACGCCGGTTGCCGCGAGCGCGAGCACCAGCACGGGCCAATGCCAGAGGTACAGGGCGTACGAATTGTCACCGAGCGCCACCAGGGGTCTGCTGCCCAGGAATTGGTCCACACCGTAGCGGCTGCCGGTGTGCCCGGCGATGATAATCGCGGCCGCGGCAAGGGTGGGCCACAGCGCGACATATCCGGGGAACTGCCGGTCCACGGTCAGCAGCAGGCCGCAGGAAATCATCGCTGCCAGTCCCGCCCAGCCAAGGACCACACGCAGTGCCCGGGCAGGTTTGAGGTAGGGCAGCGCCAGGGCCAGGAGGGAACCCAGCGCGAACTCCCAGAGCCGTGCCCTGGTGTCGAAGTAGGCATACGCCTGGTTGGTGGCGGTTTGCTCCATGGAGTAGGCCAGCGAGACAGCGAAGACGGCGCCAAAGACCAGCGCCAGCAGTCCCCGGTAGTTCACGCTGCTGAGTGCCGGGACACGGTGCAGCAGCACCAGCAGCGCTGCGCTGCCGGCGAAGATCAAAGGCCACAGGATAAACACCTGCCCCTGGATGGACAACGACCAGAAGTGCTGCAGCGGGCTGGCGCCGGCGTGGTCCTGGGCGTAATAGTCAACTGCTGTGTCTGCGAGCAGCCAGTTCTGGGTGTAGAGCAGCGACGCCCACGCCTGGTCCAGCACCTGCGGCCAGCGGCTCTGCGGAAGGATCAGCCAGGTCCCGGCCAGAACACCGAGGATCACCACCACGGCCGCTGGAAGCAGCCGTTTGAACAGGTGCAGCCAGTGCGCCAGGAGCCCGAACGGCCGCCCTGCTTCGGCTTTCCGGACGAAGGAAAGCGTGAGCAGGAACGCCGAGATCAGCAGGAAGATGTCCACGCCGCCGGAAACCCTGCCCAGCCACACGTGGTAAACAACCACCATCAGGACGGCGAGGGCGCGGAGCCCATGCACCTCGGGCCGGAAAGCCGGTTTCCGGCCCTTGGCAGCGGCACCTGGAGGCGTGCCGGCTGCAGCATCTGTTCCCGCTATCGACACAAAAAGACCTCACACGCGCATAGGCAAAACATCAATCTTACCCAACGCAGGGATTTTGCCCGCAAGGTAGCGGGCGTCGCGGCTGGTCCCGGGAAGGGTGGCGGATGCCGCGGCGTACTGAAATTCCTGTCCCAGGAAGAACAGCCCGGGGATATCAAGCGCAACGCCGCGGTGCTGCCGCGGCATCGATCCGGCGTCGAGCAGGTCCGGGTCGATCCAGCTGAAGTCCGGGCGGAACCCGGTGCACCAGATCACGTTGGCTACGCTGAGTGCTGTTCCGTCGGACAGGACGGGCTTTCCGTCCTGCACCGCGGCCACCCGCGGCATCAGCTGCACTCCTGCAGCGGCCAGGTCCTTGGTTTTGGTCCTGATCAGGGGCGCGGCGTGTGCCTTGAAGCTGGGCGCTGCCTTGCGTCCGACAGGCGAATCCAGCGTGAGCACGTGCAGCCCCAGGAAGCGCACCAAGGGCAGGAAGTACCGTGCCGCTGCCCGGCCATGCTTTACCGGAATCTGCCCGCCGGGCTTTCCAGCGACGAACGTGGGATGCGTCCGGCTTACCTCCAGGGCGATTTCGGCTCCGGAGTTCCCCAGCCCCACCACCAGGACCGGCCCCTCCTGCAGTTGGGAGGGATTCCGGTAGGCGCTGGAATGGAATTGGACTGTGGAAGGTGCCAATTGCTGCGCAAAGCCGGGAACCTTGGGGACTTGTTCTGCCCCACTGGCGACGACGGCGTTCCGGGCCACCCAGCGGCTGCCGTTGGCTGCCGCGATGAACAGGTTCCCTTCCTTCCACAGCCGCTCCACGCGGGTGCCGTGGAGCACAGGCAGGCTGTTCCTGGCGGCGTAACCTTCCAGGTAGGCGGCCATCTCATCCTTCGTGGGAAAGGACAGGGGATCGGCAGGGAAGGGTTCGCCGGGCAGTCCGTCGTATTTCGCGGGGGTGAACACCCGCAGTGAGTCCCAGCGCTGCCGCCAGGCGTCGCCGGTGCGCGGATTCGCATCCAGGATGACGAAGTTCCGCTGTTGTTCCTTCAGGTGACCGGCCCGCATCAATTCCTGTCCCAGCCGGCACCGTGGCCTCCTTCCGGTACCCACCCAGCCGACGTGCCGCAGTCGCGTTTCTTACCCGGCGCCACGCAGGCGGCGCCGGTACTTAAGCGTCACCGTACGCCCACTGGAGAACCGGCACAACCTACGAACGCAGCAGCCCGCGCAGGGTCTGGATGGTGTCCGCTTCCGCAGCTGTCTTATCGTCCCGGTAGCGCTTCACACGGGCGAAGCGCAGCGCGATTCCGCCGGGGTAGCGCGGGGATTGCTGTACTCCATCGATGGCGATCTCCACCACGGTGACCGGCTCCATCCAGACAGTGCCCGCCGTCCGCCGTACCTCGAGCTCCTGGAACCTCTCAGTCTGCCAGCGGAGCAGGGCATCCGTGAGGCCTTTGAAGGTTTTACCCACCATCACGTAGCTGCCGGGTTCACCGAACTCACCGGTGGGGTCGAGCGCTCCGAGATGCAGGTTCGACAACAGCCCCGTGCGCCGTCCTGACCCCCACTCGCAGGCGAGGACCACCAGGTCATAGGTGAGCACCGGTTTGACCTTGACCCAGTTCGAGCCACGGCGGCCGGCCGCGTAGGTGGAGCCGACGGCCTTAACCACCACACCTTCATGGCCCGCGGCCAGCGCGTCCCGGGACACCCTTTCAGCTGTAGCCGCATCCGCCGTGACCTCGCCCGGGATGCGGTGCCCGGGGGCGATGCGGTCGAGCACGCCGATGCGCGTCACCAGCGGCTCATCCAGCAGGTCGCGGCCGTCCATGTGCAGTACATCGAAAAACCAGGGATGCAGCAACATGCTGCGCGCCGCATCAGCACCGAACCGGGACATGGTCTCCTGGAACGGCCGCGGACCGCCGTCCTCGTCAAGGGCGAGGGTCTCGCCGTCGAGGATCACATCGCGCACCGGCAGTCCGCGCACCACCTCAACCACCTCGGGCAGCCTGTGGGTTACCTCCGCCAGCGTGCGGGTATAGATGTGCACCTCGTCACCGGAGCGGTGCACCTGGATGCGGGCGCCGTCGAGCTTGTACTCCACGGAGGCCTCCCCCGTGGTCTCCAGCGCTGCAGCTGCACTGGACGCGGTGGATGCGAGCATCGGCTGCACGGGACGTCCGACGACGAGGCCGACGGCGTCGAGCTCCGCTTCCGTGCCAGTGATGGCCAACAGGGCGGTGCCGCCCAGATCGCCGGTCAACATTGCCGCACGGCGCACGGCGTCCAGAGAGCGATTTGCGGCGCGGGCAATGGCATCGGTCAGCACCCCCTCCAGCGCGCCGGTCCGCAGTTCGCCCAGCAGCACCCCGGAAATGAAGGCCTGCTCGCGTTCCGTCGCTGCGGCCGTCAGCGTCCGGAGGGTGGCGGCGCGCTCCGCTGCCGACCCGGCACCTGCCGCCACCAGCAACCGGTCCAGCGCACCGTCAAGGTCTGTCACAGTCAGGCCCGGCACGGCGGCCGGCTCCCCCATGGCCGCGGACATTCCGCGCCAGCCGACCCCCACCCTGCCCTGGCGCGGCTTGGCGACCAGCAGGCCGACCACCGTCGCGATCTCCGCGAGCTCGAGGCGGCGCAGCAGGTCCGCGAGCGCATCCACCTTCGCGAGCCGGGAGCGGGTAGACGCGACGGTATCCGCGGTCTTCACAAGCTCGTCGAGCAGCATGGCACCAGTCTGCCACGCACCCCTGCGGAGGCTGGACAGCGCCGAAGTCCAGTTTCACAATGGACGCGTGGGAATCATCGTCGCAAACCTGTTCCTCACCCTTGACGGCGTCTATCAGGCGCCCGGCGGCCGCGAGGAGGACACCGCGGGCGGCTTCGCCTTCGGCGGCTGGCAGGCACCGGTGTCGGACGACGAGGCCGAGGCCACCATAGAGTCCGAGATCAGCAAGATCGATGCACTGCTGCTGGGCCGGAAAACCTACGATATCTTCGCCTCCTTCTGGCCGCACCAATCCGACGACATCGGGGCCACCTTCAACAAGGTGCCCAAGTTCGTCGTCTCCAGCACGCTGGCTGATCCCGCCTGGGCGGGAACCACTGTCCTGCAGGATGCCACGGCCGCGGGCCGGCTCCGTGCCGAGTACGGCCAGGTGCACATGTTCGGCAGCGGCGTGCTTATCCGTTCACTGCTCGCGGCAAACGTGATTGACCGCCTCCACTTTTGGCTTTATCCAGTAACCCTCGGCCAGGGCAAACGGCTGTTCGACGCCGGGACGGTCCCGGCCACGTTCCGCCTGGCAGAGCCGGCGCGCAGCTTCCCGAAGGGGGCAGTGTCACTGGTGTACGAGCGCGCCGGCGGCGTCGAGACGCGGGACATGGCCGGCACCTAGCTCTGTGCGGCAGCCGGCCGACCTGCCTTCCATCCTGCCTTGAGGAGGACCATTGGGCGTCATCGCAGCCATCACCACGTCGGTTGACGGATTCATCACCGGCCCTGGGGACGGGCCCAGGTACGGCTTGGGCAAGGGCGGCGAACGCCTGCATTACTGGGTGATGGGAGGACCGTGGACCTACGAGGGCGGCCATGACTTCGCCATGCGGGGGCCGGACAAGGATTTTTACGACGAACTCGCAGACCGTTTTGGGGCCGGCATTGTAGGCCGCGGGATGTATGACGCTGCAGGGGCATGGGGAGGGACCAACCCGTTTCCCGGCCCGCTGTTCGTCCTGACCCACCGCACCCAGGACCAGCCGGCGGCCTCGTCAGGGTTCACCTTTGTCTCCGGACTCGACGACGCCCTGGCGCAGGCTGCCGCGGCGGCCGGCGGCAGGGACGTGTCCATAAGCGGCGGCGCGGACGTGATCCGGCAGGCACTGGCCGCCGGCAGGGTGGACGAGCTGGTGCTCTCGACAGCTCCGGTAATCCTGGGTGCCGGCAAGCGTCTGTTCGACGGCTTTGACCAGGACGTTGACCTGGAAATTGTCAAGACTGTCGCTTCACCGTTCGCCACGCACGTGCGGTACAGGGTCGGGAAGTAGGGAGACGAAAAAACCGGCCCAGCAAACGCTGGGCCGGTTTTCCAGGCCTGGGCCCCGCCGTCAGTAAGACGGTGGGAACTAGTGGCTGTGGCCTGCGTGCTCGTCTTCCTCGGCAGGCTTCTCCACAACGAGGGTCTCGGTGGTGAGAACCAGTGCAGCGATGGAAGCTGCGTTGCGGAGTGCCGCGCGGGTGACCTTGACGGGGTCAATGACTCCTGCGGCGATCAGGTCTTCGTACTCGCCCGACTTGGCATTGAAGCCGTTGTTGGTTTCGAGTTCGGCAACCTTGGCGGTGATGACGTAGCCGTCGAAGCCGGCGTTCTGGGCGATCCAGCGCAGCGGCTGGACCAGGGCGCGGCGGACAATGCCCACAGCAGCGGCGGCGTCACCTTCGAGGGCCTTGACGGCGGGGTCCTCGTCCAGGGCCTTCAGTGCGTGGATCAGTGCGGAACCGCCACCGGCCACGATGCCTTCTTCGAGGGCAGCGCGGGTGGAGGACACTGCATCTTCGATGCGGTGCTTCTTTTCCTTCAGCTCAACCTCGGTGGCTGCGCCGACCTTGATGACACCGATGCCGCCGGCCAGCTTGGCCAGGCGTTCCTGCAGCTTTTCCTTGTCCCAGTCGGAGTCGGTGCGGGTCAGCTCGGCACGGAGCTGGGCAACGCGTGCTGCCACGTCTTCGGCCGAACCTGCGCCGTCAACAATGGTGGTGTTGTCCTTGGTGACCGTGATGCGGCGGGCGGTACCCAGCACCTCAAGGCCAACCGTGTCCAGGCTCAGGCCCAGTTCCGGGGACACAACCTGTGCGCCGGTAAGGGTGGCGATGTCCTGCAGCATGGCCTTGCGGCGGTCGCCGAAGCCGGGGGCCTTGACGGCTACAACGTTCAGGGTGCCGCGGATGCGGTTGACGATCAGCGTGGACAGGGCCTCGCCGTCGACGTCCTCAGCAATGATGAACAGCGGCTTGGAGCTCTGCAGCGCCTTTTCCAGCAGCGGCAGGAATTCCTGCACCGAGGAGATCTTGCCCTGGTTGATCAGGATGAGGGCATCCTCGAGAACAGCTTCCTGGCGTTCGGCGTCAGTGACGAAGTACGGGGACAGGTAGCCCTTGTCGAACTGCATGCCCTCGGTGAGGACCAGTTCGGTCTGGGTGGTGGAGGACTCCTCGATGGTGATCACACCATCCTTGCCGACCTTGCCGAATGCCTCGGCGAGGAGCTCACCAACCTCTTCGCTCTGGGCGGAGATTGCTGCAACGCTGGCCACCTGGGTGCCCTCGACGGGGCGGGCGTTTTCCAGCAGGCGGGCGGCAACGGCTTCAACGGAAACCTCGATGCCGCGCTTGATCTGGCCGGGAGCAGCGCCAGCCGCTACGTTGCGCAGGCCTTCCTTGACCAGGGCCTGGGCCAGGACCGTTGCCGTGGTGGTGCCGTCGCCGGCAACATCATTGGTCTTGGTGGCGACTTCCTTGGCCAGCTGTGCGCCAAGGTTCTCGTACGGGTCGTCCAGCTCAACTTCGCGGGCGATGGTGACGCCGTCGTTCGTGATGGTGGGAGCGCCCCACTTCTTGTCCAGGACGACGTTGCGGCCGCGCGGACCGAGCGTCACCTTGACGGTGTTGGCGAGCTTATCGATACCGGCTTCAAGAGACCGGCGTGCAGCGTCATCAAACGCAAGCTGCTTTGCCATGGTTTTGTCCTTTCAAGACAGAACCCCGCGCAGCCGGCCAGCAAAATGCAGGACCAGCGGCACGGGGATCCGGAGAGTTACTTTACGACGATCGCCAGGACGTCGCGGGCGGACAGCACGAGGTATTCGGTGCCGCCGGTCTTGACTTCGGTTCCGCCGTACTTGGAGTAGATGACGACGTCACCGACTGCTACGTCCACCGGGACGCGGTTGCCGTCTTCGAAGCGGCCGGGGCCTACTGCAACAACTTCGCCTTCCTGGGGCTTCTCCTGCGCGGAGTCCGGGATGACCAGGCCGGAAGCCGTGGTCTGCTCGGCTTCGAGCGGGCGGACAACAATACGATCCTCAAGAGGCTTAATAGAGACCGACACTCGGACCTCTCCTTTTCGTCAGCAAATTCGTGGACTGGAAAGCTTTCGGCCCTGGCTGGCAACCGTCGTCGCGGTGCCGGCAGCAGCCTGGCTGGCAGCTCTTCATGTGTTAGCACCCTCCTAGGGAGAGTGCTAATGAAGACTCTATGTAAGGGTTAGCACTCGGTCAAGGCGAGTGCCAGCGTTTCGTCATTGGAGTACTTGTCTGCGTGTAGATTTGAGCGGTGCGCGCCGCCGTTTACCTCATCCTTGCCAACCTTTTCTGGGCCGGAAATTTTGTGGTGGGCCAGGCCGCCATGCGGACCATGGAGCCGCTGCAGCTGACGTTCTGGCGCTGGGTGCTGGCCGCCGTGCCGCTGCTGGTGCTCGCCCACTTCGTGGAGCGGCCGGACTGGCGGGCGGTCCTGCGCCGTTGGCCGGTCCTGCTGCTTTTGAGCGCCCTGGGCATGAGCGGCTACACGCTGCTGCTCTACAGTGCCCTGCAGAACACGTCCGCCCTGAACGCCTCCCTGGTGACGGCGGCGAATCCGGCCCTGATCATGGTGCTGGCGGTGGTCCTGCTTCGGGACAGGCCCCGCCCGCTGAGCTGGGTGGGCATCGGCCTGGGCCTCCTGGGCGTTTTGCTGGTGCTCACCGGCGGAGAACTGCAGCGCCTTTTGACCTTCTCGATCAACAGGGGCGAGCTCCTGATCGTCGGTGCCATCACCGTCTGGGGCCTCTACACCATCATCGCCCGCCGGCTGAGCATCCCCGCGGTCACCTCCACGGCGGTGCAGGTGGCCATGGCGGCCGCTGTCCTCAGCCCCTTCGCGGTGGTGTCGGGCGCCGGCCTCCCAGAAACACCTGCAGAGGGCTGGTCCCTGGCGTTTATCGCCCTGTTCCCCTCGCTGGGTTCCTACCTGCTGTGGAACCTCGCCCTCAAGCGCACCACAGCGGCCAACGCCGGCAACTACCTGAACCTCATTGCCGTGTTCACCGCCATCATCACCGTGATACTGGGCCAGCCCATCACTGTTCCGCAGGTCCTCGGCGGCGTTTTGGTTATTTCCGGGGTGCTGCTGACCAGTGCAGGCGGCAGGCCGCCTCAGCGTCCCAGGTCATCGAAGCCGACGTCTTCCCCGCCCTCGCCGTCGCCGGCAGCCGATTTCCGGGCCCGGTAAAGAACGGCGCCCGCGGCAGCGGCCGTCAGCAGTGCGAAAACCAGAACGGCGATGCTGCCGGCCCGGGCGCCGTCGTACAGCCCGCGGATGTCCCGCGCTTCCTGGGTGTCGCCGGCAATGTCATTGCCGCCCACTGAGTAGACGGTGGCGTTGAACGTATCAAGGAAAAAGATGACCACCAGGAGTCCGATACAGACCACGGCCACCAGGGAGCCGGCGATCAGTGCAGGCCGGGCGAATCTGGCGGGGCCCCTGTCCCTGGCTGGTTCTTCGGACTGCCGGGGGCCTGCGCTCTCATCCATGCTTTCAACACTATCCGCATCCCGGCGGACGCTCCTCCACTAGGCTGGAAGGCATGTCTCCAGCTCCCCAGGACCAGATCGCGCCCTTGCTGACCCCGGAAGGCTGGGAGCTTTTGGCGTCCTTGGGCCCCTACCAGGAGGACAAGTCCTTCGAGCTGAACTCAGCATTGCGGAAGGCCGGCCACTCCCCCGCCCTGGTGTCCGCGGTCCTGACCCAGTCCCGGCTCCGCACCAAGGCGGAGGCGAAGTTCGGTGAGTTTGCCCGCAGCATGCTGTTCACCCAGGCGGGTCTGGAACAGGCCACCAGGCTCAACGTGGCCGCGCGCCATGCACAGCGGTTTGCCGAGGCGGGCATCGGCCACGTGGCGGACCTCGGCTGCGGCCTGGCCGCTGACTCCCTGGCACTGGCGTCGATGGACATCAAGGTCACAGCGGTGGAAATGGATGAGACCACCGCCGCCTGCGCAACCGTAAACCTCATCCCTTTCGCCAACGCTTCCGTGGTCCACGCGGATGCCACCGCCGTTCCGCTGGAAGGGATCGACGGCGTCTGGCTGGACCCTGCGCGCCGGGTCACTTCCACCTCCGGTACCAAGCGCATCTGGGACCCCGAGGCCTTTTCGCCGCCGCTGTCCTTTGTTGAGTCCCTGGCTGCGTCCGGCCGGGCGGTCGGCGTCAAAATGGGACCGGGAATGCCCCATGACTCGGTGCCGGCGGAGTGCGAGGCGCAGTGGGTTTCCGTCTCCGGCGATGTAACCGAGGTGGCGCTGTGGTTCAACGCCGTCCGGCGCCCCGGCATCCGCCGGGCGGCGCTGGTCCTGGGTCCCCAAGGTGCGGCCGAGCTCACCAGCGGCGAGGATTTCGGGGCTGGTCCCGCCGCCCCGGTGGGGCCTGTGGAGGGCTACCTGTACGAGCCCGACGGCGCCGTGATCCGCGCGGGACTGGTGGCCGATGTCGCGTTGCAGCTCGGCGGCCACCTGGTGGATGAACACATCGCCTACATTTGCGCGCCGCATCTGGTGGACACCCCATTCGCCCGCGCCTACAAAGTCCTCCAGGTCATGCCGTACAACGTCAAGGCCCTTAAGGCGTGGGTGAAAACGGAGGGCATCGGAGTGCTGGACATCAAGAAGCGCGGCACCGCCGTCACGCCGGAGGAACTGCGCAAACAGCTCCTTCCCGGCGGGAAAAACACAGGGAAAAGCGCAGGCGGCAGGAAAGCCGGCACCAAAACGGCCACCCTGGTCCTGACCCGCATGGGCGAGGACCGGGTGGTCATCGTGGTGGAACCCGCCTGAAAACCGCTACTGGGCGCGGGTGAATTCCTCGGCCGCCCGCACCTGCTCGGCCGTCGGCCGGACGCCGGTGTAGAGCACGAACTGCTCCAGCGCCTGGATCGTGGCTACCTCAGCTCCTGTGATCACCGGCTTCCCGGCGGCGCGGGCCGCAATGATCAACGGGGTTTCGGCAGGGAGGGCAACCACGTCGAACACTACCTGTGCAGCGTCGATGGCTTCAGGCGGGAAGGCCAGGGTGTCCGCTCCGGGTCCGCCGGCCATGCCGAGGGGTGTCACGTTGATGATGAGGTCCGCCGTCCCGCCGTCGAGCGCCGGACGCCACTGGAACCCGTACTGTTCGGCAAGCGCCCGGCCGGTGGTTTCGTTCCGCGCGAGGACTGTGACGCTGGTGAATCCGGCGTCCCGGAGCGCGGCAACGGTGGCCTTGGCCATGCCTCCTGCCCCCTGGACCAGAACTGAATAGCTGGTGGGAACGGCGTTGGTGGCCAGCAACTGTTCAATCGCGGTGTAGTCGGTGTTGTAGGCCTTCAGGTGCCCACCGGTGTTCACGATGGTGTTCACGGAGTCGATGGCTTTCGCGGAGGCATCCATCTCGTCCACGAGGGCGATGACGTCCTCCTTGTACGGCATGGAGATGGCGCAGCCGCGGATTCCCAGCCCCCGTACTCCGGCGATGGCCTGTTCCAGGTTGGTGGGGGCGAACGCCTTGTAAATCCAGTTCAGGTCCAGCTGTCCGTACAAGTGGTTGTGGAAACGGGTCCCGTTGTTGCTGGGCCGGGCGGAGAGCGAGATGCAGAGGGTCATGTCTTTATTCAGGATGGGCACCCCACCATTTAACCCGTTACTGCCCAAGGAGGCAGCGCTAAGTGTCGTTTCAATGCGCAAAACGGCACTTGGCGCCTTTCTTGGGTTAGGGGCAGCCGGTTCCGGCAGGATACCTTCCGACGTTGGCGGGCAGCTTTCCCGGAGCCGCCGCCGTACCTGCCAGCACGGCGGCGAGGGCATCGAAGGCGCCCTGGCTGCGGCCGTACAGGGCCACCTTGACCGGCGCCGCGGAGCTGTCCAGCGGCCAGGGCGCATCGAGGGCGACGGCAATGTCCCCTCCCGCCGGCCGTCCGCCGTACGGGATGAGGGTGACCAGGGGGCCGGAGCCCAACGTGAGGCCGTGGCGCGCCGCGGCGTCCGCGAACCGTGCCCTGTCCACCGGGCTGCCACCGGCCACGCGGACCGCGCCCGGCGCGAGGGGTACGCCGCAGTGGCCGGAAAGGACCGTGACGGCAGCGGTGGAGACCTTGGCTGAAAGCGGGGCGCTGCTGCCGGCTGCAGTACCTGTAGGTTTGCCCGTTCCCGCAGCGGCCCGGGCGTGCCACGTCATCATGGTTGCCACCCGCAGGGCGGCTTCATCCAGCCTTGACGCCGGCAGGCTGCCGGTGGCCACGGCAGAGACAATCGCGGCATGGGCCTGCCCGACGTCGGCAGGCATCAGCAGGAGGTCCGCTCCCGCAGCCAGGGCCATGACGGCGGCTGAGCCGGCGGGGTACGTCTTGTGCACCGCCCCCATGTTCAGGGCATCGGTCACGGCCACCCCGTTGAACCCGAGCCCCCGCAGCGCCTTGTAGGTCGGCGCGGAGAGCGACGCCGGTACCCCGGGCTCCAAGGCAGGCACCGCGATGTGTCCGGTCATCACCATCGGGGCGCCGGCGGCGATGGCGGCCTGGAAAGGCTTCCAGTCGCGCGCACTCAGATCGGCCACACCGGCAGGCTGGACGGGAAGGTTCAGGTGTGAATCGGTGGTCACCGACCCGTGGCCGGGGAAATGCTTGACGGCGGGAAGGACGCCTGCGGCCAGCATCCCTCGGGAGTAGGCCACCCCCAAGCTGGCAGCCGCGGCCGGGTCAGCGGACATGGACCGGGCACCGATGGTGGGATCCGCAGGTCCAATGGTCACGTCAGTGTCCGGGGCGAAGTCCGTGTTGAAGCCCAACGGCACCAGCTCGCTTGCCAGCCCCTGCCCGGCCTCCTGCGCCAAGGGCAAGCTGCCGGCGGCGCCGTAGCTCATGGGCGCCGGCCATTCCGTCAGGGGTGCTCCGAGGCGTGCCACGATGCCGCCCTCCTGGTCAACGCCGATCATCCCCGGCCATGGCCTGCCGTCAGCTGTGGCCGCCCTCGCGATTTTCTGGTTGGCGGCGCCCATGGCCGCGACGTCCACATTCCCCTGCGGGTCCAGCGGCACGTTGTCGCCCATGATGATGGCCCCGGCAAGGTGCAGGCGTTCGACGACGGCGGCATGGGCACCGGCGTCCGTGCCCGTGAAGAAGGGAAGCAGGACCTGCCCCGCCTTCTGCTCCGGCGACATCCGCGCCAGGGCCGCGGCGGCGGCGTCCTGGTCCCGCTGCTGCGGGCCCCACCCCAGCGGGCGCAGGGCAGGGTCGGGTGTTGGCGAAGGTGAGGGGGAAGCTGTGGCGGGTGCCGGCGTCGTGCGTGGTGCCGACGGTGCGGCCGGGGTGGAAGGTGCCTGCGACGGGGCAGGGCCGGGAGCCGCGGTACAGGATGCGAGCGCCACCGCAGCAGAGGCTGCAGCCAGAACGGGGAAGGTTTTGTGAAGACTGTCACGCAGGTGTTGGAACAAGGCCATCAATACGATGCTACCCCTGCACTAGACTTGAACCACCCGTTCGCCTGCCGGCAGGAGCCGCAGCAGCCCCCAGTGACGGCGGAAGCCAGCGGCAAACAGGACAGTTAGGAAACGCGTGGAAATCGAGTTCGCTTCATCGAGGCAATCAACACTTGGTGTCGAATGGGAACTCGCGCTGGTGGACGGCAGGACGGGCGAGCTGGCCTCGGTTGCCAATGAGGTGCTCCGCGGCGTGGCCTCCCGCCACCCGGAGCTTAGCGACGATGACGAGCACCCGCACATCAAGCAGGAACTGCTGCTGAATACGGTGGAGCTGGTCACCGGCATCTGCGAGACGGCCGCCGAAGCCAAGGAGGACCTCAGCAGGTCCCTCACAGCGGTACGGGAGATCACCGACCCGATGGGCGTGGAGCTGTTCTGCGCCGGGAGCCACCCTTTCAGCCCGCCCCAGCTGCAGCCGGTGACGGACAAGGCCCGGTACGCGAAGCTCATTGACCGCACCCAGTGGTGGGGCCGCCAGATGGTTATCTACGGCGTGCATGTACACGTCGGCCTGGACCGCCGCGAGAAGGCGCTTCCGGTGCTGGACGGCCTGGTCAACTACTTCCCGCACTTCCAGGCGCTCTCGGCGTCGAGCCCCTTCTGGGGCGGCGAAGACACCGGCTACGCGTCCCAGCGCGCCCTGATGTTTCAGCAGCTGCCCACAGCCGGCCTCCCCTTCCAGTTCAGCTCGTGGGAGGAATACGAGTCCTACGTACAGGACATGTTCACCACCGGCGTGATCGATACCCTCTCGGAGATCCGCTGGGACATCCGGCCGGTGCCCAACCTGGGCACCATCGAGATGCGCATCTGCGACGGCCTGGCCACCCTTGAGGAAGTGGGCGCCATCGCCGCCCTCACCCAGTGTCTGGTGGATGAGTTCTCCACCACCCTGGACAACGGCGGAACCATTCCCACCATGCCGCCGTGGCACATCCAGGAGAACAAGTGGCGGGCCGCCCGCTACGGCATGGACGCGATTATCATCCTTGATGCCGCGGGCAAGGAGCAGCTGGTTACGGACCACCTGCTGGAAACCCTGAACCGGCTTGAGCCCGTGGCCGCCAAGCTCGGCTGCCCGGATGAGCTTGCCGACGTCGAGAAGATCATCCGCCGCGGCGCCGGCTACCAGCGGCAGCGCCGGGTGGCCGAGGAGCACGGCGGGGACCTCCAGGCCGTCGTCCTGGACCTGGTCAAGCAGATGCGGAACGGCCCCACCGCCTGAATTCTTCCTCCGGCGCCTTGCCGGTCGTGGTCAGGCCGGGAGTGAGACCGAGGTGACCGGCAAGGAGGAATCCGGGGCGAACCTGATCCCGCTGGGTTCCACTCCGGCCATCACCAGCTGCGCTCCAAGGGCGGCCACCATGGCGCCGTTGTCGGTGCAGAGGTCCAGGGGCGGAACGTGCAGCGTGATCCCGGCCGAGGCACAGCGCTGGCCGGTCAGCTCCCGCAGGCGCGAGTTCGCCGCCACGCCGCCGCCGAGCAGCACGTCCCTGATGCCGTTTTCCCGGCAGGCCAGGACGGCCTTGGACGAGATGATGTCCACCACGGCTTCCTGGAATGCGGCCGCGATATCGGCAACCGGGACCTCCGCGCCGCGGGCCTCGAACTGCTCGACGCACCTGGCCACAGCGGTCTTCAACCCGCTGAAGGACCAGTCGTAGCGGTGCGGGCCGGGTTCCCCGGCCGTCCCCATGTACTTGGGCTGGCTGAGGCCGCGGGGGAAGCGGATGGACTTGGCGTTGCCGGTCCGTGCCACCTTGTCGATGGCAGGCCCGCCCGGATAGCCGAGCCCCAGGATGCGGGCTACTTTGTCGTACGCTTCGCCGGCGGCGTCATCGATGGTGGAACCAAGCAGTTGCACATCGTCCGTGATGCTGTTGATTTTCAGGATCTCGGTGTGCCCGCCGGAGACCAGCAGTGCGCCGAGATTCTCCGGCAGCCGGGGAGCGGCTGTGCCCTGTTGCCTGTCCAGCAGTCCCACGCCCACGTGCGCCACGAGGTGGTTGATGGCGTAGAGCGGCTTGCCGGTAGCTACGGCCAGGGCCTTTGCGGCGCAGACCCCCACCATGAGGGCGCCGGCCAGGCCGGGGCCGGAGGTGACCGCAATGGCGTCAACGTCCTCCAGGGTGACTCCGGCGTCGGACAGCGACTGCTCGAGCGTGGGCACGAAGGCATCAAGGTGCGCCCGGGAAGCGATCTCGGGAATGACCCCGCCGAACCGGACGTGTTCATCCATGGACGAGGACACCGTGTTGGTCAGGAGGGTGGTGCCCCGGACAATGCCCACTCCGGTTTCGTCGCAGGAGGATTCGATGCCGAGCACCAGGGGCTGCGAGCGGTTCATGGCTGGCCTGCTTCCGTTGATGTGCCGTCTCCCGGTCCTTCGCTTTCAGGCCCGGGAAGCTCGAGGCGCATGATGAGGGCGTCAACACCGTCGCGGTAGTAGCGGGGGCGGACGTGGATTTGTTCGAAGCCGAAGCGCCGGTAAAGCTGCTGCGCGCGGGGGTTGTCCGCGCGCACCTCCAGCAGGAGGTCCGCTGCGTACCTGCGGCGCGCCTCCTCTATGAGCGAGGTCAGCAGCGTGGTGCCGATTCCGCGCCCTTCGTATTCGGGCACGACGGCGATGGTCTGCACGTCCGCGATAGGTTCTATGCACATCAGCCCGGCGTAGCCCACGATGCCTTCGCTGCCCTCAGCCACCAGGTACCAGCGGGTCTCCGGCTGGGCCAGCTCGTCGTAAAACATGTGCAATGGCCAGGCATCCACCGGGAAAAGCCGCTGCTCCAGGACGCTGACGGCGATAACGTCCTCGGGGGTCATCAGCCGGATGGAGACGCCGTGGCTGGCGGCATCCGCGGCGGCGTTCACAGGGCCCTCTTCCTGGGCCCGGGAACCTGCGCATCGGATTCGCGCAGGTACAAGGGGGTGGAGTCGAGGAGGGAATCTCCGGCGGCAAGCCGGGCCAGTGCGAACTGGCCCAGGTACAGGGCGTCCGGCTGTTCCAGCGCGAATTCCGGGTTCGTCTTCAGGGTTTCTCCGTAGAGCCCGGCACCGGCACCGTAGGCGGGGAGGTCCGGCAGATCCGTCGCAAAGCCGACGTGCGGCCCGTCCTCCAGCACGGGAAGCTGGCCATCGGCAAGGCTGTAGCGGGCCCAGTACACCTCTTTGCGCCGGGCGTCGGTGACCACCAGGAAGTCCGGGGCTGCGGCGGTGGATTCCGCCACTTCCAGGGCCACGGCATCCAGGCTCATCAGCCCGTACAGGGGTTTACCCCACACGAAGGACAGGGTGCGAGCGGTGGCGATGCCGGACCGCAGCCCGGTGAACGGTCCGGGACCCACGCCCACCACGAGGGCGTCGATATCGTCTCCGCTGACACCGGCGTCAAGGAGCATCTGTTCGATTCCCGGCGCGAGCACTTCCGCATGGCTTCGGGTGTCCTCCGTGGAGAAGCTGGCCACCACGCCTTCGAGGGCGTCGCCGGAAACCAGGGCAGCGCTCGCCACGGCGGAGGTGTCGATGGCGAGGATAAGCATCAGGCGTTCCCTTCAGAGACGGCAACCGGACCCGGAAGCGCCGGCCAGCGCGGACCGTACCCGCGCATGACGATGGTGCGGGGCTCGTCCGTGTCCTCGTTGTCGAAATCCAGGGTCCCGCCGTCGGACCGGGTGAACCCGGGGGACGCTCCGGCTCCCCCGCCCACAGCCCCTGGCCCCGTGCCATTGACCGTAGTGCCGCTCAAGCCGATCGCACGGTGCAGGTCAATTTCCAGGCGGCTCTCGCTCAGGTGCTCCACCCGGTCGTGCCCCCATTCCACAACCGTCACGGAGGAGTCGAGGGTGTTCTCGAGGTCGATGTCGTCCACCTCCGCAGCCGATCCCAGCCGGTAGGCGTCCACGTGCACCAGGTCCGGCCCGCCGGGCCGCGGACCGTCCGGCAGGTTGGGGTGGATGCGCACCAGGACAAAGGTGGGCGAGATAATGCCTGCGCGCACGCCCAGGCCCTCCCCCAAACCTTGCGTGAAGGTGGTTTTCCCGGCACCCAGCTCGCCGGAGAGCACCAGCAGGTCCCCGGCCTCCAGGACCTCCGCAAGACGCACGGCGAGCGCGTGGGTCTGGTCCGCCGTCGTCGCGGTGAACGTCTTTTCCCAGTTGGGAGCGGCCTGGCCGTTGGTCAGAGGCTCCGGCGCGTTCACGCTGCCCCCTCCGCACGCTGCCCGACGGCGGCCGGCGCCTCTTCGTTGATGAAGCGGCGGGGTACGCGTGGGCTGATCCGGGTGACGATTTCGTAGTTGATGGTGCCGGCGGCACGCGCCCAGTCATCAGCAGTGGGGCCGCCGTCGGCGCCGTCGCCGAACAGCTCAGCTTCGGCACCCAGCAGGCCCGCCCCGGCATGGCCGATGCCGCCAAGGTCGATGACCATCTGGTCCATGGCGATCCGTCCTACTACCGGGTAGGTTTTGCCGGCCACGCGGACGGGCCCGCCGGTGGCGATGCGCGGCACGCCGTCGGCGTAGCCCACCGGGATCAGGCCCAAAGTGCTGCGGCCGCTGGTGCGGTAGCGCAGGCCATAGGAGACGCCCTGCCCGTCCGGGACCTCCTTGCACTGGGACACCAGGGTCCGGAGGGTCATGGCGGGGCGGAGGCCCAGCTCGGCGGACGTCTGCCCGGCAAAGGGCGACAACCCGTAAATCCCCAGGCCCGTCCGGACCAGGTCAAAGTGGGTGTCCGGACGGGACAGCGTGGCCGGAGTGTTGGCAAGGTGCCGGACTTCGGGGTCCACGCCGGCGTCCTCGGCCACAGCCAGGGCTTCGCGGAAGGCGGCGAGCTGCTGGTCGGTTTCCGGCCGTTCGGGTTCGTCGGCGACGGCCAGGTGCGAGAAGATCCCCACCACCCGCAGCAGTCCCTGGTCCTGGTATTCCATGGCCTCGCCCACCAGGTGGTCCCAGGTATCGAGGGTTGCACCGTTGCGTCCCAGGCCGGTGTCCACCTTCAGATGGATGCGGGCGGGGCGTTCCTGCTCGCGGGCCGCGGCGACAATGCGGTCAAGTTCCCAGCCGGAGCAACCGATGTCGACGCCGGCTGCCACCGCTGCGCCAAAGTTGCTTTCCGTGGTGTGCAGCCAGGCCAGCAGCGGAGCGTCGATCCCGGCGGCACGCAGCGCCAGCGCCTCTGAAATGTGGGCAACCCCCAGCCAGGCGGCGCCGGCTTCCAGGGCCGCACGCGCCACCGGGACGGCGCCGTGCCCGTACGCGTCCGCCTTCACTACGGCCATGACCTTCGCCGGGGAGGCTGCAGCGGCCAGCCGCCGGACGTTGTGCCGGATGGCATCAAGGTCGATCACGGCGGACCGCTCGTTGCGGGGGTCCTGTCCCGGGGCAGCGTCAAAATCACCGGTCGTTGCGGGGTAAGTCACCCTAGTGATTCTAGTGCTGGCGCTTCGGGCCGAATAATCAGGCGTCTGAGAGGTGTGCGATGGTGGCCGATGCCCTGCGCTGGGCCGCGAGCGGAACGTCCTGGACGATGTCGGCCAGGAAGGAGAAGCGCCGGAGCCACTGGCTGGTCTGCCGTTCTGGCCGGGCATTGGCGCGCTTCCACCAGTCGGCGATGTCCCCCCAGCCCGGGGCGGCCAGCGATCCTCCCACCTCCTGCACTGCCAGGGAGGCACAGAGGTTTGCGAAACGCAGCCTGTTCCCCAGCGGCCAGCCGGCCAGGCTGCCAACGATGAAAGCGGCGTCAAAGCAGTCACCGGCGCCGGTGGGATCAAACGCCTTGACGGGCAGGGAAGGCACCCACTCCTCCTCCCCGGTTTCGGAGTCCACCGCCATGGCCCCCTGTGGCCCCAGTGTCACCACGGCAACCGGCACCCGGTCGGCCAGCGCGTAGAGGGCCGTCCACGGATCGTCCTTGCCTGTGAACGCCATGGCCTCGCGCTGGTTGGGCAGGAACGCGTGGAAGTACTGCAGGTTGTCCAGCCGCACCGGCGCCCAGACGCCGCTGGGGTCCCACCCGACGTCGCCAAACAGCTTTACTCCCGCCTGGTGCGCCTCCTTGGCCCATGGTTCAACCTCCAGCCCCACTTCCGCGATGCCTGCGAGCGCTGGAGGCGGGTCCCCGATAAGCTCCGACGCCGTTACCGGCGCGGCATGGCCGTGGGTCACCAGGGACCGGTCCTTGTCCACACACAGCGAGACAGTGACCGGCGAATGCCAGCCCGGAACCTTCCGTGACAGGCTCAGGTCCACGTGCTCCTGGGCAGAGAGGATCTTCCAGTTGAAGTCCCCGTACCCGTCATCGCCGAAGGCCGCGGCGAGGCCGGTCCGCAGGCCCAGACGCGCGGCAGCGATGGCTTGGTTGGCCACCCCGCCCGGGCAGCTGCCCATGCCGTCGCTCCAGATTTCGGTGCCCGGCTCGGGTGCGTGGGGCAATCCGGTGAAGATGATGTCCTGGAACACCGTGCCGGCCAGCAGCACGTCGAATCCGGGGTCCGAGGGCGAGCGGACGGCGGCCAGGGGGTCGAATTGGCGTGCCGGGATCGCGTTCATGTGCCGCACACTACGCCCTGCCACCGACATCCGGTAGGGGCTGCTGTAGGTGCTGCGGACACCCGCCCCTAGACTGCTGATTATGCGGCTTTTGATTGTGGGCGGCGGGGGTTTCCGGGTTCCGCTGATCTACCGGGCCCTGGCCTCCGGCCCCTTCACCGGCGTAGTCAGCGAACTGGTGCTGTTCGACGTCGACCTCTCCCGCCTGGCCGCCGTGACAGCTGTCCTGCGCAGCATGCCCGGCCCTGGTCGGCGCCTGCCGGTGCACCCCACCACCGATTTGGCGCAGGCGTTGGCGCGGACACAGATGGTGTTTGCCGCAATCCGTCCCGGCGGCACGGCCGGAAGGGTCGCCGACGAAAGAGTGGCGCAGGACCTGGGGCTGCTGGGACAGGAAACCACGGGCGCCGGCGGCATCTCCTATGCCCTCCGGACCATCCCGCGCATGCTGGAGCTCGCGCACCTGATGAAGGAACACTGCCCCGACGCGTGGCTGATCAACTTCACCAACCCTGCCGGCATGGTCACCGAAGCACTCCTGCCGGTGCTCGGCAGGCGCGTCATCGGGATCTGCGACTCCGCGGGCGGCCTGGTACACCGGGCCGCCCGGGCCGCAGGCGTCGCACTCCCGGAAGGAAGGCTCGACGGCGTGGGCTACTACGGCCTGAACCACCTGGGCTGGCTGTACCGGCTGGAGTCCGGCGGACGGGACGTCCTTCCCGCGCTGTTGTCCGATCCGCAGGCCCTCCAGTCCTTCGAAGAAGGCAGGCTCTTTCCGCAACCGTTCCTGGCCCGCCTTGGCGCGCTCCCCAACGAGTACCTGTATTACTACTACCAGCAGGACGCAGCCCGGGAAGCGATGCGTGCCCTGCCGGCTACCCGCGGGGAATCCATTCACAGCCAGCAGCAGGAGTTGTATCCGCGGCTGGCTGCGGCGGGCGGTGAGGCGTTCACCATGTGGGAGGCTGCGCGCCGGTCGCGGGAGGAGGGATACCTGGCCGAGGCCCGGGGGAAGGACGAACACCGCGACGAAGCCGACCTTGCCGGTGGCGGCTATGAACGCGTCGCACTGGCGGCCATGCGCGCCCTTTCAGGTTCCGGCGAGGTCCAGCTGATTTTGAACACGCGCAACACCGTGCCGGCCGGCGCCACCGGGACGTCTCCGCTACCCCCAGCCGGCACTACCGGGGCATTCGCGCTACCCCCGGCCGGCACGGAGGCGGCCACCCTCGCAGCCGCCATTCCGGGCCTGCCGGCGGACGCCGTCGTCGAACTTCCCTGTACGGTGACGGCCGACGGCGCGCTGCCGCTGGCACAGGCGGCTCCTCCGCCGGAGCAGCTCGGGCTGCTGCAGCAGGTCAAGGACGTGGAACGGCTGACAGTGCGGGCAGCGACGGAAGGTGACCGCGGGGCGGCACTGCAGGCGTTCGCCCGGCATCCGCTCGTGGGCTCGGAGGAGCTCGCCGCAACACTGCTGAGCGGTTACGAGCAGGCGTTTCCAGGCTTGAGGAAGACGTGGCGCAGTGGTACGCGTTGACACAGGAGTAGTGTTTTATCGAATGCCCAGCACTGACCCGGCGCGTTAACCTGCGCCGGTGGCCGGAAGGAGGTCCAGTGGCAGCGGTCCGCAGGGTGGCTTTACTGTCCCTCCACACCTCCCCCATGGAGCAGCCCGGCTCCGGTGATGCCGGCGGGATGAACGTCTACATCCGCGAACTGGCCTCCGCGCTGGCCGAAGCGGGCGTGGAAGTGGAGATCTTCACGCGATCCACCTCCGCCGGCCAGCCCGCCATCGAACACCCGGATCCCGGCGTGTGCGTCCATAACGTCCTGGCCGGACCTGTTAGGAAGATCCCCAAGGAAGAGCTTCCCGGACTTCTCCACCACATGGTGGAGGAAATCGAGCAGATCCGTCAGCGGCAGCCGCATGGCCGCTACGACGTCATCCATTCGCACTATTGGGTGTCCGGCATCGCCGGGCTGGAGCTGTCCGAACTATGGGGCGTGCCGCTGGTCCACACCATGCACACCATGGCCAAGGTCAAAAACCTCCTGCTCGAGTCCGGGGAACAGCCTGAGCCACGGCGCCGGGAGCTGGGTGAGCACCGGATCGTGGACGGGGCCGCGCGGCTGATCGCCAACACCAGTGCCGAGGCCGCTGAGCTGGTGTCGCATTACGGCGCCTCTTATGACCGGATAGACATCGCCCCGCCCGGCGTCGATCTCAGCACTTTCACTCCTGCCTTCCGCGCCAGGGCGAGGACCGGGCGGGGCATCGGCCCGGAAACCTTCCACCTCGTCTTCGCGGGCCGGATCCAGCGACTGAAGGGTCCGCAGATCCTGGTGAAGGCAGCGGCCCTGCTGCGGCGCCGGCGGCCGGACATCAACCTCCGGCTCACCATCCTCGGCTCGCTGAGCGGGAACAAGGAGTTCAATCTCCGGCGGCTGGTCGCGGAGGCGGGAATGGACGACGTCGTCACGCAGCTTCCGCCGGTGAAGGCGCCCGAGCTGGCGGCCTGGTTCCGCGCGGCCGACGTTGTGGTGATGCCCTCTTACAGCGAATCGTTCGGGCTGGTGGCCCTGGAAGCCCAGGCCTGCGGCACTCCCGTCGTGGCGACGCGCGTCGGCGGGCTTTCCCGGGCAATTTTCGACGGCAGGACGGGGCTGTTGGTGGACGGCCATCACGCCTCTGACTGGGCGGATGCGCTGGAGGCCCTGTATGACGACCCCGCCACCCGGGAAGACATGGGACGGGCAGCCGCCATCCGGGCCCAGAGCTCGGGGTGGCAGCGCACTGCCGCCATCACGCTCGAAAGCTACCACGCCGCCGTCGACGATTTCGTGGGCCAGCACCTGACCACCGTTCCTGCCCCCTAACGCCCCCACCTGCCGCATCCGCCCAAGAAAAGGACAATGATGTCTGCTTCCCCAAGTGACCTTGAGATTGCACGTGCGGCACGGATCCGGCCCATCGAGGAGATTGCGGCTGCGGCGGGGATCAATGCGGCGGCGGTGGAGCTGTACGGGCGGTACAAGGCGAAGGTTGATCCCGCGCAGCTTTCGGCGCCTCCGCCCCACGGGAAGGTGGTGCTGGTCTCGGCCATGTCCCCTACCCCGGCAGGTGAGGGCAAGTCCACCACCACAGTGGGGCTCGCCGATTCGCTGGCCCGGGCCGGACACCGGGTGATGATCGCCCTGCGGGAGCCGTCACTGGGTCCTGTCCTGGGTATGAAGGGCGGAGCCACCGGCGGCGGGTACTCGCAGGTTTTGCCCATGGACGAGATCAACCTGCATTTCACCGGCGACTTCCACGCCATCACCTCGGCCAACAATGCGCTCATGGCCCTGGTGGACAACCACATCTACCAGGGCAACGAACTGAACATCGACCCCCGGCGCATGACATTCAAGCGGGTGCTGGACATCAACGACCGCGCCCTGCGGGAGGTGGTGATCGGCCTCGGCGGGCCGGCGCAGGGTGTCCCCCGCCAGGACGGATTCGATATCACCGTGGCATCGGAGGTCATGGCCGTTTTCTGCCTGGCTACTGATTTGGCGGACCTCCGGGAGCGCCTGGGCAGGATCACCTTCGGCTATACCTTTGACCGCTCCCCTGTCACCGTGGCCCACCTCGGTGTCCAGGGCGCTTTGACCCTGCTCTTGAAAGAAGCCATTAAGCCGAACCTGGTGCAGACCATCGCGGGCACCCCGGCGCTGGTCCATGGCGGTCCGTTCGCCAACATCGCCCATGGCTGCAACTCGCTCATCGCCACCCAGACGGCCCGACGGCTGGCGGACATCGTTGTTACTGAGGCCGGTTTCGGCGCCGATCTTGGTGCCGAGAAGTTCATGGACATTAAGGCACGGTGCGGCGGCCTGGTCCCTTCCGGCGTCGTGGTGGTGGCCACCGTGCGGGCGCTGAAAATGCAGGGCGGGGTGCCGAAGGACCGGCTCACCCTGCCGGACCTGACGGCCCTGGAAGCAGGGGTGGCCAACCTCCGCCGGCACGTGCGCAACGTTGAGAAATTCGGTGTGACGCCGGTGGTTGCCATCAACAGGTTCTCGTCGGATTCCCCCGAGGAACTCGACTGGCTGCTCGCTTGGTGTGCTGCCGAGGGAGTCCAGGCCGCCGTCGCCGATGTCTGGGCACGCGGCGGCGGGGGCGATGGCGGCGATGAACTCGCAGCCCTCGTCGCCGGCGTGGTGGCCCGGCCGAACAGCTTCCGGCACCTGTATCCGCTGGAGCTGCCGGTGGAGGACAAGATCCGGACCATTGCGCAGGAAATTTACGGCGCGGACGGCGTCGACTTTTCCGTGCCGGCCTTGAAGCGGCTGGCCGACATAGAACGGAACGGCTGGGGCGGCATGCCGGTATGCATGGCAAAAACCCAGTACTCGTTCACCGACGATGCCTCCCGCCTGGGTGCGCCGAAGGGTTTCACCATCCATGTGCGCGATCTCCTGCCCAAGACCGGAGCCGGGTTTATCGTGGCGCTGACCGGTGCCGTGATGACCATGCCCGGCCTGCCCGCCGTCCCGGCCGCGCTGCGGATGGACGTGGACGGCGCCGGCAACCCGGTAGGCCTAACCTGATCCCTCCCCCGTTGCGCTGTCCCCCACCGCACCCTCTCTCACCTGATGTGCGCTTTCCGCAGACCCTCTCTCACTTGATGTGCGCTTTCCGCAGACGCTCTCTCACCTGATGTGCGCTTTCCGGCGATCCTCTCTCACTCGATGTGCCCTTCCCCGGCCAGCAACGCCACCCGCCGCTACCGGGGTTAAACGCGCGGCGCTCCCCCAATAAAAGTGAGAGAGCGCCGCGTGAAACAGACGTTGAGTGATAGAGGATTGGCTAAAAACTGACGTCAAGTGAGAGAGGGTCTCAGGGGTCAGCCGGACGAACGGGTTAGCGTTCGAGGTCTCCGCGGATGAAGGCTTCGACCTTTTCGCGGGCGAGGTCGTCGTTGAACTGCTCCGGCGGGGACTTCATGAAGTAGCTCGATGCGGAGAGCAGGGGGCCGCCGATGCCGCGGTCCAGCCCGATCTTGGCGGCGCGTATGGCGTCGATGATCACACCGGCGGAGTTCGGCGAATCCCAAACCTCCAGCTTGTACTCCAGCGAAACGGGGGCGTCACCGAAGTTGCGGCCCTCAAGGCGGACGAAGGCCCACTTGCGGTCATCGAGCCACTGGACATAGTCCGACGGGCCGATGTGCACGTCCTTTGCGGCCAGTTCGGCCTCAACGTTGGACGTTACGGCCTGGGTCTTCGAGATCTTCTTGGACTCGAGGCGGTCGCGCTCCAGCATGTTCTTGAAGTCCATGTTGCCGCCGACGTTCAGCTGGTACGTGCGGTCAAGGGTGACACCGCGGTCTTCGAAGAGCTTTGCCATAACACGGTGCGTAATGGTGGCACCGATCTGGCTCTTGATGTCGTCACCAACGATCGGCACACCGGCGGCGGTGAACTTGTCCGCCCACTCCTTGGTGCCTGCGATGAACACGGGCAGGGCGTTGACGAAGCCCACGCCGGCGTCGATGGCGCACTGGGCGTAGAACTCGGCCGCTTCCTGCGAACCAACCGGCAGGTAGCAAACCATGACATCCACCTTGGCGTCCTTGAGCGCCTGCACAACGTCAACGGGCTCTTCGGTGGACTGCTCGATGGTTTCGAGGTAGTACTTGCCCAGACCGTCGAGGGTCTGGCCGCGCTGGACGGTGACACCGGTGGGCGGCACGTCTGCAATCTTGATGGTGTTGTTTTCGCTGGCCAGGATGGCATCGGCAAGGTCAACACCAACTTTTTTGCCATCCACGTCAAACGCTGCGACGAACTCAACGTCACCCACGTGGTACTGGCCAAACTCAACGTGCATCAGGCCCGGAATCGTGGCCTCGGGGTCAGCGTCCTTGTAGTAGTGGACACCTTGGACCAGGGAAGCGGCGCAGTTTCCTACGCCGACGATTGCAACACGAATCGGATGTGAAGACACGGAACTCCTTTGGGGGACAAACGTCGGCCAGCCAGGTTGCGCTGCGACTAAGGTACGACGGCGGCCGGCGGGGCGGCGCCACGTGGCGCCTATTCATTGTACCCAACAGAGTGAGACCGGGCTTTGTTCCCCGGTCCCACTCCGTTGATGGGCGGCGGTAACCTAGGCGGGCTGCTTCCAGAGGTTGATGTCCGACTCGACGGCGAACTCGTCGATGTCAGTCAGCTCGTCCTCGGAGAACTCCAGGTTGTTGATCGCGGCCAGCGTGTCCTCCAACTGGCGAACGCTCGAGGCGCCCACCAGCGCGGACGTAACGGGCGAGCCCTTGGGCTGGTCGCGCAGGATCCAGGCGACGGCCATCTGCGCCAGCGACTGCCCGCGGTTTTCGGCAATCCCGTGCAGCCCGCGGATCCGGTCCAGCTTTTCATCGGTGATGGAGTCCTCCGAGAGGAACCGGGCCTTGGCGGCGCGCGAATCGGCAGGAACACCGTTCAGGTAGCGGTCGGTAAGCATGCCCTGGGCCAGCGGCGAGAAGGCGATGGAACCGGCGCCCACCTGGTCAAGTGCCTCGTACAGGTTGGGGCTGCCGTTCTCGGTCCAGCGGTTGAGCATGGAGTAGCTGGGCTGGTGGATCAGCAGCGGCGTCCCGAGGTCCTTCAAGATGCGGGCCGCCTCGAGGGTCTGCTCCGGGGTGTAGGAGGAGATGCCGGCGTACAGCGCTTTGCCCGAGCGCACGGCGTAATCCAGGGCACCCATGGTTTCTTCCAGGGGAGTCTCCGGGTCCGGCCGGTGGCTGTAGAAGATGTCCACGTAGTCCAGGCCCATCCGCTGCAGCGACTGGTCGAGGCTGGAAATGAGGTACTTCCTGGAGCCCCATTCGCCGTAGGGGCCGGGCCACATGTAGTAGCCGGCTTTGGTGGAGATGACCAGTTCGTCGCGGTAGGGCTTGAAGTCGTCCTGGAGGTGCCGGCCGAAGTTGGTCTCGGCGGAACCGTCAGGCGGGCCGTAGTTGTTGGCGAGGTCGAAGTGGTTGACGCCCAGGTCGAAGGCGCGGCGAAGGATGGCGCGCTGTTCGTCAAAGCGCTTGTCGTCGCCGAAGTTGTGCCACAGGCCGAGCGAGATGGCCGGAAGTTTCAGCCCGCTGCGGCCGACCCGGCGGTAGGGCATGGATTCGTAGCGGTCTTCCGCCGCGGAATAAGTCATGCGTTCCATCCTGCCAGCTGTGACCCGCGCTACAGTGCCGGGGAGAAAAGTTACGCCGCGGGCTGACAGCAGCAGCTCGCGGCGTAACTTAGCCAAGCAGTGTTCAGGACTTCAGGATCGCAGCGCTCCAGGGAGCCAGCGCGAGGGCGTCGCCGTCAAGACCGGTACCCTCATCCGTTGCCAGCAGGACCGAGCCGGAGACGCCGTCCAGCCGGACCTTGGCGTCCGAGAAGTTGAGGAGCACTTCAACGCTGCCGCGGCGGAAACGCAGCCAGCCCTCGTCGTCGTCGAACCTCACGTCTGTCTCGCTGAAGTCCAGCCCGGCAAGCTCGGCGTGTTCCCGGCGGAGTTCCGTCAGGGAGCGGTAGAGCTCCAGCAGCCGGGCGTGGTCACCGCCGGCAGCTTCGTCCCAGTTCAGCTTGGAACGGCGGAAGGTCTCGGGGTCCTGGGGGTCGGGCACGACGGCGGGATCCCACCCCATGCGCTCGAACTCCTTGATCCTGCCCTCCGCAGTTGCCTTGCCCAGCTCGGGTTCAGGGTGCGAGGTGAAGAACTGCCAGGGGGTGCTGGCGGCGAACTCCTCGCCCATGAACAGCATGGGCGTAAACGGCGAGGTCAGCGTGAGCACGGCGGCCACGGCCAGCTGCCCGTAGGACAGCGACTGCGACAGCCGGTCCCCGGTGGCGCGGTTGCCGATTTGGTCGTGGTTCTGGTTGCACACCACCAGCGCTGCCGGGTGGGCCAGGGCCGGGTTGATGGGCCGGCCGTGGTGGCGCCCGCGGAAGCTGGAGTAGCTGCCGTCGTGCAGGAAGCCGTCCTTCAGGACCTTTGCCAGCACACCCAGGGACTGGAAGTCCTCGTAATACCCGGTGGTCTCCCCGCTGACGCTCACGTGCACCGCGTGGTGGAAGTCATCGCTCCACTGCCCCGCCAGCCCGTAACCATTGGCGGCCCGCGGGTAGAGCAGGCGCGGATTGTTCAGGTCCGACTCCGCGATCAGCGTCTTCGGCAGCCCCGTTTCGGCTGAAACGGCGTCGCCCAGGGCGCCGAACTCCTCGAGGATGTGCACGGCGCGCTCATCGCGGAGCGCGTGCACGGCGTCAAGCCGCAGACCATCCACGTGGTAGTCCCGGAGCCAGAGCGCGAGGTTGTCCAGGATGTACTCGCGCACCACGTCCGAGCCCGGACCGTCCAGGTTGACGGAGTCACCCCAGGTGTTGGCATCGCCCTGTTTCAGGTAGGGACCGAACTTGGGCAGGTAGTTGCCGCTCGGGCCGAGGTGGTTGTACACCACGTCCTGGATGACCCCGATGCCTGCCGCGTGGGCTGCGTCGACGAAGCGCTGGTAGGCCGCAGGCCCGCCGTATCCTTCGTGGACGGCGTACCACTGCACGCCGTCGTAGCCCCAGTTGTGGGTTCCGTTGAAGCCGTTGACGGGCAGCAGTTCCACGAAGTCGACGCCCAGGTCCGCGAGGTAGCCGAGCTTTCCGGCGGCGGCGTCCAGGGTTCCCTCAGGGGTGAAGGTCCCCACGTGGAGTTCGTAGATGACCGACCCCTGCAGTTCCCTGCCCTTCCAGGCGCCATCCTGCCACGCGTAGGCGGCGGGATCGAAGGTCCTGGACAGCTTGTGGACGCCCTCGGGCAGCCGCCGCGATCGCGGATCGGGCACGGGTTGGCCGTCCCCGTCCAGCAGGTAGCCGTAGTCCACGTCACCGTCCACCGGAGCGTCCGGGGCAGCCCACCACCCTTCCGAGCCTGGCGCCGTCTCCTTCTTCAGCATCGGGTACTGCCGGCCGTCGGCCACGAGGATTACCGAATGGGCGTCGGGAGCCCAGACGTCGAAACGCTCGGGCCCAACATTGACGAGGGTCATGCCTTTTCTCCATCCACGGGTACGAGCAAAGCCACAGGGAAGGTACCCAGGACGTCAGCCACCGAAACGGTGCCTGGTCCGTACCCGGCGCCGGTGAGCTCGTCGCGCATGGTGGCGGGGAGTTCAACGGCGGTGTCCCGCCAGAAGCCGTCGGCCGCGAGTCCTGCAGGCAGCCGGGTGGCGAGAGTCAGGGCGCCGGTGGCTCCATCCGCACCGCGGTGGAAGGCGAGCAGGTGCGCTGCGGCAGCCCCTGTTGCCGTCACCGGGCTGTAGCCCTGGAACAGGTCGGGCCGGTCGCGGCGTATCCGGAGCGCCCGGGAGGTGACCAGGAGCTTGCTGGTTTCGGTCCCCGCCGCCGGCAACGTGCCGGCGTCGAGCTTTGCCAGCTCCTCCTGGCGGGCCGCGAAGTCCACCGGCCGCCGGTTGTCCGGATCGGTCAGGGAGCGTTCCCAAAACTCACTGCCCTGGTACACATCCGGCACACCGGGCATGGTCAGCTGGACCAGCTTGGCGGACACGGAGTTGGACGCAGCGAAGGAGTCGATCCGTGCCACGAAGCCTTCCACCAGTTCGGTGACCCGGTGGTCGTCGAACGCGGCATCAACTGCGGTCTTGACCGCGGACTCGAACTCCTCGTCGGGGTCGGTCCACGTGGTGGAGTTGCCGGCCTCCCGGGCGGCCTTCTCCGCGTAGCCCTGGAGCCGTTCCCTGCTCGCAGGCCATGCGCCGACGATGGCCTGCCACAGCAGGTTCTCGTACGGACCGTCCGGAATCGGGGCAAGCTCGCGGAGGCTGTTCAGCGTGGTTGTCCACTCCTGCGACAGCTCGGCGATCACTGAAATCCGGGCCCGCGCGTCTTCGCTGCGCTTGGTGTCGTGCGTGGACATGGTGGTCATGGACAGCGGAAGTTCCTGCTGCCGCCGGGTCATCCGGTGGTGGAACTCCTCGGGAGAGACAGCGAACTCCGTTGGTTCGGCTCCCACCTCCGTCAGGGTGCCAAGCCGGGTGTAGCGGTAGAACGCCGTGTCCTCAACACCCTTGGCCATCACCATGCCAGAGGTCTGCTGGAACCGGACCGCGATGGGGTTGGCCGGGTCCAGGAGCAGGGGCAGCAGTGTGCCGACGGCAACTTCCAGCTCGGGGCGTCGGGCCGCCGCGGACTCGCAGGCTTCCTTGAGGATCTCGGCGCCGGTGGGCAGGTACGTCCGGTAGACCGGGAAAGCGGAAATGATCTCGGCGATCGCGTCGGCAGCCTGTTCCACCGGAAGCCCGTAGGACTCCGGAACCAGGCGGGCCAACCGCAGAACCTCGGAGCGGAGGATGCCGTCGGCGATCATGCGCTTGGTTCCGCGGATCATCTCGGCATAGTCCGCGGGGGCTGCTGATTCCCGGAGCTTTGCGTCCAGGTCGTTGAGTGGCTGCTCACCGGCGGGATCAACGAAGACCCGGTCCACATCAGCCAGGGCGTCATACCCGGTGGTGCCCTCGGTGGCGAAGTCCTGGGGCAGGGTTTCGCCCGGCTCCAGGATTTTTTCCACCAGGATGTAGGCTCCGCCGCTGAGGTCCTTCAGCCACCGCAGGTAGCCCGCAGGATCCGCCAGGCCATCGGGATGGTCCACGCGGAGCCCGTCCACAAGCCCCTCATTGAACCAACGGCCTACCTCGGCATGGGCTTCCTCGAAGACACGCGGGGTTTCCACGCGGATTCCGGCCAGGGTGGTGACCGCGAAGAAGCGCCTGTAGTTCAGCTCGGCGTCTGCGCGGCGCCAGTCGATCAGCTCGTAGTGCTGGCGGCTGTGGACTTCCTGGGGCGTGTCACCGTCGGAATACGTGCCCTCGGCCAGCGGGAAGCGGTGGTCGTAGTAGCGGAGTTCACCGTCCTTGACCTCCAGCTTGTCCAGGTCCTCGCCGGAACCCAGCATGGGCAGCCGGACCTTTCCGCCGGCCAGTTCCCACTCGACGTCGAAGGCTTCGGCGTAGGGTGAGCCCTGGCCTTCCTTCAGCAGGGACCACCACCAGGGGTTCTGTGCAGGCGTTGCGACGCCCACGTGGTTGGGCACGATGTCCACGAGGACACCCATGCCGTGCTCGCGGGCAGCCCTGGAGAGGGCCAGCAGGCCTTCCGGGCCGCCGCGCTCCGGGTCCACGGCGGAGGGGTCGGTCACGTCATAGCCGTGGTCCGAGCCCTGCTCCGCCGTCAGGATGGGAGAAAGGTAGATCCAGTCCGCCCCCAGGTTCTTGAGGTACGGGACCTTTTCAGCAGCGTCGAACAGGGTGAAGCCGCGGCGGATCTGCAGGCGGTAGGTGGATGCCGGTACTCTCACTTGCCCGTGTCCTTCCGCTCCCCGATCTTCGTGGTCTTCCCGGGCTCCGCCACCATGGGGGCGGTGAGGGACTCGGTCTCGCTGGTGGAGGTCTGCGTCAGTGCCGCGAGGGATGCCGCAACCGAGTGGTCCGGTTCTACTTCTTCAATGGTGTGGGCACGCAGGACCACCAGGGACTTGGCTTCCACAGGCAGCGGCTGCCCTGCGGAGACCGGCTCCGTGTCGGCGTTCTGCCCGGCAGTGTCGATGATGACGTCCCATGCCGGGGCATACTCATCCGCCGGAAGGGTGAACTTGACGGTGTCATCGTGGGCGTTGAAGAACATCAGGAAGTTCACGTCCGTGATCCGCCGTCCGCGGGTGTCCTTGCCTTGGATGCCATTTCCGTTCAGGAAGACGCCCACGGACCGCCCAAATCCGCTGTCCCAGGCCTCCGGCTTCATGGTTTCGCCGCTCGGATCAAGCCATACGATGTCCGGCAGACGTTCGCCTTCGCCCCTCAGGACGGGCCGTCCGTCGAAGAACCGGCTGCGCCGGAAGGTGGGGTGCTTGGCGCGGAGCGCGTTGACGGCTGCGGTGAACTCGATCAATGGCTGGTCAACGCTGTCCCAGTTGATCCAGGTCAGCTCGGAGTCCTGGCAGTACCCGTTGTTGTTGCCCTGCTGGGTGCGTCCCATCTCGTCGCCGTGCAGGAGCATGGGCACGCCCTGGGAGAGCAGCAGCGAGGCAATGAAGTTCCGCTGCTGGCGGGCCCGCAGGGAGAGGACCTCGGGATCATCCGTGGGACCCTCAACGCCGCAGTTCCAGGACCGGTTGTGGGATTCGCCGTCGTTGTTGCCCTCGCCGTTGGCGTCGTTGTGCTTCTCGTTGTAGGACACCAGGTCCGCGAGGGTAAAACCATCATGGGCAGTGACGAAGTTGATGGATGCCACAGGCCGGCGCCCGGAGTGCTCGTACAGGTCCGCGGAGCCGGTGATGCGGGAGGCAAACTCGCCCAGTGTGGCGTGCTCGCCGCGCCAGAAGTCGCGCACGGTGTCGCGGTACTTGCCGTTCCATTCCGTCCATTGCGGCGGGAAGTTTCCTACCTGGTAGCCGCCGGGCCCAACGTCCCACGGCTCGGCAATGAGCTTGACCTGGGAAACAACCGGGTCCTGCTGGATGAGCTCGAAGAAGGTGGACAGCTTGTCAACATCGTAGAACTCGCGGGCCAGGGTGGAGGCAAGGTCAAAGCGGAAACCGTCCACGTGCATCTCGGTGACCCAGTAGCGCAGGGAATCCATCAACAGCTGGAGTGAATGGGGCTGGCGGACGTTCAGCGTGTTGCCGGTACCGGTGTAGTCCATGTAGTGCTTTTCGTCGCCCTCCATCAACCGGTAGTAGGAGGCGTTGTCGATGCCCTTGAAGGACAACGTGGGGCCCAGGTGGTTGCCCTCGGCGGTGTGGTTGTAGACGACGTCGAGGATGACCTCGATACCCGCCTTGTGGAGCGAGCGGACCATGGCTTTGAAGTCCTGGACCTGCTGGCCGGTATCGCCCGTGGAGCTGTACGTGTTCTGCGGCGCGAAGAAACCGATGGTGTTGTAGCCCCAATAGTTGCTCAGGCCCTTGTCCTCCAGGGTCCCGTCATTGACGAACTGGTGCACGGGCATCAGTTCGATGGCGGTGACACCCAGCTTCTGGAGGTGGGAGATGACGGCGGGGTGGGCCACGCCTGCGTACGTTCCGCGCTGCTCCTCGGGAATTTCCGGGTGCAACTGCGTGAGGCCCTTCACGTGGGCTTCGTAGATGACTGACTGGTGGTAAGGAATCCGCAGGGTCTGGTCGCCGTCCCAGTCGAAGAACGGGTTAATGACCACGCCCATCATCATGTGGCTGGCGGAGTCCTCGTTATTGATGGTGTCCGGCTCACCCAGGTTGTAGGTGAACAGCGAAGGGTCCCAGTCCACCTGCCCGTGAACGGCCTTTGCGTAGGGGTCCAGGAGGAGCTTGTTCGGGTTGAAGCGGTTGCCGGAAGCGGGATCGTAGGGGCCGTGGACACGGTAGCCGTACTTTTGGCCGGGCTGTACCTGCGGGATGTAGCAGTGCCAGACGTACCCGTCCACTTCGTCTACCGGTATGCGGGTTTCCTTGCCATTATCGTCAAAAAGGCAAAGCTCAACTTTTTCGGCGCGTTCGCTGAACAGGGCAAAGTTGGTGCCGGTGCCGTTGTAGGTGGCGCCAAGGGGATAAGCCGATCCAGGCCAGACTTCCATTAATGCTCCTCATTGATATTTAGCAGCAGAAGAGCAGGGGCTCCTGCTGCCGGTGCGAACTACTGCTACCGTAACGGCTGGGTGTGACTATTACGTTGCGGGGCCCCAGAGTTACTAAGCGTGCTTACTTTACCCCAAACGTGAGGTAAGGAGTCGGCGATTCCGCCAGCAGCGATAGACCCGCCGAAGCAGGCGTCCGACGCCGCCCTCCCGGCCAGGCCGTGCAGCGCTGCTCCCAGCGCGGCCAGCTCAGCCCAGCGGGCGTCCGCTTCCGTGTTCGACTTTCCCGAGGGTCCGACGTCGGGAGAAGACTGGGCGAGCAGCGCCCCAATGATGCCCGCGAGGACGTCGCCGCTGCCGGCAGTGGCGAGCCAGGGCGTGCCGTCCGCCTGGCTGTATACATCCCCTGAGGGTGCGGCCACCAGGGTGGTGGCCCCCTTCAGCAGGACGGTCGCTCCGGTCAGTGCGGCGGCCTGGCGTACTGCATCGAGGGTCCCTGCTTCAACTGCTGCGCGGTCCTGGTGACCGCCCAGGCGTTTGAGGAGTGCGGCGAGCTCCCCGGCGTGCGGAGTCAGCACCACATGCGGGGCGAGGACATTGGGAAGGGCGGGCAAGGCACCGGCATCGGCCACCACAGGAAGGCCGGATCCGACGGCGTCGCGGGCGCGCTGCAGCTGCTCGTGGTCTTCCGGGCCCATGCCGGAACCCACCAGCCACGCCTGGACCCGGTTCCCGGCAACGGTGCCGGTACTGCAGACCACCTCAGGGCACGATTGGCGGACCAGGTCCCCGACCTCGGGCGGCCCGAGGTAGCGCACCATCCCCACTCCGGCGGCCAGGGCGCCCCGGCAGGCCAGGACGGCCGCGCCGGGATAGTCGGCGGAGCCGGCCACCACTCCCAGGACCCCGCGGGAGTACTTGTGCGCGCGCCGGGCGGGGTTGGGTAAACGGCCCGCGATGTCTGCAGCTTCAAGCCGGCGCAGGGCGGGACCTTCGAGATGGTCCTCGATGCCGATGGGCACCACGTCCACCCTGCCGGCGTAGTCGGCGCCCGGGTCAACCAGCAGGCCCGCTTTTGCTGCTCCGAATGTCACCGTTACATCCGCGGGAAGCACCGGTTCTGATACTTCCCCCGTATCGGCGTCGACGCCGCTGGGCAGGTCGCACGCCACAACAAAACCGGCAGCCTGACCGGCCCGGCCATCGGCAATGGCACTGACAAGCTCGGCCGTACTCCCCCGCAGCCCGCCTTTCGCGCCTGTTCCCAGCACGGCATCGATGACGACGTCGGAATGGGCCGCTTCTGCTGCCAGCTCGCTCAGTGCCGCAGTGGCGAGGTGCAGGATCCTGCCGCCGGCCCGCTCAAAAGCAGCCAGCGCCTGGGGATGCGCTGAATCAGCGGTGAGCACCGCCGTCGTGCGTATCCCCCGGGCTGCGAGGAACGCGGCGGCGTAGAGGCCGTCCCCGCCGTTGTTGCCCTTGCCGGTGAGCACCACAAGCGTGGCGCCGTAGACCCGGCGGCCGCGGGACTTGAGTTCCCGGACCACCGAATTGGCCAGCCCGTGGGCTGCGCGCTGCATGAGGACATCGCCCAGGCCCGCCGCAAGGAGTGGTTTCTCGGCTTCGCGGACCTGGGATCCGGTGCAGGCGCTGATCACGGTGTTAGGTAACTGTGGGCAGCCCGTTCAGCCTTCGGCCAGGACCGTTGCTGTGGCGATGCCGCCGTCGTGGCTGATGGAGAGGTGCCAGCGCTTGACGCCCTTGGACTCGGCAACGGCCAGCACGGTTCCCTTGACCTGAACGGTGGGTCCGTTGTGATCAAGGCCGATCCAGCAGTCCTGCCAGTTCATGCCGGCCGGCGCCCCGAGGACCTTGGCCACTGCTTCCTTCGCGGCGAACCGCGCGGCCAGCGACCGGGTGTTCAGCTCCCGCTCTGCGGGCACGAACAGCCGGTCCTTCAGGCCCGGGGTGCGCTCAAGCTGACGGCCGAACCGCTCGATGTCTACAACGTCTACGCCTATGCCAACGATCATGGCACTACTCTACGGTGGCGCTCCGGGCCTTGCCGTCCGCCGTGCCCGGTGCCGGGTGCCGGGAACAAAGAACGCCCCGGGCGTATGGCCCGGGGCGTTCAGTGGCAAAGCAGCATTCTGCCGGTCCGCAGTTACTCGACGGTGACGCTCTTGGCAAGGTTGCGGGGCTGGTCCACGTCGTAGCCCTTGGCCGCGGCGAGTTCCGCGGCGAAGATCTGCAGCGGGACGGTGGTCAGCAGCGGCATGAGGAGGGTGGGGGTTTCGGGGACGTAGAAGACGTGCTCGGCGTAGGCCTTGACGGCTTCGTCGCCTTCCTCGGCGATGACCAGGGTGCGGGCGCCGCGAGCGCGGACTTCCTGGATGTTCGAGACCACCTTGGCGTGCAGCGAATCGCGGCCGCGCGGGGACGGGACCACCACGAACACCGGCTTGCCTTCGTCGATCAGGGCGATGGGGCCGTGCTTCAACTCACCGGCGGCGAAGCCTTCGGCGTGGATGTACGCGATTTCCTTGAGCTTCAGTGCACCCTCAAGGGCTACCGGGTAGCCGACGTGGCGGCCCAGGAACAGCACGGAGGTCTCGCTGGCCATGCTCCGGGCGAGCTCGCGAAGCGGGCCGGCGCCGTCCAGGATGGTCTGGATCTTCGCGGGGATCTTGGACAGGTCCGCGAGGACGTCCTTGATCTGGCCGGAGAAGATGTTTCCGCGCAGCTGCGCCAGGTACAGGCCCAGCAGGTACGCGGCGGTGATCTGGGCCAGGAACGCCTTCGTGGACGCCACAGCGATTTCCGGGCCGGCGTGTGTGTAGAGCACGGCGTCGGACTCGCGCGGGATGGTGGAGCCGTTGGTGTTGCAGATCGAGATGGTCTTCGCGCCCTGTTCCCGGGCGTAACGGACGGCCATCAGGGTGTCCATGGTTTCGCCCGACTGGCTGATGGACACCACCAGGGTCTTCTCATCCAGGATCGGGTCGCGGTAGCGGAACTCGTGCGCGAGTTCCACCTCAGTGGGGATCCGGCACCAGTTCTCGATGGCGTACTTGGCTACCGTGCCGGCGTAAGCGGCGGTGCCGCAGGCCAGAACGATGATCTTGTTGACCTGCTTCAGCAGCTCCGGGTCGATCCGGAGCTCATCGAGGGTCAGCATGCCGTTCAGGTCGGACCGTCCCAGCAGGGTCTGGGCCACGGCGTCGGGCTGGTCATGGATTTCCTTCTCCATGAACGAGCTGAAGCCGCCCTTTTCGGCCGAGGCCGGGTCCCAGTCCACGTGGTATTCCTTGCCCGCGGCCGGGTTGCCGTAAAAGTCGGTGATCTCCACGGTGTCCGCGGTGATGGTGACAATCTGGTCCTGGCCCAGTTCCACGGCCCGGCGGGTGTAGTCGATGAAGCCGGAGACGTCAGAGCCCAGGAAGTTCTCCCCCTCGCCCAGGCCCACCACCAGGGGTGAGTTGCGGCGGGCGGCAACGACGACGTCGGGCTGGTCCGCGTGCACGGCAAGGAGGGTGAAGGCCCCCTCGAGGCGCTGGCAGGCGAGCTCCATGGCCCGGGTCAGGCCGCCGTCGGACACGTCCCCGCCGAGCTTGTTCCGGAAAATGTCCCCCAGCAGGGCGGCGGCGACCTCGGTGTCCGTCTCGGACAGGAAGGTGACGCCCTTTTCCAGCAGCTCAAGCTTGAGCTCGGCGAAGTTTTCAATGATGCCGTTGTGGATCACGGCGAGCTTGCCGTCATCGGCCAGGTGCGGGTGCGCGTTCCGGTCCGTCGGCCCACCATGGGTGGCCCAGCGGGTATGGCCGATCCCGGTGACTGTTTCCGGTAGCGGACGGTCCTCCAGCTCAGCAATCAGGTTGCTCAGCTTCCCGGACTTCTTCCGCGACTCAATTGAGCCTTGGGACACCACGGCGACCCCTGCGGAGTCGTAGCCCCGGTACTCCAGGCGGCGCAGCCCCTCGATGACAACGTCCAGCGCACTGTGACTTCCGCCGTTATTAGAACGGCCCACATATCCCACGATTCCACACATAGGCACAAGACTATCGGCAGGGGTGCCCCAGATCTAAACCTTGCGTCGCCGCGGAGCCGCTTCTGTTTCATTGTTCCCCGCGTGCGTGTGCTTGCGCGCATTTCTTTCTCAGCCGGGCTGGGGGCAGAATCTCTATAGTGACTGTGCAACGCAATGACGCGAACGGCGAAGGCGTCTCCCCGTTCGTTGAGCTGGACCGGCAGACCTGGTCCCGGCTTGCAGACGAGATGGAACAGCCCCTTAACCAGGAGGACATCGTCCGTTTGCGCGGCCTTGGCGACCCCCTGGATATGAAGGAAGTCCGGGAGGTCTACCTTCCGCTCTCCAGGCTGCTGCACCTGTATGTTGAGGCCGCCGGCCAGCTGCACGCCGCCACCACCACCTTCCTGGGCGAGCAGACCCAGCGCACTCCCTTTGTGATCGGCGTGGCGGGTTCGGTCGCCGTCGGGAAGTCCACCATTGCCCGCGTGCTCCGGGAGATGCTGCGCCGCTGGCCGGGCACCCCGAATGTTGAACTCATCACCACCGACGGTTTCCTGTATCCGCTGGCTGAGCTGAAGCGCCGGCAGCTGCTGGAGCGCAAGGGCTTCCCGGAGTCCTATGACCGGCGTGCCCTGCTGCGCTTTGTGAGCGAAATCAAAAGCGGCGCTGAGGAAGTGCGGGCGCCCTGGTACTCCCACGTTACGTACGACATCGTTCCCGGCAAGGAAGTGGTGGTCCGCCGCCCCGACGTGCTGATCGTGGAAGGGCTCAACGTCCTGGCGCCCGCGAGGCCCAGGCATGACGGCCGGCAGGGGCTGGCGCTGAGCGACTTTTTCGACTTCTCCATCTATGTGGACGCCAAAACGTCCTACATAGAGGAGTGGTACGTGGACAGGTTCCGCAAGCTCCGGAGCACCGCGTTCGCACAGCCTGAGTCCTATTTCCACCGGTATGCCGCGCTTTCCGACGAGGAAGCCGAAAGCACGGCCCGGGACATTTGGAAGCGGATCAACGAGCCCAACCTGGAGGAGAACGTCCTGCCGACCCGCGGCCGCGCCCAGCTGGTGCTCACCAAAGAGGCGGACCACTCGATCCGCCGGATGCTGCTCCGGAAGGTCTAGCACACGTGTGCTACGACTGCGCTGCTGCTCCTGATGACACGCTGACGGCGACGAGCCGCCGCAGCTTTGCCCGCTTCCTCGCCGCGGGGGCCGGACTGACTGTTTTGGCAGCGTGCACACCCGAGGCACCCGGGGCGGCGACGCCGTCGTCGGGTTCCCCTGCTGCCTCAGCGCCGCTCTCTTCCCCGGCATCCGCATCCCCGACGGCGGGAGCCACGACGGCGGCTCCCCCGCCTTCGGAGCCGTCCCCCACGCCGTCGCCCTCCTCCGCATTGCCGCGGCAGTTTTCCCTCACCGACCCGGCGAGCCCCTGGCTGGTGGTCAACAAGCACCGGCCGCTGGTGCCGGCCGACTACGTGCCCGCGGACCTGGTGCGGCCCAATGTGGCGACGACGGTCTCCGGGGAGGCAGCGCTGCTGAACAGTACGACGGCGGCCGCTGCCGAGGCCATGTTCGCCGCCGCCGCGCGGGACGGCGTCGCGATGGTCCTGGCGAGCGGGTACCGCTCCTACAGCACGCAGGCGACCACGTACAACGGTTACGTCGCCACCCGGGGCCAAGCTGACGCCGACACGGCCAGCGCGCGGCCGGGCTACTCCGAACACCAGACGGGCTGGGCATTCGACATTGCCGACGGCTCCGGGGTGTGCGGGTTCCAGCCGTGCTTCGCGGACCAGCCCGCGGCTGTGTGGGCGAAGGCGAACGGACATAAGTTCGGCTTCGTGGTGCGGTACCCGTGGATGTTCCACCCGATTACCGGCTACTACTACGAGCCCTGGCACCTGCGGTACATCGGTGTGGAGGCTGCGACGGACATGACGAACCGGGGCATCAACACCTTGGAGGAGTACTTCGGCGTGGGGGCTGCGCCGGGGTATCTGTAAGGAGATGGGCTAGCGTGATTCCCATGCTGACTGGATTCAAGAATTTCATCATGAAGGGCAATGTGGTTGACCTTGCCGTCGCCGTTGTCATCGGCACTGCCTTCGGCTCGGTGGTTACGGCGCTGGTGAACAAGGTGCTGATGCCCTTTGTTGCCGGACTGGTAGGCTCCCCCAACTTCGACAGCTTCGCGAGGGTGGACCTGAACGGGAATTTCATCGAGTTCGGTGTCCTGCTGACCGCAATCGTCAACTTCCTGCTGATTTCCGCGGCCATCTACTTCATTGTGGTTTTGCCGATGAACCTGATGATCGAGCGCCGTAACCGGAAGCTGGATATTGATGAGGGCGTGAAAGCGGTCGCTGCCGAGGACCCGCAGATCGCGCTGCTGACCGAAATCCGTGACGCGCTCAAGAGCCGCACGCCGTAGCTTCCGCAATAACGCCAGCGGCCCGCCTCCTGCAGGAGGCGGGCCGCTTTTGCTGTACGCGGGCTTATTCGGAAACGAGCTCCAGGGCAAGTTCAGTCCGGACCACCTGGGCAAGGTGCTCGGCGATGGACTGCGCAGTCTCCTCGTCGCCGGCCTCCACCATGACCCGCACAACGGGTTCGGTGCCCGAAGGGCGGAGCAGGACCCGGCCGGTATCGCCCAGGGCGGCTTCCGCCGCAGCCACGGCCTGCGCAAGGACCTCGTTGCTGCGGACTCCGGCACGGTCCACGCCCTTGACGTTGATAAGTACCTGCGGGAGCTTGGTCATGACCGTGGCCAGTTCCTTGAGGGGCTTTCCGGTCAGGGCAATCTGGGCGGCGAGCTGCAGCCCGGTGAGCACGCCGTCGCCGGTGGTGGCGTGGTCGGCGAAAATGACGTGGCCGGACTGTTCGCCGCCGAGGTTGTAGCCGCCGTCGCGCATTTCCTCCAGAACGTACCGGTCCCCCACTGCGGTTTCACGGATGCTGATGCCGGCCTCGCGGAGGGCAATCTTCAGGCCGAGGTTGCTCATGACCGTGGCCACCAGGACATCGTCCTTGAGCTTGCCCGAGGCTTTGAGTGCAAAGGCGAGGATGGCCATGATCTGGTCGCCGTCCACCTCGTTGCCCTCGTGGTCCACGGCGAGGCAGCGGTCGGCGTCGCCGTCGTGGGCGATGCCCAGGTCCGCGCCATACTTCACCACGGCTTCCCTGAGGGGCTCCAGGTGGGTGGAGCCGACGCCGTCGTTGATGTTGTGCCCGTCGGGGTCAGCGCCGATGACCACCACGTTGGCGCCGGCGTCCTTGAAGACCTGGGGTGAGCACCCGCTGGCGGCGCCGTGGGCGCAGTCCAGAACAACTGTGAGGCCGTCCAGGCGGTGCGGAAGGGTCTGCAGGAGGTGAACGATGTAACGGTCCTCCGCGTCGGAGAAGCGCTGGATGCGTCCGACGTCGGCACCGACCGGGCGGACAGCTTCCTTGGCCATTTGAGCCTCGATGGCGTCCTCCACCTCATCGGGGAGTTTCTGGCCGCCGCGGGCGAAGAACTTGATGCCGTTGTCCGGCGCCGGATTGTGCGAGGCGGAGATCATGACGCCGAAGTCCGCGTCCAGATCGGCCACCAGGTAGGCAGCGGCAGGGGTGGGGAGGACACCGGCGTCGTAGACGTCAACGCCGGAGCTGGAAAGCCCTGCCTCCACGGCGGCGGCGATGAACTCTCCGCTGGCGCGCGGGTCGCGGGCCACCACGGCGCGCGGCCGGGAGCCGTTGGAGTTGCGGTCATGGCCGAGCACGACGGCGGCTGCCTGGGCCAGCTGCATGGCCAGCTCTGCTGTCAGCAGGCCGTTGGCCAGCCCCCGGACACCATCAGTTCCAAATAATCTAGACACCGGTCAAGTGTAGAGGATGGCTTTGCTTCAGCTTGAAACGGCTGGCCAAACGCACTTCTGTTGCATTCGCCGTCACGCAGGCACCCGCGCTAAACGGCAGAAGCCCGCCCCGCCAAATGGCGGGACGGGCTTCTGTGCAAGCGGGTTTAGCGCTTGGAGTACTGCTGGGCCTTGCGGGCCTTCTTGAGACCGGCCTTCTTACGCTCGATGACACGGGCGTCGCGGGACAGGTAACCGGCCTTCTTCAGGGTGGCGCGGTTGTTTTCGACGTCGATCTCGTTCAGCGAACGGGCGATGCCGAGGCGCAGCGCACCGGCCTGGCCGGAGATGCCGCCGCCGTGGATACGGGCGATGACGTCGTAGGCGCCTTCGAGATCAAGGATCTTGAAGGGCTCGTTGACGTCCTGCTGGTGCAGCTTGTTCGGGAAGTAGTTGTCCAGCGCGCGGCCGTTGATGGTCCACTTGCCGGAGCCGGGAACAACGCGGACGCGGGCAACGGCTTCCTTGCGGCGGCCAACAGCTGCGCCGGCAACGGTCAGGGCCGGGCGCTCCTTCTTCGGCGCAGCGGCGTCAGCAGCTGAGCTTTCAGAGGTGTAGCTGGTAAGGGTTTCCTCAGCCTCAACGGCTTCGGTGGTCTCTTCGTTCTGAGCCACGATTCTCCTTGTATAGATAAGTTGTTTGGTGGCCAGGACTACTGGGCGACCTGGGTGATTTCGAAAGTCTTGGGCTGCTGGGCGGCGTGGGGGTGCTCAGCACCGCGGTACACCTTCAGCTTGCCCAGCTGCTGGGCAGCGAGGGAGTTCTTGGGGAGCATGCCCTTGATGGCCTTTTCAACGGCGCGCACCGGATTGGATTCCAGCAGTTCCGCGTAGTTGACGGAGGTCAGACCGCCCGGGTAGCCGGAGTGGCGGTATGCGCGCTTCTGCTCCAGCTTGGCGCCGGTGAGGGCAACCTTTTCAGCGTTGATGATGATGACGAAGTCGCCCATGTCCATGTGGGATGCATAGGTGGCCTTGTGCTTGCCGCGCAGCAGGATTGCGGTCTGGCTTGCAAGACGACCAAGGACAACGTCTGTGGCGTCAATGACGTGCCACTGGCGGTTGATATCGCCGGGCTTCGGGGTGTACGTACGCACGGTGTTTGCCTCGTTCTTGTTCTGGCGTTCTTGTTTAGGTGTCACTAGCTCGTGCACCTACTGTCTGCGCGCTACCGGAACAGAGGTGAGGGCTCTATGTAACCAGTCATCCTGAGGTTCCGAATGTGCACGTTGAGTAGTTATCCTGCAACCGGATTCTCAAGCGGGCACGCACCATCGGAATAGGACACGCACAACGACTACCAAGATTAGCGCGTTAACGCGTTCAGGGTCAAAATGGGGTAGCCGGCGGCTGACTCAGCAGTTGCCCGGTCCGACGGACGCAGGGGGTCGCGGTGTTTGCAGGTGCTGTCGAGGCGTCCGGAGGATGGCTCCTTATCCTTGGAGTAACGCTGCTCGGCTGCAGCCTTTCGCCAGCCACTGAGCTTCTTATCGCCACATTTCTTCCTCGCCTGGGCGGTCTTCCCGCGCTCAGGACAAGAATCACGACGGCGGCCGTTACCGGAGTCCTTCTTGCTGCCCTTGCGCTGCGGATTGGAATGGACTCGGTGCTGCCGGCTTTCCTCGTATGCGCTGTGCTTGCCGTGCAGCTGGCACGGATAGACCTGGCCCACCACCTTCTGCCAAATCCCCTGGTACTGACCCTGCTCATTGCCGGTCTGGCGCTTCTCAGCATCAGCAGCGCCGTTACTGCCGAGTGGACCCCGCTACTGCGTTCCGCAGCCGGTGCAGTGCTGCTTTTCCTCGCCTACCTGGCACTCGCACTTATATCCCCAGGTGGCATCGGTATGGGTGACGTGAAGCTCGCCGCCCCAGTGGGCCTATATCTGGGCTATCTGGGGTGGAGGGAATTGTTTTATGGTGCCGCGCTAGGGTTCGTTCTCGGTGGCATTGTCTCGCTCGCCTTGGTTACAGCGAAGAGAGCAAGGAAAAAAGCTGAAGTTGCCTTTGGCCCTTCAATGCTTGCTGCGCTTCTGGGCACCATTTTTTTCGCGTCTTGAGCGGCTGCTTAGACGGCAGAACCTTCTGGATGCAACATTAGCCTTTGGCCCGTCCGGTCTTTGCGATGCCTGAAGATCAAGGTTTCCGCACCACAAACGCAGGAAATTCAGAGCTTAGGAAAGCTTGGCTCAGGAAGTGGCAAAGTCCCTATTCCGGGCAGGAACTGCCGTGCATCCTATTTACATAGCTGGTGACGGACCAGCTTCCTTCACTCGCTCAGGAGTTTCAAATGCTTGCTCTTTACACCAACCTCTCACTCCGCCTTCGCCGCGATGAAAAAGGCGCAACTGCAGTTGAATACGGCATTATGGTTGCCCTCATCGCAGTAGTCATCATCGTCGCCGTTACCCTCCTAGGTGGCGAATTGACAAAGATGTTCGGCAAAATTGCTTGTGATCTCCAGCCGGGGGCTGGCACGTGGAATGGCACAATCTGCGCCCCCTAACTGCCAGCATCTGCGGGCATTGTTGGTCGCAGACCGCAGAGGCCAGTGGTGGCGGCTAACCGCCACCACTGGGCAAGGAAAGTAGCCCGGTCGACGTGTGAGGGGATCCATGACAAGGCAAACTGAGCGTGGAGCTGTCGCTGTGGAGTTTGCCCTTCTCGCCCCCATCCTCGTCATACTCTTGCTTGGCATCATGGAGTTCGGGCGGGCCTACAACGTCCAGGTCACGCTCACCAACGCGGCGCGCGAAGGTGCCCGCAGCATGGCGATCAATAAAAACCAGGTAACAGCCCGCTCCGCAGCCAAGAACGCAGCATCCTACTTGAATCCGGCCCTTGTAGACGGAAATGTCGCCTTCAGCCAACTGGGCTGTCCTGCAGACGCACAAACGACAGTGACCATTACCTACAACCTCAGCACGATGACGGGCATCGCTGGACCGTTCGCCATGACCGGGAAAGGGACCATGCTATGCGGCGGCTAACGCTTCCGGCTGACAGTGAACGTGGCGCTGTGGCTGTGATCGTTGCTGTGCTCATGGTGGCGCTCTTGGGATTCGCTGCCATTTCGATTGATGTGGCAAAGCTTTATTCCGAACGTGCGCAGCTGCAGAATGGAGCAGATGCTGCAGCCTTGATGGTTGCTCAGAAATGCGCGAAAAACGTAGCAGATACAAACTGCTCGGCAACATCGAGCATGGCCGCAGAACTAGCCGACAAGAACGCCCTGGACAGCCTCAGCAACGTGAAGACTATCGCCCTCGACAAGTCTGCCCGTACCGTCCAAGTGACGGTAGGGGCAAAAGAAGTTGGCACTACGACCAACAGCGTGTCCATGTTCTTCGCCAACGTCTTCGGGATCTCCAGTTCCGAAGTCTCGGCATCATCAAGCGTACTTTGGGGTAGCCCTGTGGAGGGCATCACGCCCTTCCCCCTGGCAATTTCGGTATGCCAAGTATCGGGAATGGTGGGCGGCGCGACGCAACTGCTCCAAAACCATTCCGCTGACAAAAATGCAGACTGTCCGCTCGGGCCGGCCGGAAAGACCGTTCCTGGCGGCTTCGGTTGGACTGTTCAAAACGCCGGTCAGTGTGGCGGGTTTGTGGATTTGGCCATCAATGAAAGTGGCAGTGACACCGGAAACGATGGCCCCTCGAACTGCGATGCGCTCCTCAATAAGTGGGCTGCGGAGATTGCCTCAGGAAAAAAAGTCACCGTCCTGCTCCCCGTTTACGAGGACGTAAGCGGAACAGGTACTGGTGCCAGCTACGATCTCATGGCATTCGCTTCTTTGGAGGTGCAGGGCTGGGCCTTCAGCGGCGCTGACAAGCTTCCCATGGTCTACAACAACGCAACGTCCCCTGATAAGAACCTCCAGTGCACCGGCAACTGCCGCGGCATCATCGGCAGCTTTGTTAAGTATGTCTCCCTGGCTGACGGCTACAAGCTGGGGCCCGTCAGCCCCTACGGCGCGACCGTTGTAGAACTAACCAGCTAATTCGTTACTTATCCGTATTCCGTTAATCCCCAGGAGCAGTTCGTGAAGTCTCGATTGTTGGCAGGAGTGGCCGCGGCAGTCCTCGCCATCGTCGGCGCGTTCTTGATTGTTAATTATGCGCACGGCGCGGATCAGCGAGCCGTGAAGAATCTCGAGCCCGTATGGGTCTTGGTCGTGAACGCGCCGATCCCCGCCGGCACTCCCGTCGAATCGATGGCAGCCTCGCTGACAACGGAACAGTTGCCCTCTGCAGCGGTAGCTGACTCTGCTCTCGCAACGCTCGATGGTTCCACAGGCAAGGTTTCCGCTGTCGACCTCGTTCCCGGGGAACAACTTGTCGCCGAGCGCTTGATCGCTCCCGCTGACCTCAAGACCCAAGGCTCCGTTGAAGTACCTGCGGGACTTCAGGAAGTCTCCTTCCAGCTTGAGCCAGACCGCGTCGTGGGCGGCCGGCTTGCCCCCGGCGATCACGTGGGCATCTTCGTATCGTTCGACTCCGGGGCCCTAGAAACTCGGGCTGACAAGGAAACCACCAAGCTCACCGTTCGCAAAGCACTGGTTACCGCCGTCCAGCGGGCACCTGAGTCGGTACCGGGGGCTGCGCCATCGCCTACGGCGAGCGCAGATCCGAACGCGGCTGACCCAAAAGACACCACCCTTCCCACGGGCTCCCTCATGCTGACCGTTGCCGTCAATGACGTTGACGCGGCCAAAATTGTCTTCGCCGCCGAATACGCCAAGATGTGGCTCAGCAAGGAGCCCACCGACGCGACCGACAGCGGACCCCGGATCATCGAGCGGACGGAGGTCTACAAATGAGCCGCTTCGTCCTCATCACACCCAACACTGATTTTGACGGCCGTTTACGGCAGGCCATTGCAGGCGGGCTCCAGGGCGGCGTCCAGACATTCTTCACAAACGTCCTGCCGGCGGGCCCCTACGACTTGTTCGCGCAGCTCAACCAGGAGCAACCGGAGGTTCTCATCCTGGGACCGGATGTGCCCGTGGACGAGGCTCTCCGCCTGGCCACTGTGCTCGACGTCCAAGTGCCGGACCTTACCGTGCTCCTTGCCAGCGAACCTGGCCCGGAACTCGTCCTGCAGGCCATGCGTGCGGGAGTCCGCGACATCCTCAGTCCATCTGCTGACCCCGCCCAGCTGCGGGTGCTGCTGGAGCGCGCCTGCCAGTCCTTTGCCAGCCGCCACCGGGCGGGTCAGCCGCAGCAAACCCAAAACAACAAGGGACGCGTAATTGGCGTTTTCTCGCCTAAGGGCGGCGTCGGCAAGACGACCATCGCCACCAACCTCGCAGTAGGTTTGGGCAAAGTGGCGCCAATGAGCGTGGTACTCGTAGACCTGGATCTGCAGTTCGGCGACGTCGCCTCCGGGCTCTATCTCAACCCCGAGCACACTGTCACGGATGCAGTGTCCCCCGCCGCGAGCCAGGACACGCTGGTGCTCAAGGCGTTCCTTACCGTGCACCCTTCGAGCATCTACGCACTGTGTGCGCCTGACAACCCGGTCGAAGCCGACCACATCTCCCCTCATCAGGTCACCCGGCTGCTGGAGCAGCTGGCGGAAGAATTCCAGTACGTTGTGGTCGATACTGCCCCTGGACTGCCGGAAATCGGGTTGGCAGCAATGGAAGCTTGCACAGACGTGGTGTGGGTCAGTGCCATGGACATCCCCAGCGTCCGCGGCCTGCGGTCAGGCCTGGACATCCTTCGGCAGCTTGAAATCCTTCCCGAGGGAAGGCATGTGGTTTTGAACATGGCAGACGCCAAGTGCGGACTCTCCGTCCAGGACATCGAATCGACCATCGGGGCTCCTGTTGACGTCAGCGTACCCCGATCCCGCGCCGTGGCATTTTCTACCAATCGGGGGGTTCCCGTTCTCCAGGAAGCCAAAAGGGATCCAGCCGTGAAAGGTCTTACCCAGCTTGTAGAGCGTTTCAGCTCCTCCGCTAAGAGCCAGCGGCAAAACCACCGCCGGGTGGTGGTGTAGATGAAGCTGTCCGAACGTCTTCAAGCGGCACAGTCAAAGTCTCAGCCGGGCACTGTCCAAGCTGCTGCCGCGGCTACTGCTCCCGCCTCAGTTCCCGCCGCCGCAGACGTTGTGCCCGGAACCGAGCAGGTTGCAGCAAATTCGAAGGAGCAAGCGGCAACCGACTCTTCACCTTTCAGGAGCGGAGAAAACCCACCGCGACGGGGCCACCTGGAAGCGGTCGCTAAGCGGCCGCAGCCGTTGAACGCTCAGCACGACGTCCCCAAGCCGAAGGCCCAACAGCCGGTGGATGTTTTTGCAGCTCTTAAGCAGAGAGCGGCCACCGCTCTTTTTGAACGCATGGGAGCGCGTTTCAATGACTCCACCATTACGGAAAAGGATCTGCGGAGCACGGCGCGGGAAGAGCTCAGCCGCATCATCGATGAGGAACAGGTCCCATTAACGGCGGAAGAACGTTCCCGTCTTGTGGCAGACGTAGCCGATGACGTGCTCGGCTACGGTCCCCTGCAGAGGCTCCTGGATGACCCGGCGGTCACCGAAATCATGGTGAACCGGATGGACCAGATTTATGTGGAACGCAAGGGCAAGCTGACCCTGACCGAATCCAGGTTCAGCTCGGAAGAACACCTGCGCAAGGTGATCGAGCGCATCGTGTCCAAGGTGGGCCGGCGCATTGATGAGTCCTCTCCCCTGGTTGATGCACGCCTGGAGGACGGCTCCCGCGTCAACGCGGTCATTCCGCCGCTGGCTGTCGGCGGATCTTCGTTGACCATCCGTAAGTTCAGCAAAGTGCCCCTGACAGTCCAGAACCTCATCGACTTCGGAACGCTGACTCCGGAAATGGCTGAACTTCTCGACGCCTGCGTCAAGGCCAAGCTGAACATCATTGTCTCCGGCGGTACCGGCACCGGAAAGACCACCCTGCTCAACGTTCTCTCATCGTTCCTTCCGGCCAACGAACGCATTGTCACCATCGAGGACGCTGTGGAACTCCAAATGCAGCAGGAGCACGTAGTCCGCCTGGAGAGCCGGCCGCCGAACACGGAAGGCAAAGGCGAAGTGACAATCCGTGAACTGCTCCGCAACTCACTCCGTATGCGCCCTGACCGCATCGTGGTGGGCGAAGTCCGCGGCGGCGAATCGCTGGACATGCTCCAGGCCATGAACACAGGCCACGACGGGTCCCTCTCCACTGTCCACTCCAACTCGCCCCGCGACGCCGTCGCCCGCCTGGAAACCCTCGTGCTGATGGCTGGCATGGACCTGCCGCTGCGGGCCATCCGCGAACAAATCGCCTCCGCCGTTAACCTGATCATCCAGATATCCCGCTTGAGGGATGGCACACGCCGCATCACGCACGTCACTGAGGTGCAGGGCATGGAAGGCGACATCGTCACTCTCCAGGACGCCTTCGTGTTTGATTACTCGGCGGGAGTGGATCAGCACGGCCGCTTCCTCGGGTCACCCATTCCAACGGGCATTCGTCCGCGCTTTATAGACCGGTTCGAAGACATGGGAATCCACGTTTCAGCGGGTGTGTTCGGCGCCGCTTTGGCTCCCGCCGGAAGGTCCTGACATGGTCCTGACGATTGGCATCCTCCTGGTGATCGCCGGCATTGCCGTTGCGGGCGTTGCTGTGATGATCCCCCGCACTCCCACCGTGCCGCTTGACCGCCGCCGGCCCTTTCAGACTGACTCGACATCCCAGCTGACGCGCTTTGCCGGGTCAGCGGTCCAGGGGATCGAGCGGATACTTGCCACCCGAAACGTGCGCTACTTCAACCGGGAGACGCTGGAAAACGCAGGGCTCCGGCTCAGCCAGGCGGATTTCCTGCTGCTGGTCCTTATTGGAGCCTTTGTAGGTGCTTTGATGGGTTTCGTCGTCGCGGGACCATTACTGGCCATCCTGCTGGTGATCGCGGCACCCTTCGCAGCCCACCTGGTACTGGGCTTCCTCGCGGGCAAAAGACGAACAGCATTCGGTGAGCAGCTGGGTGACACCCTGCAGCTCCTCTCCGGCAGCCTCCGCGCCGGCCACAGCATCATGCGGGCCATTGACGCTGCCGCAAACGAATCACAGGCGCCAACATCCGAGGAAATGCGCAGAATCGTTTCGGAGACCAGCCTGGGCCGGGACCTCCTCACTTCGCTGAACGACACTGCCGAGCGCATGAAGAGTGAAGATTTCGTCTGGATCAGCCAGGCCATCCAGATCAACCGGGAAGTGGGTGGGAACTTGGCCGAGGTACTGGACCAGGTCAATGAGACGATCCGCGAGCGCAACGAAATCAAGGGTCACATCAAATCCCTGGCCGCTGAAGGCAAGTTCTCGGCGTACATCCTCATGGCACTTCCCATCGGAATCGTGGCAATGCTCATGCTGGTAAGTCCGGGCTACATGGACAAGATGGTTTCGACGGTTCTCGGGTGGGTCATGATCGTTGCCTCGATCATTATGATGACCATCGGCGGGCTGTGGATGCGCAAGATCATCGACCTGAAGTTTTGAGCACAACATGAGCCCCCTGATAGCCCTCGCGCTCCTCCTCATCTGCCCGCCGCTCGCATATCTGACCTGGTCCCTGCTGTCCATCGACAAAAAGGGCCAGGCGATTGCCCGCGACATACTGTCCCGTGGCGCCCATCACACCGAGGCGGAGAAACGAACCAGCACGGGCCTGCTCGAAAACATCGGCCGCGGCCTCACCCCGCCTGGCTACGTGCACAAGTTGGACCATCTTCTTTCCCTCGCTGGCCGTCCGGCCAACCTTCCCTTAGGTAGGGTCCTTGCGGCCAAGCCCGCCCTTGGCTTACTGGGTGGCTTGATCGGGCTGTGGCTCAGTTCGGTGGGTACGACGCCGATCATCAAGCTCGTTGGGCTGTTCGTCCTGGTCCTGGGCTACTTCATCCCGGACCTCCTGCTCTACAGCAAAGGGCAGGAAAGGCAAAAGGTCATGCAGCTGGAGCTGGCCAACACCCTGGACCAGATGCTGATCTCCGTGGAAGCAGGACTCGGCTTCGAAGGCGCGATGGCACGTGCGGGTGAAAACGGCAAGGGCCCCCTGGCTGAGGAGCTGGTGCGCACCCTGCAGGACATGCAGGTTGGGCGCAGCCGCCGGGAGTCCTACATGGCGCTGGCTGAGCGGACCAACGTTCCCGAGCTGCGCAGCTTTGTGCAGGCCGTGGTTCAGGCAGACACCTACGGTATTGCCATTAGCCGGGTGCTCCGCGTCCAGGCGAAGGTCATGCGTGTGAAGCGCCGCCAACGCGCGGAGGAAAAGGCCATGAAGCTACCTGTGATGATCCTGTTTCCACTGTTGTTCTTCATCTTTCCCGTGCTTTTCATTGCAATCCTGGGGCCGGCAGTCATCAACACTATCGAGACGTTCAGCGGGCAATAGATGCCACAGGCTTGCTGTGAAAATGCCTCAAGTTTTGCACAGGATCACCGTAATTAGGACAACCGACTAATCCCAGGAAGTAGCCTTGAAGAATGCGAAATCCAGATTCCGGCTCCAGCGACAGGAGCGCAGCGGCGCCTCCAGCGGAGTCCGGAATCTCACTGGCAACCGGGTCGGACATCTCGCAGGAAGCGGCCGGGCTTTTGCCGCTCATTGACGCGGCAGTGCTGGAGGAGTTGGAAGACGAGCTTGCCGGCTCTGGACTTGCCCAGCGCTTCGCCCGCGACTACGCAACAATGTGGGACCAGCGCCGCTCACGGCTGGCCGCCGCGGTGGACAGCCAAGATACCGATTCAGCGCTGGATGCCGCCATCAGCCTGAAGATCAGCTCGGCCATGGTGGGCGGGATGCGCCTGGCCAAACTGGCAGAGTTGCTGGAAGCACTGATCCGTCGTGGTGACTTTGGCCAGGGCCGGGTTCTCATGGAGCGGCTGACTCGCGACGGCGGCCAGACCGTTTCAGAACTGCGGGCCACTTACATCCTTAAGAACGGGTAGTTCCCGGCGCTATCCGGCGTCCGGCCGGGTGGGCGCCAAGCGGTATCCAACGCCTCTCACCGTCTGCAGCCACCGCGGCGCAACCGAATCCTCTTTCAGCTTCCGCCGCAGGTTGCCCACGTGAACCTCGACGGCGCGTTCATCAGCCTCGCTGATGTAAGTGTCCTCGCCGTAGAGGTCCCCCCGTACTGCCTTGACGAGATCAGCCCGGGTGCACACCGCCCCGCCGCCGCGCAGGAGCACGTGGAGCAAATCGAATTCGCTCCGGGTCAGGCCCAGGGGCTCCCCCTTAATTTCCACTGTGCGTGTCCGGTGGTTCAGTGTGAGTCCGTTGTGGTGGAGTACGGCTGAGTCCTGGGCGCGGGCGGCCGGAGCTGCCGCCACAGGTGCCGCTCCCCACACAGTGGCCGCAGAGTTCTGCCCGTTGACCTCGTGGCGCGGCCTGCGCATCATGGCTGCAACGCGTGCCCTGAGCTCGCGCGGCCGAAAGGGCTTGGCGATGTAGTCGTCAGCACCGGCGTTAAGGGCGGACAGCAGGTCAGGCTCCTCGGTCCTGCCGGTCAGCATCACCACGTAGGCGTTGCTGAAGTTACGGATCCGCCGCAGCACCTCAAACCCGTCGATATCCGGCAGCCCGATATCCAGCGTCACCACGTTGGCCTGCTTGTCCCGGACCACTTCCACGCCGGCCCTGCCGTCAACTGCTGTATGCACCTCAAAGCCTGCCTGGCTCAACACTCCCTCGAGGAGGTTCCGCACGTCGGCGTCGTCTTCAATTACTACAGCCACACCAAGATCGTCCATTGATATCCCTGCGCCAGGCAGTTACGACCCCCCATCAGCCCAGCGCTGATGCCATAACCGCTCCAACCCTTTATACGCTACAGACAAGGCCTGCTGATGACATCTCTTTCAACTATGCATTTGAAAAGTCAATTATTATGACAAGGACAGTGAATCGAGCATAGAAAGGATGCGTGCCAGGTTGCTTTATAGAAATACAGGCGCGCATCTGCGGGGAAACCCTTGCCCGGCCCTGGGCCATAGCAGGCTCCATGGCTGAGCGCCTTTTCCCGCGGGGGCCCGCCCGCTTCTTCCAGACGCTCGGTCCGCGTTCCCAGGTTGCCCTGTGCCAGCTGCCCCTGACCTTGATCGTTGCCGCCCTTTTTGTTGCCACTCCCTTTGCCTGGCCCACGCTGCTGCATAATCCGCTGTATATGGGCGGGATCGTCCTGACCGTCCTGCTCTTGCTCGGCTGTCTCCTCGTACCGTGGGAGCGCCTGGCACACCGCCCCTACCTGCTGATCCCCATCCTGGACTTCGTTGCGATCGGGCTGCTCCGCAACGGTGCTGCTCCCCTTCTCCCGGGCCTCGCCGTGCTGGCGGTGTTCCCGGTCATTTGGCTCTCTGCCTCCGGCATGCTCACCCGCAGCAGCCTGGTCCTGAGCTTCTTCGGCCCCATGCTCATCATGGTGCCCTCGCTCGCCGGCCGGTTCCCCAACCTGACGGCCTCGGATATCACCACCACCTTCCTCTTTCCCCTGATGATGCTCTCGGTGTCCCTGGCCATCAGGTTCGCCAGCGTCCACGTCCGGCTGCAGCAGCGCGAGCTGGCGGAGAAGGACATTGAGCTGCGCAAGCTGCTCCGCGAGAGCAGGGAACGTGAAAAGCTGCTCATGACGGTCCTTGATGCCACCGACGTCGGTATTGCCGCCGTCGACCGTTCCGGCCGCCTGCTGGTGTCCAACAACCGGCAGCGCAACTTCCGGGAGGCCACCCGCGCCGACGACGCCGTCCCCAGCCACGGGCACCAGCTGATCTTTGGGCAGGACAGGCGGACCCTGCTGCCACCCGAAAAGCGCCCCATCAGCCGCGCCATTGCCGGTGAGTCCTTTGCCGACTACCTCGTGTGGGCGGGCGAGGGTGCCGAGCAGCGGGCCATTTCGACGGCGGCGCGGCCGCTGGTGAGTGAGGACGGGCAGCTGACCGGCGCTGTTGTCGCTTACAGTGACGTCACCGGCTGGGTTGAGGCGCTGGCGGCGAACCAGGAACTCGTCTCCAACGTCACGCACGAGTTCAAGACGCCCCTCAATTCCATCATCGGCAACGTGGACCTGGTGCTCGACGACGTCGCCGCCTTGCCGCCGCAGCTAGCCCAGCGATTGCTGGTGGTGCAGCGGAACGCCGAACGGCTGCTGGCGCTGGTGGCGGACCTGTCAGCTTCTGCCTCCGCGGCACTCAATGTCCATCCCAAACGGACGGACCTGGCCAGCCTCGTGGAAAGCAGCATCGACTCCGCGCAGGCACAGGCGGAGTACGCGAACATCTCGCTCACTGCCGACGTTCCCTCACCCCTGTGGGCGTACGCGGACCCGCTCCGGATCGGCCAGGCTTTGGACAACCTCGTGTCCAACGCCATCAAGTACTCCCCCGACGGCGGGAGCGTCAGCATCAGCGCCCACAGCACCAGGGAGTGGGTGCAGCTCAGCGTCAGCGACACCGGGATGGGAATCAGCAGCGAGGACACCGCCAGGGTTTTCAACCGCTTCTACCGGACGGAGGCCGCCAGGGGCGCGGCCATCGCCGGCGCGGGACTGGGCCTGTCCATCACCAAGACCATCGTGGAAGGCCACGGCGGCAAGATCACGTGCGCCAGCGGACAGGGGCAAGGCAGCACGTTCACCCTGACCCTCCCGGCCGAGGGCCCCCCGCCGTCGTTCTAGCCTTCGGAGCGCACAACTAGCTACTCGCGCCGCGCGCGGGTGAGCTCCGCACGGGCCAGCAACTCGCCGTCGGACGGGTACGCCACTTCCTCCAGCACCAGCGGGTGCGGTGCCGCCAGCACGGACCTGGCATCACGCTTCCTGGCCAACAGCCGCCCGTAAAGCCAGCCCGGCTCCTCCGCGCCCTCCCCCACGTACAGCGCAGAACCGATCAGGGCACGCACCATGTTGTGGCAGAAAGCGTCAGCCTGGATGGTGGCCACGATGACGCCGTCTTCAGCCCGGGCGAACTCAAAACGCTGCAGCTCACGGAGGGTGGTGGCTCCCTCGCGGGGCTTGCAGAAGGACAGGAAGTCCTGCAGCCCCAGCAGCTTGGCAGCGCCCTCATTCAGCAAGGAAACATCCAGCGGGTTCTTGTACCACAGCGTCGAGTACCGGCCCAGCGGGTCCCACAGTGCGGGGCCGTCGGCAATGCGGTAGCTGTAGCGCCGCCACAGGGCCGAGAACCTGGCGTCGAAACCTGGCGGTGCCACCGCGATCCGGTGCACCTCCACCGCCCCGGTGAGGTCACCGAGCACCCGGCTCAGCGCGCCGCGTATCCTGCGGAGCATGGCGACGGCGGGATCCAGTTCGTGACCGCGCGGCAGTTCCAGCCACTCGGCGTCCGTGAGGTCCAGGTGCACCACTTGGCCGCGGGCGTGCACCCCCGCGTCGGTGCGTCCGGCAACGGTGACGCGGACGGGCCGCCGGACCAGCAGATGCAACGCCTCCTCGAGGACGCCCTGGACGGTCCGCAGCCCTGGCTGCAAGGCCCACCCGCTGAAGGGGCCGCCGTCGTAGGACAGATCAAGCCGGATACGCAAAAACCCGCCGCCCCCCATAACGGGGGCCGCGGGTTTTTGGTGGTTCATAGACTCAAGTCTATGCCAAGGAAATCAGCGAATTACTTCGCGTCCTTCTCCTCGGCAGCCGGAGCTTCAGCAGCTTCCTCAGCGGCCGGAGCCTCTTCGGCTGCAGCGGCGGTCTCGGGAGCCAGTGCTTCCTCGGCGGCCGGTGCTTCTGCTGCTTCAGTCTCGACAACCTCAGCTTCGGGAGCTTCCTCAGCAGCCGGAGCAGCCTTGTCTGCATCGCGCTTGGCAGCCGCGGTAGCTTCAGCTACTACGGCCTGCTTGGCTGAAACGGGCTCAAGGACGAGCTCGATGACAGCCATGGGAGCGTTGTCGCCCTTGCGGTTGCCGATCTTGGTGATGCGGGTGTAGCCGCCATCGCGGTTCTCCACAGCCTGGGCGATGTCGGTGAACAGCTCGTGGACGACGCCCTTGTTGCTGATCAGGCCGAGCACGCGGCGGCGGGAAGCGAGGTCGCCACGCTTGGCGAAAGTCACCAGGCGCTCTGCGTACGGCTTCAGGCGCTTGGCCTTGGTCACCGTGGTGGTGATCCGCTTGTGCTCGAACAGTGCTGCTGCCAGGTTCGCGAGCATGAGGCGCTCGTGAGCCGGGCCGCCTCCGAGGCGCGGACCCTTAGTGGGGGTAGGCATAATTGTTTCTCCTCAAATGGAAGCCGTGGGCTGTGCACACCATGGTGCCCGGCCCGCGGCCAAGGTCTGGTTTAGAGTTCGTCGTCGCCGAAGGCGGCGTCGTCCTCTTCGATTGCTGCGGCGCGTGCTGCGAGGTCAAAACCGGGAGGCGAGTCCTTGAGGGACAGGCCCAGTTCAACCAGCTTTGCCTTGACCTCGTCAATGGACTTTGCACCGAAGTTGCGGATGTCCATCAGGTCAGCCTCGGAGCGGGCAACGAGTTCACCCACGGTGTGGATGCCCTCACGCTTGAGGCAGTTGTAGGAACGGACGGTGAGGTCCAGATCCTCGATCGGCAGGGCCATGTCGGCTGCCAGGGCAGCGTCGGTGGGTGACGGGCCGATCTCGATACCTTCAGCTGCGGTGTTCAGCTCACGTGCCAGACCGAAGAGCTCCACCAGGGTGGTGCCTGCGGAAGCGACGGCATCGCGCGGGGCGATGGCCTGCTTGGTCTCGACGTCGACAATCAGCTTGTCGAAGTCGGTGCGCTGCTCAACACGGGTTGCTTCCACGCGGAAAGTAACCTTCAGCACCGGCGAGTAGATGGAGTCGACCGGGATACGGCCGATCTCTGCGTCGCCGGACTTGTTCTGAGCTGCCGAAACGTAGCCGCGGCCGCGCTCGATGGTCAGTTCGAGTTCGAACTTGCCCTTCGAGTTCAGCGTGGCGATGTGCAGATCCGGGTTGTGGAATTCGACGCCGGCCGGCGGAGCGATGTCCGCGGCGGTGACGACTCCGGGGCCCTGCTTGCGCAGGTAAGCGACAACCGGCTCATCGTGCTCGGAGGAGACCGACAGGCTCTTGATGTTCAGGATGATCTCAGTGACATCTTCCTTTACACCCGGAACCGTGGTGAACTCGTGCAGCACGCCATCGATCCGGATGCTGGTTACAGCGGCACCGGGGATGGAGGAGAGCAGGGTACGGCGGAGGGAGTTTCCGAGGGTGTAGCCGAAGCCCGGTTCCAGCGGTTCAATGATGAAGCGCGAACGGTTTTCGGAGACTACCTCTTCGGAGAGGGTGGGGCGCTGTGCAATGAGCACTTAGGTTTCCTTTCGGCGAGCATCCGCTATATGACGCAACACAGGTGGTGGAAATGTGGTCTGAAGACTTAACGCGCTGGGCTTGCCCGGACCGTCAACGGTCCGGGCAAGCTCAGGCGGCGTCGAAAGCTTTAGACGCGGCGGCGCTTCGGCGGGCGGCAGCCGTTGTGCGCAGCGGGGGTGACGTCCTGGATGGAGCCAACCTCGAGGCCTGCGGCCTGCAACGAACGGATCGCGGTTTCGCGTCCGGAACCCGGTCCCTTGACGAAAACGTCAACCTTGCGCATGCCGTGCTCCTGGGCACGCTTGGCAGCAGCTTCGGCAGCCATCTGGGCTGCGAACGGGGTGGACTTACGCGAGCCCTTGAAGCCAACCTCACCTGAGGAAGCCCAGGAGATAACAGCGCCGCTCGGATCCGTGATGGAAACGATGGTGTTGTTGAACGTGCTCTTGATGTGCGCCTGGCCCAGCGCGATATTCTTTTTGTCCTTCTTACGCGGCTTGCGAACCGCGCCACGAGTCTTCGGGGGCATTATTTCTCCTACAGAAAGTTATTGGGGAAAGTACCGTTAATCCCGGCCGGGATTTTAACGGGCCTTCTTCTTGCCGGCGACGGTGCGCTTCGGGCCCTTGCGGGTACGGGCGTTGGTCTTCGTACGCTGTCCGCGTACGGGCAGGCCCTTGCGGTGGCGCAGGCCTTCGTAGCTGCCGATTTCAACCTTGCGGCGGATATCTGCTGCTACTTCGCGGCGAAGGTCACCCTCAACCTTGTAGTTGCCTTCAATGTAGTCACGCAGCTCAACCAGCTGTGCATCAGTCAGGTCCTTGACGCGAACGTCAGCGCTGATGCCAGTGGCAGCCAGGGTTTCGTGTGCACGGGTCTTGCCCACGCCGTAGATGTAAGTAAGCGCAATTTCCAACCGCTTTTCGCGGGGAATGTCTACGCCAGCGAGACGAGCCATAGTGGCAGTACTCCTTGAATAAACCGGAGGTCGTAGGCAGTACACCCGCACGTTCTGTGCGGCCCCAGCCTCCGACCGGGGGTTAGCTGTCCGGACTCTTTCGAGCTCAATGTTCCAGATCAGCTTGTGCTGCCTTTATTTACTTGCGTGGGTTAGCAACCCAGGATTTCCTTCAGGGAAGGAAATTAGCCCTGGCGCTGCTTGTGGCGCGGGTTCTCGCAGATCACCATGACCCGGCCATTACGGCGGATCACTTTGCACTTTTCGCAGATCTGCTTGACGCTCGGCTTGACCTTCATGGCATTCCTTTGCGTGTAACAGTTGGTCAACTGGAGCGGCGATCAGTTCACACCGAAGCCGCCCAGCAATTTACTTGTAGCGGTAGACGATACGACCACGAGTGAGGTCGTACGGGCTCAGCTCCACCACTACGCGGTCCTCCGGGAGGATCCTGATGTAGTGCTGACGCATCTTTCCAGAGATGTGTGCCAGTACGATGTGCTTGTTGGTGAGCTCAACGCGAAACATCGCGTTAGGCAGCGCCTCGGTCACAACGCCTTCGATCTCAATGACCCCGTCCTTCTTGGCCATACCCTCCGCTAACTGTTGTTGCCGCCGTCCTGCCGGATTGCACCGGGCATGACCACGAACGTTTTTGTTGGATCGATTGCCGGTTCCAGGCCCCAAAAGGGCGTGGCAGTCCAGACAACCAACAAGCAACACTACTCTGTCCCGCGGCAAAAGTTAAATCGGCAATAGTAACCTACCCGGCGCCGAACACACCATAATCGCCGCCGGGAGTACTCACGGCGCTGGCACTGGCCACGCCGTCAAGGATGGCCAGGCGTACGACGTCGGCTGCCGCACTCTGCAGTGTGATGAGGCTGAGCTGCCGGGCAGCTTCGTCTGTCCGGTCCAGGTGCACCGCCCCGGTTGCGAGGCAAAAGACAACATCGCCATCGGCCAGGGTGTGGGACGGGTTCAGGGCCCGGGCGATCCCGGCATGGGCAGCCGAGGCGGTCCGCTTGCACTCGGCCACGTCAAGAACTGCGTTGGTGGCGACGACGACGAGGGTGGTGTTCAGGGGCGTGCCTGGCTGTACTACCGACTCCCGGAGAACGGAATGCTCAACCACCGGCAGCCCCAGGGCGTTGACGACGGCAAGGGCCCCGACCACTGCCCCGTTCTCCAGGGTGATCGACGCGGTGCCAATCCCGCCCTTGTAGGTACGGGCGAGGAGTGCGCCGGTGCCGGCTCCGGCGTTGCCGCGTCCGACGTCGTGTCCATCCTTCTCCGCAGCCGCGGCAGCAGTTGCGGCGTAGCCCATGTCCGGCGTCGGGCGCGCTGAGAAGTCACCGCCGCGGCCGAGGTCGAAGATTGCGGCCGCGGAGACGATGGGCACCACTCCCCCGGGAACTGCGAAGCCCCGATTGTTCTCCTCGCACCAGCGCTGCGCGCCCGAGGCGGATGCGAGGCCGTACGCGCTGCCGCCCGTGAGCACCACGGCGTTCACTGCACTGACCAGGGTGGTGGGGTCAAGGGCATCGGTTTCGTGGGTGGCCGGCCCGCCGCCCTGGACGTCCACCGAACCGACGGTGCCGGGCGGCGGCAGGACAACTGTCACTCCGGTCAGCCAGCCGTCGTCGGTCTTCTGTGCGTGGCCAACCCGGACCCCGGGCACATCGGTGATTGCTCCCATGGCACCCATTGTTCCCCCTCCCCCAACTGGCTCGCAGTTGTTGTCGTTTTGGGCGCCCAAAACGACAACAACTGCGACCTACTTTGCTACGGGATGGGGACGGGGGTGACGCCAAGGGGCACCAGGTGCTCCGCGCCGCCGTCGGGCGCTGACAGCACCCAGATGCCCTTGTCGTGGACTGCAACGGAGTGCTCCCACTGGCAGGAGCGCTGGCCGTCCGTGGTGACCACGGTCCAGTCGTCCTCCAGCACCGCGGTGTCGATGCTGCCCCGCACAAGCATTGGCTCGATCGCGAGGCAGAGGCCCGGACGGATTTTCGGGCCTCTGTGGCTGGTGCGGTAGTTCAGTACGTCCGGGGCCATGTGCATCTCCGAGCCGATGCCGTGCCCCACGTAGTCCTCAAGGATGCCCAGCGGTTTGCCCGGCACGGACGAAACGTAGTCGTCGATGGCAGCACCGATGTCACCCACGTGCTTGCCCTTGGCCAGTGCCGCGATACCCCGCCACATGGCCGCCCGGGTTACGTCCGAGAGGCGCTGGTCCTCGGGGTCCGCGGTGCCCACGACGACCGTCCGGGCGGAGTCGGAGTGCCAGTCGTTGACGATCGCGCCGCCGTCGATCGAGATGATGTCGCCCTCACGGAGGACACGGCTGCCGGGGATCCCGTGCACCACCTCCTCGTTCACCGAGGTGCAGATGGTGGCCGGGAAGCCGTGGTAGCCAAGGAAGTTGGACTTGGCGCCGGCGTCGTTCAGGACGGCCGCGAAAACGTCGTCCAGGTGCTTGGTGGTGACGCCGGGAACGGCTGCTGCCACGGCGGCGTCCAAGGCACGGCTGAGGACCAGGCCTGCTTCGTGCATGGTGCGCATCTGGGCGTTGGTCTTGTATTCGATGCGGGGCTGGCCAAAGGCCATGGGTGTTTCCTTTCAAATGGCTGAGGCTCCTCCCGATTACCGGGAGGAGCCTCGGAAAAGCTGTGCCTGGATCAGGCTGCCTGGGCGGCCTTGATGGCCTGCATCACGCGGTCGGTGACCTCGTCGATGGGGCCGATGCCGTCCACTTGGGTGAGGATGCCGCGTTCGGCGTACTTGGCCACTACGGCTTCGGTCTGCTCGTGGTACAGGTCAAGGCGGTGGCGGATGACGGCTTCGTTGTCGTCGCTCCGGCCGGTTTCCTTGGCACGGCCCAGGAGGCGGTGCACCAGTTCCTCGTCGTCGGCAGTCAGCTGCAGGACGACGTCGAGCTTCTCTTCGCCTTTGGCAAGGATCTCGTCGAGGTAGTCCACCTGCGCGGTGGTGCGCGGGTAGCCGTCCAGCAGAAAGCCGCCCTCGACGTCGGACTCGTTGAGCCGGTCGCGCACCATCTTGTTGGTCACGCTGTCCGGAACGAAGTCGCCGGCGTCCATGAACTTCTTGGCCTCAATGCCAAGCGGCGTTTCGCCCTTTACGTTTGCACGGAAGATATCGCCGGTGGAGATCGCCACAACGCCGAGGCGCTCCGAAATCCGTTCCGCCTGCGTTCCTTTTCCGGAACCGGGAGGTCCAATAATCAGCATTCTCGTCATCGCAAAAGCCCTTCGTAGTGACGTTGTTGTAGCTGCGCATCAATCTGCTTGACGGTCTCCAGACCAACGCCCACCATGATCAGGATCGAGGTGCCACCGAACGGGAAGTTCTGGTTTGCGTTGATCAGTACCAGTGCCACCAGCGGGATCAATGCCACGAAGCCTAGGTACAGGGCGCCGGGCAGGGTGATCCGGGACAGCACGTACTGCAGGTAGTCAGCGGTGGGTTTGCCCGCGCGGATACCTGGAATGAAGCCGCCGTACTTCTTCATGTTGTCTGAGACCTCTTCAGGGTTGAAGGTGATCGCAACGTAGAAGTAGGTAAAGAAAACGATCATGGCGAAGTAAAGCACCATGTAGATCGGCTGGTCGCCGCGGACCAGGTTGTTGTTGATCCATTCCACCCACGGCTGGATCTGCTCGCCGGCTTTTGGCTGGTTGAACTGCGAGATCAGGCCGGGCAGGTAAAGCATGGACGAAGCGAAGATCACCGGGATCACGCCGGCCATGTTGACCTTGATGGGGATGTACGTGCTGGTGCCGCCCACAGTGCGGCGGCCGATCATCCGCTTGGCGTACTGCACGGGGACCCGGCGCTGGGACTGCTCAACGAACACGACCAGGGCCACTGTCAGCAGGCCTATGGCGAGGACCATAAAGAACGTTCCGGGTCCCTGCGAGCTCCAGATGGCGCCCAGGGAGGTGGGAAACGTGGCCGCGATGGACGTGAAGATGAGCAGGGACATGCCGTTGCCCACGCCCTTCTCGGTGACGAGCTCGCCCATCCACATGATCAGGCCGGTGCCGGCCGTCAGGGTGATGATGATCAGGATGGTGGTGATGACGCTGCTGTCCGGGATGATCGGCAGGTTGCAGCCGGGCAGGAGTTGCCCGGACCGCGCCAGGGAAACCAGCGTGGTGGCGTTCAGCAGGCCCAGGGCAATGGTGAGGTACCGCGTGTACTGGGTCAGCTTGGACTGCCCGGACGCTCCCTCTTCGTACAGCTGCTGGAACCGGGGAATGACCACCCGGAGCAGCTGGACGATGATGCTTGCCGTGATGTAGGGCATGATGCCCAGGGCGAAGATGGACACCTGGAGCAACGCGCCGCCGCTGAACAGGTTAACGAGCTGGTACAGGCCACCGGCGGTCTGACCGTTCTGCAAGCATTGCTGGACATTCTGGTAGTCCACACCTGGCGAGGGAATGAAGGCACCCAAGCGGAAGATGGTGATGATTGCCAGCGTGAACAACAACTTGCGTCGCAGATCAGGCGTGCGAAAGGCCCGGCCAAATGCGCTAAGCAAGCGTCCTCCTGGTGGTAAATAAGAGTGGTGTGATGGGGATCTATAAATCCCAACAACCGAGTCTAACGGTTGGATGTGCCGTGCGAACAATCCGTGGACGTGCGCAAGCGGCAGGTGGCGGGAAAAATACGCCCGGCGGATGTGAAAAACTCCCGGTCTCCAGGGCCTTAGCCCCGGAGACCGGGAGTTCAACAACGGGCTTGGCGCCCACCGGCTCTAGAGCGCGGTGGTGCTTCCGCCTGCTGCAGCAATCTTTTCAGCGGCGCTGGCCGAGAATGCGTGGGCGGTGACGTCAACCTTGACGGTGATGTCGCCGGTGCCCAGCACCTTGACGGGCTGGTTCTTGCGAACTGCACCCTTTTCGACCAGGTTCTCCACGGTGACTGCGCCACCTTCCGGGAACAGCTCGTTGAGCTTGTCCAGGTTTACAACCTGGAACTCAACCCGGAACGGGTTCTTGAAGCCGCGCAGCTTCGGCAGGCGCATGTGCAGCGGCAGCTGGCCGCCGGCAAAGCCAGCCTTGACCTGGTAGCGGGCTGCAGTACCCTTCGTACCACGACCGGCGGTCTTACCCTTGGATCCCTCACCACGACCAACGCGGGTCTTGGCGGTCTTGGCACCCGGGGCGGGACGCAGGTGGTGAACCTTCAGGGCGTTCTGCTTCTCAGCAGCCGCGCTCTGTGCCTTTTCGGCATTGTTCTCTGCCATTTACTTCGCCTCCTCTACCTTTACCAGGTGCGGAACCGTGTTGAGCATTCCGACGGTCACGGCGTCGGCGGTGCGGACAACGGTGTGTCCGATCCGCTTCAGGCCGAGGGACCGCAGGGTGTCGCGCTGGTTCTGCTTGCCGCCAATGGCGGACTTGATCTGAGTGATCTCCAACTGGGTGTCGGAGGGAATCAGGTTCTTAGCCATGACTTAGACACCCGCCTTCTGGTTCAGGAGGGCCTTCACCAGTGCCGGCGGAGCGATCTCGTCGAGGGGCAGGCCGCGGCGTGCTGCCACTGCTGCCGGCTCTTCGAGGCGCTTCAGGGCATCAACGGTCGCGTGAACGATGTTGATGGCGTTGGAGGAACCGAGCGACTTGGAGAGGATGTCGTGGATGCCCACGCACTCCAGTACTGCACGGACCGGGCCACCGGCGATAACACCGGTACCGGCGGAAGCCGGACGCAGCATAACGACGCCTGCAGCAGCCTCACCCTGAACGCGGTGCGGGATGGTGCTGCCAACGCGGGGAACGCGGAAGAAGGACTTCTTGGCCTCTTCTACGCCCTTCGCGATTGCGGCAGGAACTTCCTTAGCCTTGCCGTAGCCAACGCCGACCATACCGTTGCCGTCACCGACGACGACCAGGGCGGTGAAGCTGAAGCGACGACCACCCTTGACCACCTTGGAGACGCGGTTGATGGTGACGACGCGCTCTACGAACTGGCTCTTCTCGGCTTCACGGCCGCCGTCGCGGCCGCCACGGCCACCACGGTCGCCGCGGCCCTGGCCACGGTCGCCACGCTCGCCGCGACGAGCGCCGCCACGGCGGTCGTCGGCAGCTGCGGGGGCAGTGGTCTCAGCGGCAGCTACGGCTTCAGTAGCCTTCTGATCTGCAGACACAGTGTCCTTTTCCTTGTTTGCTTCCGTCACAGTGACAGCCCACCTTCACGTGCACCGTCAGCGACGGCGGCAATCCGGCCGTGGTACTTGTTACCACCGCGGTCGAAGACAACAGCTTCGATACCGGCAGCCTTGGCACGCTCAGCGACGAGTTCGCCAACGCGCTTGGCCTTGGCAGTCTTGTCGCCGTCGAATACACGAAGGTCGGCTTCCAGAGTGGAGGCGCTCGCTACGGTCAGGCCCTTGGTGTCATCGACAACCTGGACGAATACGTGGCGTGCGGAACGGTTGACGACCAGACGAGGACGTACAGCCGTACCGGAGATGCGCTTACGGATACGAAGCTGGCGGCGGCTGCGCGAAGCAGACTTGCTCTTGTTCGTACGCTTCTTGTTAATTGAGATGGCCATGGTTACTTACCAGCCTTTCCGACCTTGCGGCGGATGACTTCGCCGGCGTAACGGATGCCCTTGCCCTTGTAGGGGTCCGGCTTCCGCAGCTTGCGAATGTTGGCAGCAACCTCGCCGACCTGCTGCTTGTTGATACCTGAAACAGAGAGCTTGGTCGGGGTCTCAACTGCAAAGGTGATGCCCTCCGGTGCGGAGACATTAACCGGGTGGCTGTAACCGAGAGCGAACTCAAGGTCAGATCCCTTGGCCTGAACGCGGTAACCGGTACCGACGATTTCAAGCTTCTTCTCGTAGCCCTTGGTAACGCCCTCGATCATGTTGGAGATCAGGGTGCGGGTCAGGCCGTGGAGTGAACGGGAGGCGCGCTCGTCGTTCGGGCGGGCGACAGTCAGGGTGTCTGCTTCCAGGGAAACCTCGATCGGGCTGGCCACAGTGTGGTTCAGCTCGCCTTTGGAACCCTTGACGCTGACGACAGAGCCGTCAACCTTGACCTCAACGCCGGCAGGAACGGTGATGGGGAGACGTCCAATACGTGACATTATTCTCTTCCTTTCCCGTTACCAGACGTAAGCGAGGACTTCGCCGCCCACGCCCTTCTTGCCGGCCTGCTTGTCAGTCAGGAGGCCGGAAGAGGTGGACAGGATTGCGACACCCAGGCCACCCAGCACGTGCGGCAGGTTGGTGGACTTTGCGTAAACACGCAGGCCCGGCTTGGAGATACGGCGAACACCAGCGATTGAACGCTCGCGGTTCGGTCCGAACTTGAGCTCGAGGGTCAGCTTCTTGCCAACCTCTGCGTCTTCTTCCTTCCAGCCGGCGATGAAGCCTTCGGCCTTGAGGATGTCAGCAACGCGTGCCTTGAGCTTGCTGTACGGCATGGACACGGAATCGTGGTATGCCGAGTTTGCATTGCGCAGACGCGTAAGCATGTCTGCGACAGGATCTGTCATTGTCATGGTGGGCTCTTGCCCTTCCTCATAACGGTTTCCGCGGTGCTGCTTTTTACAGCCGGACCGCCGGACCTTTTACGTAGTTAGATTAGTCTTCGGCCTTGAACGGGAAACCAAGCGCCTTGAGCAGCGCGCGGCCTTCGTCATCGGTCTTGGCAGTGGTAACAACCGTGATGTCCATACCGCGGACGCGGTCGATCTTGTCCTGGTCGATCTCGTGGAACATAACCTGCTCGGTCAGACCGAAGGTGTAGTTGCCGTTACCGTCGAACTGCTTGCCGGAGAGACCACGGAAGTCCCTGATGCGGGGCAGTGCGAGGCTGACCAGACGGTCCAGGAATTCCCACATGCGGTCGCCACGCAGGGTGGTGTGTGCGCCGATGGGCATGCCTTCGCGCAGCTTGAACTGTGCGATGGACTTGCGGGCCTTGGTTACCTGCGGCTTCTGGCCAGTGATCTGGGTGAGGTCGCGGACAGCGCCGTCGATCAGCTTGGAGTCCTTGGCGGCATCTCCAACACCCATGTTCACAACGACCTTCACGAGGCGCGGAACCTGGTTGACGTTTTCGTACTTGAATTCCTCAATGAGCGTGCTCTTGATGGAATCGGCGTACTTGGTCTTCAGACGAGGAACGATCTTCGTTGCCGGAGTCTCGAGAGTCTCAGTCATTAGATGTCCTTCCCTGAGCTCTTGGCCACGCGGACGCGCACTTCGCGCTGGACGCCATTGCGCTCAACGGTCTCGGTGCGGAAGCCGACGCGGGTGGGCTTCTTGGTGGACGGGTCAACCAGAGCCACGTTGGAGATGTGGATCGAAGCTTCAACAACCTCGATGCCACCGGTCTTGGTGCCGCGCTGCGACTGACCGACCTTGGTGTGCTTGGTTACGCGGTTGATGCCTTCGACCAGCACACGGTTGGTCTCGGGGAACACGCGCAGGACCTTGCCCTGCTTGCCGCGGTCGCCGCCGCGCTCAGCCTTGGCGCCAGTGATGACCTGAACGAGGTCACCCTTCTTGATCTTAGCCATGGACTAGAGCACCTCCGGAGCCAGAGAAACGATCTTCATGAACTTCTTGTCACGGAGTTCACGACCAACCGGTCCGAAGATACGGGTACCGCGGGGGTCACCGTCGCCCTTCAGAATCACAGCTGCGTTCTCGTCAAACTTGATGTAGGAACCATCCGCACGGCGGCGTTCCTTCTTGGTACGGACGATGACTGCCTTGACAACATCGCCCTTCTTTACGTTGCCGCCCGGGATTGCATCCTTGACGGTTGCGACAATGACGTCGCCAATGCCTGCGTAGCGACGGCCAGATCCACCGAGAACGCGAATGGTAAGGATTTCCTTAGCACCCGTGTTGTCGGCGACCTTGAGTCGCGACTCCTGCTGAATCACTATTTACTCCTTGCGTCGCGCCGGTTCTCAGACCGAAAATCTTCCTACGGAATGAGCCTTGCGGAACGGTTGATCGGGGTGTCTCTTGACCTGCCTGGATTTTGCCAGACCAGGCCTAAACTCCCGTGCCAGAAGCAGTTGCTCCCATCCGGTCCAGGGAAATCCTGGGCGCAAGGGGGCACTATGCTGTGGCACGCTTGTTTACGAGGTTTGATGTCGGCGCACGAAAGGCGCCATACAAACTCAAAATCTTAGCACGTTTTCCGTTCAACCCCATATCACCGCCGGCGCTCCCCTGCAAGACGGACGACGGCGGCGCGCGCGGCAGCCTCCATTCTGCCCGCCTCGGTGACACTCCCCCGCCAGTCCCGGAGCGCCGCCGTCGTGCACGGCAGGCCGGCACGCTCTCTCACTCCCTGCAGCCTTTTCACCGACGCTCTCTCACTCCTTGAGCTTGACCAACGTGAGGTGATAAAGCGTCCTTCAAAATGCGACGGTAACTGAGAGAGCGTTCGTCCAATACCTGCGATAAGTGAGAGAGCGTTTGAGAGGGAACGACGGCGCAATCCAGGGCAGCCTCTCGGCCTGCCTCGGCACCACTACCCCGCATGCCCCAAAAACCCCAACGCCGCCGTCGTGCACGGCAGGCCGGCACGCTCTCTCACTTCCTGCAGCCTTTTCACCGACGATCTCTCACTCCCCGCCGCCTTTTCACCGACGCTCTCTCACCGTCCAGCCGTTAACGCGGAAGCCCCCGCTTCCCAAAGGGAGCGGGGGCTTCCGGTTACCGAAGCAGCAGGTGCTACTTGGCCTTCTCGAGGATTTCCACGAGCCGCCAGTTCTTGGTGGCGGACAGTGGACGGGTCTCGGCGATGACAACGAGGTCGCCGATGCCGGCGGTGTTCTCTTCGTCGTGGGCCTTGACCTTGGAGGTACGGCGGATGACCTTGCCGTACAGCGCGTGCTTCACGCGGTCTTCGACCTGGACAACGATGGTCTTTTCCATCTTGTCCGAAACCACGTAGCCGCGACGCGTCTTGCGGTAACCGCGCTGCTCAGCCGTGGCTGCGGTAGCAGTTTCCGTCACGTTCTGGTCCTTTTCACTCACTTGGCATCCTCCTCGGTCTCAACCGTTTCAGCCTTGTCGGCCTTCTTGGTCGCTGCCTTCTTGGACTTCTTTTCTTCCTTGGCTTCCACAACCGGTGCGGCAACCTCGGCACGAATGCCCAGCTCGCGCTCACGGAGAACGGTGTAGATGCGGGCGATGTCCTTCTTTACCGCGCGCAGCCTGCCGTGGTTCTCCAGCTGTCCGGTGGCGGACTGGAAACGCAGGTTGAACAGCTCTTCCTTGGCCTTGCGGAGTTCTTCAACGAGACGCTCGTTGTCGAAACCGTCCAGCTGTGCGGGAGCCAGATCCTTGGATCCTACTGCCATTTCTATTCACCACCTTCGCGACGCAGAATGCGTGCCTTCAACGGGAGCTTGTGGATTGCCAGGCGCAGGGCCTCGCGTGCTACCGATTCTTCGACGCCGGAGATCTCGAAGAGAACCCGACCCGGCTTGACGTTTGCGACCCACCATTCCGGTGAACCCTTACCGGAACCCATGCGGGTTTCGGCAGGCTTCTTGGTCAGGGGACGGTCCGGGTAGATGTTGATCCAGACCTTGCCGCCACGCTTGATGTGGCGGGTCATCGCGATACGGGCAGACTCGATCTGACGGTTGGTGACGTATGCCGGGCTCAGGGCCTGGATGCCGTACTCACCGAAAGTGACCTTGGTGCCACCCGTAGCAGCGCCGGAACGACCCGGGTGGTGCTGCTTACGGTGCTTGACTCGACGTGGGATAAGCATTTAAGCCTGTCCTCCTTCTGCTGCTGCCGGAGCTGCAGCTTCAGCTGCCGGAGCCTCGGCAGCTGAAGCTGCGTCAGCGGCCGGACGGTCGTTGCGACGGCGGCGGTCACCACGGTCAGCGCCACCCGGGCGGCCCGGACGGTCGCCGGAGCGGCCTCGGGACGGGGCGGAAGCGGCCTGCTGGGCCAGTTCCTTGGCGGTGACGTCACCCTTGTAGATCCAGACCTTCACGCCGATGCGGCCGAAGGTGGTCTTGGCTTCGTAGAAGCCGTAGTCGATGTTCGCGCGGAGGGTGTGCAGGGGCACACGGCCTTCGCGGTAGAACTCCGAGCGGGACATTTCAGCGCCGCCCAGTCGACCGGAGCAGGCGATACGGATGCCCTTGGCACCTGCACGCTGCGCGGACTGCATGGCCTTCTTCATCGCGCGGCGGAAAGCCACACGTGAGGTCAGCTGCTCAGCAACGCCCTGGGCAACAAGCTGGGCTTCCATCTCGGGGTTCTTGACCTCGAGGATGTTCAGCTGAACCTGCTTGCCGGTGAGCTTTTCGAGCTCGCCGCGGATGCGGTCTGCTTCTGCTCCTCGGCGGCCGATGACGATGCCGGGGCGGGCCGTGTGGATGTCCACGCGGACACGGTCACGGGTGCGCTCGATCTCAACCTTGGCGATACCGGCGCGCTCCATGCCCGTGGACATGAGCTGGCGGATGCGGATGTCTTCGCGAACGAAGTCCTTGTACCGCTGGCCGGCCTTGGTGCTGTCAGCGAACCAGTGCGATACGTGATCGGTGGTGATGCCGAGTCGGAACCCGTGCGGGTTTACTTTCTGTCCCACTTAGCGAGCCTCCTCTTTCTCCGGGGTAGCGACTACCACGGTGATGTGGCTGGTGCGCTTCTTGATCTGAAATGCACGACCCTGGGCACGCGGCTGGAACCGCTTCATGGTCGGGCCTTCATCAACAAACGCTGCGCTGATGATGAGGTCGCCTTCGTCAAACGCCACGCCGTCGCGGTCCGCGAGGACCCGGGCGTTGGAGATTGCCGACTGAACTACCTTGAATACCGGCTCCGAAGCTGCCTGGGGGGCAAACTTCAGAATTGCCAGAGCCTCATTCGCTTGCAAACCACGAACAAGGTTGACGACGCGCCGGGCCTTCATAGGCGTTACGCGGATGTGGCGCGCAATTGCCTTGGCTTCCATTGCTTTCCTTCTCTCGTCTTTGACGTAAGTGCAGGCGCCTAGCGGCGCTTGCCCTTACGGTCGTCCTTGACATGGCCGCGGAATGTCCGCGTGGGAGCGAATTCGCCGAGCTTGTGCCCGACCATCGACTCAGTGACAAACACCGGGATGTGCTTGCGTCCGTCGTGTACGGCGATCGTGTGCCCGAGCATGTCGGGGATGATCATCGAACGGCGGGACCAGGTCTTGATGACGTTCTTGGTGCCCTTTTCGTTTTCCCTGGCTACCTTCACAAAGAGGTGCTGGTCAACGAAAGGACCTTTTTTCAGGCTGCGTGGCATGTGTCCAGGCTCCTATCGCTTGTTCTTGCCAGTACGACGACGACGCACAATAAGCTTGTCGCTCTCTTTGTTCGGGCGGCGCGTGCGGCCTTCCCGCTTACCGTTCGGGTTGACGGGGTTACGTCCACCGGACGTCTTGCCCTCGCCACCACCGTGCGGGTGGTCAACCGGGTTCATGGCGACACCACGGACGGTCGGGCGAACGCCCTTCCAGCGCATACGGCCGGCCTTGCCCCAGTTGATGTTCGACTGCTCGGCGTTGCCCACCTCGCCGACGGTTGCGCGGCAGCGCACGTCAACGTTGCGGATTTCACCGGAAGGCAGACGCAGCTGGGCGAAACGGCCTTCCTTGGCAACGAGCTGGATGGATGCACCGGCGGACCGGCCCATCTTGGCGCCGCCACCCGGACGCAGTTCAACTGCGTGGATAACGGTACCCACGGGGATGTTGCGCAGCGGCAGGTTGTTGCCAGGCTTGATGTCAGCGTTGGCACCTGCTTCCACCATGTCACCCTGGGCCAGCTTGTTCGGCGCGATGATGTAACGCTTGGTGCCATCAACGTAGTGCAGGAGGGCGATGCGAGCCGTACGGTTCGGATCGTACTCAATTTCAGCAACGCGGGCGTTGACGCCGTCCTTGTCGTGGCGACGGAAGTCGATAAGACGGTACTGGCGCTTGTGTCCGCCACCCTTGTGACGGGTGGTGATCTTACCGGTGTTGTTACGGCCGCCCTTTTTGGGCAGCGGACGTACCAACGACTTTTCCGGCGTCGACCGCGTGATTTCAATGAAGTCCGCTACGCTCGAGCCACGACGGCCCGGGGTAGTCGGCTTGTATTTACGGATTCCCATAATTTATTTCCTCGTTAAAGTGGTCTCCGCTACGCGAGCGGACCGCCGAAGATGTCGATAGTGCCTTCTTTGAGGGTGACAATCGCACGCTTGGTGTTCTTGCGGGTACCCCATCCGAATTTGGTGCGCTTGCGCTTACCGGCACGGTTGATGGTGTTGATCGATTCGACCTTGACGGAGAAAATTTTCTCCACGGCCAGCTTGATCTCGGTCTTGTTCGACCGGGGGTCCACCAGGAAGGTGTACTTGCCCTCGTCGATCAGGCCGTAGCTCTTTTCCGACACGACGGGTGCAAGCACGACGTCGCGGGGATCCTTGATGGTGGCTGCACTCACTTGGCATCCTCCTCGTTCTTAGCTGCCTTGCCGGCAACGAATGCTTCGTAGGCAGCCTTGGTGAAGACAACGTCATCAGACACGAGAACGTCGTAGGTGTTCAGCTGGTCTGCGTACAGAACGTGAACACCGGCGAGGTTGCGCACGGACAGTGCAGCAACGTCGTTGGCGCGCTCGATGACAACCAGCAGGTTCTTGCGGTCGGAAACGCCGCGCAGGGTTGCGAGTGCAGTCTTGGCGGAAGGCTTGGTGCCCTCAACCAGTTCAGCAACAACGTGGATGCGTCCGTTACGCGCCCGGTCGGACAGTGCGCCGCGCAGTGCAGCAGCAATCATCTTCTTGGGGGTGCGCTGGCTGTAGTCACGCGGGGTGGGACCGTGGACAATGCCACCGCCGGTCATGTGAGGAGCACGGATGGAACCCTGACGGGCGCGGCCGGTACCCTTCTGCTTGAACGGCTTGCGTCCTGCACCGGAAACTTCAGCGCGGGTCTTGGTCTTGTGGGTACCCTGGCGAGCAGCAGCGAGCTGGGCTACGACGACCTGGTGCAGCAGCGGCACGTTGGTCTGTACGTCGAAGATCTCTGCAGGCAGGTCAACCTGGACAGTGTTAGCCATTGAACTAGGCTCCCTTCACGGCGGTGCGTACGAGGACGACCTGGCCGCGGGCGCCGGGAACGGCACCCTTGATAAGGAGCAGCGACTTCTCGACGTCAACCGCGTGGACCGTGAGGTTCAGCGTGGTGTGACGAACGGCGCCCATGCGGCCGGCCATTTTCATGCCTTTGAAGACGCGGCTCGGGGTGGATGCGCCACCGATTGAACCGGGCTTACGGTGGTTCTTGTGGGCACCGTGGGAAGCTCCAACGCCGTGGAAGCCGTGACGCTTCATAACACCGGCGAAGCCCTTACCCTTGGTGGTGCCGATGACGTCGATCTTCTGGCCGGCTTCGAAGACCTCTACGGAGAGCTCCTGGCCCAGCTCGTACTCGGCAGCATCTGCGGTACGGAGTTCGACGACGTGGCGGCGAGGCGTGACGCCTGCCTTCTCAAAGTGACCAGCCAGCGGCTTGGTGACCTTGCGGGGATCGATCTGGCCGTAGCCGATCTGTACGGCTACGTAGCCATCAGCTTCTGCGTTGCGCAGCTGGGTGATGACGTTTGAATCTGCCTGGACCACAGTGACGGGGATGAGCTTGTTGTTCTCGTCCCAGACCTGGGTCATGCCGAGCTTCGTGCCCAGCAGGCCCTTTACGTTACGGGTTGCGGTCATAGTCTCTCAGCACCTCCCTACAGCTTGATTTCGATGTTCACGTCTGCCGGCAGGTCGAGACGCATGAGCGAGTCAACAGCCTTCGGCGTGGGATCGATGATGTCGATAAGACGCTTGTGCGTGCGCATTTCGAAGTGCTCGCGGCTGTCCTTGTACTTGTGCGGAGAGCGGATTACGCAGTAAACGTTCTTCTCCGTCGGCAGCGGCACGGGGCCAACTACAGTTGCGCCTGCGCGCGTGACCGTCTCAACGATCTTCCGTGCTGAAACATCAATGACCTCGTGGTCATATGACTTCAGCCGGATGCGGATTTTTTGTCCCGCCATGTCGCCTGACTCTCTTTCAGTCTGTGCTTCCCCTGATTAGGGCTGCCCTGTTCACTTACCTGTTGTGCGGCTGCCGAAGCATTTGAAGTCGTAACTACCACCCGCCGCACAAGCTGAATCCGGATGAATCCGGGTTCCTCAACCTGCCGGCGCAACCGACCCCCGCGGTCGGGCGTGTCGCGCTGTCCGCGCGTACTCGTCCGCAGTTCCATGGGGAGTGGGTTATGTTTGGGCTCTTACCTGGACCCTGACACCCGGCATTATCCGGATCGGGACGCGAAAGAGCGCTTGAACAACTCATCTAGTATGCCGGATTACGGCGCCAGAAGCGAATCGGCCCTTTGCCTCCCCCGCTCCGGGGTCATTGCCAACGGCAACAACCGATTGGATGATAGGGGCATGACGCTGGAGAGCACCGAATCCGTGACTGAACTGGCCAGCCGCATGCCGCCGTCGTTCATGCTGGGCGTCGCAGCCGCAGCCTTCCAGATAGAGGGAGCCCTGACTCAAGGGGGCAGGGGTCCTTCGGGGTGGGACGCCTTCGCGGAGAAGCCCGGCAGCATTATGGACGGGCACTCCCCCGCTGTGGCCTGCGACCACTACAACCGCCTGCCGGAGGACGTTGCCCTGCTGCAGGAACTGGGCGTGGACTCCTACCGCTTCTCAATCTCCTGGCCGCGCATCCAGCCGGACGGGCGCGGAGGCCTGAATCCCGAGGGGCTGGACTTTTATGACCGGCTGATCGACCAGCTGCTCGCTGCCGGCATCTCCCCCATGGCCACCCTCTATCACTGGGACACCCCTCTGCCGCTGGAACAGCGCGGCGGCTGGATGAACCGTGAGACAGCCGAGCGGTTTGGCGAGTATGCCGCCGCCGCCGGCGAACGCTACGGCGACCGCGTGGCGCAGTGGGTCACGCTGAACGAGCCGTTGTCGGTGACCCTGAACGGGTACGCCCTGGGCGTCCACGCGCCCGGCAGGACACTCATGTTCGATGCCCTGCCTGCCATCCACCACCAACTCCTGGCCCACGGTCTGGGCGCACAGGCTTTACGGGCTGCCGGCGTCAAGGGCGATGTTGGCGTTACCAACCTCCACTCACCGGTCCGGCCAGCCAGCCGGAACGTTGGTGACAGGCTGGTGGCAACGATGTACGACCTGCTGATGAACCGCATCTACGCTGATCCCGTGCTGCTGGGCCGCTACCCCAACCTTCCGCTGTATGCCAGGCCGTGGCTGCGCTCCATTGGCAAGCTTTCCGACGCCGACCTGCGGACCATCCACCAGCCGCTCGATTTCTACGGCCTGAACTACTACTACCCGGTGAAGGTTGCCATCGGCCGCGGCGTGACGCCCATACCGGCCAATACGCACAAGGCAGTTGCCCGGCTACCCTTCCATGAGGTGGGCTATCCAGAGTACGACAGCACTGGATTCGGCTGGCCCGTGGCACCTGAACATTTGGGTGTCCTGCTCAAGGAACTGCAGGACCGGTACGGTGACGCGCTCCCGCCGGTCTACATCACCGAAGGTGGAGCGAGCTTCCCCGAACCTGAGCGTGTCACCGGTCCCGTCCAGGACGAGGAACGGGTGAACTACATCGCTTCCCACCTGCGGGCTGCGCTGGACGCCACCTCACCCGGAGGGATGGCGTCGGGCGTGGACCTGCGCGGTTACTACGTGTGGACCCTGATGGACAACTTTGAATGGGCGGCGGGCTACTCACAGCGCTTCGGCCTGGTGCATGTGGACTTTGAAACACTGGAGCGTACGCCCAAGCAGTCTTTTTACTGGTACCAGGCCCTGAGTAAGGCAAGGAAAGCCGCGGCGGGCTGAGCCCTGCCGCCGAAAGCCGTTACTGGTTTTTGTTTGCCCGGTTGATCCGCTTGGCGCGGTCAATCTCGCGGCGAAAGTGCTTTTTAGCCCAGAAGACACCCGCCACCACGGCCACCGCGATGATCAGAAAAATAAGCCATCCCATGATGAACTCCTTTCGGTCAAGCAACAGTATCAGGGTGGGGTTAACCAAAAAGAACAGCCCCGCTGCTGTAGCAGCGGGGCTGTTCTTCAGTTCAACTGGAATTACTTGTTGATCTTGGTAACGCGTCCTGAACCAACGGTGCGGCCGCCTTCGCGGATTGCGAAGCCGAGGCCCTCTTCCATAGCGATGGGCTGGATGAGCGCAACGGTCATCTCAGTGTTGTCGCCAGGCATAACCATTTCCGTGCCCTCGGGCAGGGTGATAACGCCGGTTACGTCCGTGGTACGGAAGTAGAACTGCGGGCGGTAGTTGGAGTAGAACGGGTTGTGACGTCCGCCTTCGTCCTTGGAGAGGATGTAGACGTTTGCCTCGAAGTCGGTGTGCGGGGTGATGGAACCCGGCTTGACGACAACCTGGCCACGCTCTACGTCATCGCGCTTCAGACCGCGGAGCAGGAGGCCACAGTTCTCGCCGGCCCATGCTTCGTCGAGCTGCTTGTGAAACATCTCGATACCGGTAACCGTGGTCTTCTGGACCGGGCGGATGCCGACGATCTCGACCTCGGAGTTGATGGCGAGGGTTCCACGCTCGGCGCGGCCCGTAACAACGGTGCCACGGCCGGTGATGGTAAAGACGTCCTCGATAGGCATGAGGAACGGCTTATCACGGTCACGTACGGGGTCCGGAACAGACTCGTCCACAGCAGCCATCAGGTCCTCAACGGACTTGACCCACTCCGGGTCGCCTTCCAGTGCCTTCAGGCCGGAAACGCGGACAACCGGTGCTTCGTCGCCATCGAAGCCCTGCGAGCTGAGGAGCTCACGAACTTCCATTTCAACGAGGTCCAGCAGTTCCTCATCGTCAACCATGTCGGACTTGTTCAGTGCGACCAGCAGGTAGGGAACACCAACCTGGCGGGCGAGCAGAACGTGCTCGCGGGTCTGAGCCATCGGGCCGTCAGTGGCGGCAACCACGAGGATTGCACCGTCCATCTGGGCAGCACCGGTGATCATGTTCTTGATGTAGTCAGCGTGACCGGGGGCGTCTACGTGTGCGTAGTGGCGCTTCTCGGTCTGGTACTCAACGTGGGAGATGTTGATGGTAATGCCGCGCTGACGCTCTTCGGGAGCAGAGTCGATCGACGCGAAGTCACGCTTCTCGTTGAGAGTCGGGTACTTGTCGTACAGCACCTTGGAAATGGCGGCCGTCAACGTCGTCTTACCGTGGTCAACGTGACCAATGGTGCCGATGTTAACGTGCGGCTTAGTCCGCTCGAACTTTGCCTTTGCCACAGGTTCCTCCTAGAACGTTTTCAAATGACATACCCTTCTGCCGCTCTTGTAGCGGCAGAAACTCAGGTAAGTCTACTTGGGGGGCTTTGGATTACTGAAATTGCAGATTCAGGAACTAATACTAGTCCCTAGAGCCTGTTCGCGCAGATGGCCGGAATCCGGCTTGTCCGGATGAATCCGGCCGTACCGGCCACCTGCACCAGGCGGGCCTCCGTCAACCGGAAGCACACCCGAGTTTGTTCGCTGCGAAAGTCCGGAGACTATTCGCCACGGGTCTTCTGGATGATCTCGTCGGCAACTGCCTTCGGGACCTCGGCGTAGCTGTTGAACGTCATGGAGTACACAGCACGGCCCTGGGTCTTCGAACGCAGGTCACCGATGTAGCCGAACATGCCGGACAGCGGAACGTGCGCACGGATGACCTTGACGCCCTGTGCATCTTCCATGGACTGCATCTGGCCACGGCGGGAGTTGAGGTCACCGATAACTTCACCCATGTATTCCTCAGGGGTGCGGACCTCTACATCCATCAGCGGTTCGAGCAGAACCGGGTTTGCCTTGCGTGCGGCTTCCTTGAAAGCCATACGGCCGGCGATCTTGAACGCCATTTCAGACGAGTCAACATCGTGGTACGCGCCGTCAACCAGCGTGGCCTTGATGCCCACAACCGGGTAGCCGGCGAGGACGCCGTCGTTCAGCGCGTCCTGGATACCAGCGTCAACAGACGGGATGTACTCGCGGGGAACGCGGCCACCGGTGACCTTGTTCTCGAACTCGTACAGCTCGCCCTCGGCGGTGTCCAGCGGCTCGATCGCAATCTGGATCTTTGCGAACTGACCCGAACCACCGGTCTGCTTCTTGTGCGTGTAGTCGTGGCGTTCGACGGCGCGCTTGATGGTTTCGCGGTAGGCAACCTGGGGCTTGCCCACGTTTGCCTCGACCTTGAATTCGCGGCGCATGCGGTCCACCAGGATGTCCAGGTGGAGCTCGCCCATGCCGGCGATGATGGTCTGACCGGTGTCTTCGTTGAGGGACACCTGGAAGGTGGGGTCCTCAGCGGAGAGCTTCTGGATGGCCGTGGAGAGCTTCTCCTGGTCACCCTTGGTGTTCGGCTCGATGGCAACCGAGATCACGGGCTCCGGGAAGCTCATGGACTCAAGTACGATCTGGTTGCTGGAATCACACAGGGTGTCACCCGTGGTGGTGTCCTTCAGACCGATGGCTGCGTAGATGTGGCCGGCGGTAGCGCCCTCAACAGGCATTTCCTTGTTGGCGTGCATCTGGAACAGCTTGCCGATGCGCTCCTTCTTGCCCTTGGTGGAGTTGACCACCTGGGCGCCTGCTTCCACGTGACCGGAGTACACGCGGATGAAGGTGAGCTGGCCGAAGAACGGGTGCGCAGCAATCTTGAAGGCCAGTGCGGAGAACGGCTCTTCGGAGGAAGGCTTGCGGGTCAGTTCCTTCTCTTCGTCGCGAGGATCGTGGCCGACCATCGGGGGGACGTCGAGCGGGTTCGGCAGGTAGTCCACGACTGCATCGAGCATGGGCTGAACGCCGCGGTTCTTGAAGGCGGAACCGCAGAAGATCGGGTAGAGCTCGGAGTTGATCGTCATCTTGCGGATGCCGGCCTTGAGCTCGTCGATCGAGATTTCTTCACCCTCGAGGTACTTCTCCATGAGTTCCTCGGAGGACTCTGCAACCGTCTCAACGAGGTTTGCGCGGTACTCTTCGGCCTTTTCCTGGAGGTCAGCCGGGATCTCGCGGATCTCGTACTTGGCACCCATGGTCACGTCACCCTTGGCATCGCCGGGCCACACCAGTGCGCGCATGTAGAGCAGGTCCACGACGCCGATGAAGTCGTTCTCGGCACCGATGGGCAGCTGCATAACGAGCGGCTTGGCGCCGAGGCGGCTGATGATGGTGTCTACGGTGAAGTAGAAGTCGGCACCGAGCTTGTCCATCTTGTTGACGAAGCAGATGCGCGGAACGTTGTACTTGTCAGCCTGGCGCCAAACGGTTTCAGACTGCGGCTCAACGCCTTCCTTGCCATCGAAGACGGCGACGGCACCGTCGAGGACGCGCAGGGAGCGCTCAACCTCAACGGTGAAGTCAACGTGGCCGGGGGTGTCGATGATGTTGATCTGGTTGTTCTCCCAGAAGCAGGTCACGGCGGCAGACGTGATGGTGATGCCGCGTTCCTTTTCCTGTTCCATCCAGTCAGTGGTCGAAGCGCCGTCGTGCGTTTCGCCGATCTTGTGGTTCACACCCGTGTAGAACAGGATGCGCTCGGTGGTGGTGGTCTTGCCGGCATCAATGTGGGCCATGATGCCGATGTTGCGGACCTTACTAAGGTCGGTAAGCACGTCCTGTGCCACGGTGTCTCCCTTTCGGATGGACTACACGTTCGCCGCCGGCCTGGAAGGGCCGGCGGCGTACGGGAAGTATTACCAGCGGTAGTGTGCGAAGGCCTTGTTGGACTCGGCCATCTTGTGGGTGTCTTCGCGACGCTTCACAGCGGCACCGAGACCGTTTGAGGCATCCAGGATTTCGTTCTGGAGGCGCTCGGTCATCGTCTTTTCGCGGCGGGCCTTGGAGTAGCCAACCAGCCAGCGCAGGGCGAGTGCGGTGGAGCGGCCCGGCTTGACCTCAACCGGAACCTGGTAGGTGGCGCCGCCGACGCGGCGTGAGCGGACCTCGAGGGAAGGCTTGACGTTGTCCATGGCCTTCTTGAGGGCTGCTACGGGGTCGCCGCCGGACTTGGCGCGTGCGCCTTCGAGGGCACCGTAGACGATGCGCTCTGCCGTGGACTTCTTGCCGTCAACGAGCACCTTGTTGATGAGCTGGGTGACCAGCGGGGAGCCGTAAACGGGATCTAGTACGAGCGGCCGCTTGGGGGCCGGACCCTTGCGAGGCATATTACTTCTTCTCCATCTTTGCGCCGTAGCGGCTGCGGGCCTGCTTACGGTTCTTGACACCCTGGGTATCGAGGGCGCCGCGGACAATCTTGTAACGGACACCCGGGAGGTCCTTCACGCGACCGCCGCGAACGAGCACAATGGAGTGCTCCTGCAGGTTGTGTCCCACACCGGGGATGTAGGCCGTTACTTCGACACCGCCGTTGAGGCGCACACGTGCCACCTTGCGCAGAGCCGAGTTCGGCTTCTTCGGGGTGGTGGTGTAAACGCGGGTGCAAACACCGCGGCGCATCGGGCTGCCCTTAAGCGCGGGGGCCTTGGTCTTGGAGACCTTAGGCGTGCGGCCCTTGCGGACCAGCTGGTTAATCGTAGGCACTCTCGTGTTCTCCGTTGGTTTGATCTCGACCGGAACATTCAGGCGTCAGCCGTCACTGCGTCGGTTTTGGCGTTGTCCCTGCAGCCTTGGTGTCTCGAATCGTGCCGAGGCGTGCAAAAGAGTGGCATTCGTTGCGCACCTAGCCCGCAACCCGGAAACAAGCTCACACCCAGCATCATGAGAACAAAACCAAAATGATGCTGCGGCGGCCTTCATCCACTGCCACACAGAACAATTACCAAAATTCTAGCACGGCTTGATCCTGAGCCTTAATCGGGTGTATACGAAAGGCCCCGCCTCCCCCTGCCTAGAGCAGGTTGAGGCGGGGCCTTTCAGGAACGCTGACTGCCTTTAGCGGAAGTCGTTGCCCAGGTCGTAGTCATCCAGCGGGATGGCGTGGAACTCAGGAGCTCCGTCGCCGCCCAGGGTGTCGTACGAGAAGTCACTGAATGCGCTGGGGCCGGTGAACAGGTTGGCCTTTGCTTCTTCAGTGGGCTCCACGGTGACCTCGGTGTAGCGCGGGAGGCCCGTGCCGGCCGGGATCAGCTTACCGATGATGACGTTCTCCTTGAGGCCGAGCAGCGGATCGCTCTTGCCTTCCATGGCCGCCTGCGTCAGGACGCGGGTGGTCTCCTGGAAGGAAGCTGCGGACAGCCAGGACTCGGTGGCCAGGGACGCCTTGGTGATGCCCATGAGCTCAGGACGTCCGGATGCCGGCGCCTTGCCCTCGGAGACAACACGGCGGTTGGCGTCCTCGAAGCGGCTGCGCTCGGCGAGCTCGCCGGGCAGCAGGTCCGATTCGCCGGACTCGATGACCGTGACGCGGCGCAGCATCTGGCGGACGATAACCTCGACGTGCTTGTCGTGGATACCGATGCCCTGGCTGCGGTACACGCCCTGGACCTCGTCCACCAGGAACTTCTGTGCCGCACGCGGACCCATGATGCGCAGGACCTGCTTGGGATCCACCGGTCCGTTGATCAGCTTCTGGCCGACGGTGACGTGGTCGCCATCTTCGATCAGCAGGCGTGAACGGCGCAGGACCGGGTAGGCGATCTCTTCGGTTCCGTCATCGGGAGTGATGACCAGGCGCATCTGGCGCTCGGACTCTTCGATGGTGATGCGGCCGGCTGCTTCTGCAATCGGTGCAACACCCTTCGGAGTACGGGCTTCGAAAAGCTCCTGGATACGGGGCAGACCCTGGGTGATGTCGTCGCCGCCGCTGGCGGAAACTGCACCACCGGTGTGGAACGTACGCATGGTCAGCTGGGTACCGGGCTCACCGATGGACTGCGCGGCGATGATGCCCACGGCCTCGCCGATGTCCACGGTCTTGCCGGTGGCCAGCGAGCGGCCGTAGCACAGGGCGCAAGTGCCGACGCTGGACTCACAGGTGAGTACGGAGCGGACCTTGACCTCGGTGATGCCTGCTGCGAACAGCTCGGCAATGACAACGTCACCGCAGTCGGTGCCGGCGGCTGCGAGGACGTTGCCCTCGGAGTCCACGACGTCGACAGCCAGCGTACGTGCGTAGGCGCTGTTCTCGACGTTCTCGTCCAGCACCAGTTCACCGTTGGAGTCGGCGACGGCGATGGGCGTGACCAGGCCGCGCTCGGTGCCGCAGTCCTCTTCGCGGACGATGACGTCCTGCGAGACGTCCACCAGGCGGCGGGTCAGGTAACCCGAGTTGGCGGTACGCAGGGCGGTGTCAGCCAGACCCTTACGGGCGCCGTGCGTGGCGATGAAGTATTCCAGAACCGACAGGCCCTCGCGGTAGGAGGACTTGATGGGACGGGGAATAATTTCACCCTTCGGGTTGGCCACCAGGCCACGGATACCCGCGATCTGGCGGACCTGCATCCAGTTACCACGCGCACCGGAGGACACCATGCGGTTGATGGTGTTCATCGGCGACAGGCTGTCGCGCATTGCCTGGGCGATCTCGTTGGTTGCCTTGTTCCAGATCTCGATCAGTTCCTGGCGACGCTCGTCGTCGTCGATCAGGCCCTTGTCGTACTGGCCCTGGATCTTGGCAGCCCGCTCCTCGTAACCGGCGAGGATCTGCGGCTTCGCGGCCGGAACCTCGATGTCGGAGATGGCGACGGTAACGCCTGAACGGGTGGCCCAGTAGAAACCGGCATCCTTCAGGTTGTCCAGCGTTGCTGCGGTGACAACCTTCGGGTAACGCTCGGCGAGGTCGTTGACGATGCGGGACAGCTCGCCCTTGTCGGCAACAGCCTCAACCCAGGGGTAGTCCTCGGGCAGGGTCTCGTTGAAGAGAACCTGGCCCAGGGAGGTCTGGACGAGTGCGGGCTGACCCTGCTCCCAGCCTTCCGGGGCTTCCCAGCCGGCGTAGGGCACGAAGCCCTCCAGGCGGATCTTGACCTGCGAGTTCAGGTGCAGCTCGCGGGCGTCGAACGCCATGATGGCTTCCGCAACCGACCCGAAGACGCGGCCTTCGCCAGCTGAACCGGCACGCTTGGTGGTCAGGTGGTAGAGGCCGATGATCATATCCTGCGAAGGCAGGGTGACCGGGCGTCCGTCGGAGGGCTTCAGGATGTTGTTGGAGGACAGCATCAGGATGCGGGCTTCAGCCTGGGCCTCGGGGCTCAGCGGCAGGTGGACTGCCATCTGGTCGCCGTCGAAGTCCGCGTTGAAGGCGCCACAAACCAGCGGGTGGAGCTGGATTGCCTTGCCTTCAACAAGCTGGGGCTCGAATGCCTGGATGCCGAGGCGGTGCAGGGTGGGTGCACGGTTGAGCAGCACCGGGTGTTCGGTGATGATCTCTTCCAGCACGTCCCAAACCTGCGGACGGTAGCGTTCCACCATGCGCTTGGCCGACTTGATGTTCTGGGCGTGGTTGAGGTCAACCAGGCGCTTCATCACGAACGGCTTGAAGAGCTCCAGGGCCATCTGCTTGGGCAGGCCGCACTGGTGCAGCTTCAGCTGCGGGCCGACGACGATGACCGAACGGCCGGAGTAGTCGACGCGCTTGCCGAGGAGGTTCTGGCGGAAACGGCCCTGCTTGCCCTTGAGCATGTCGCTCAGGGACTTCAGCGGACGGTTGCCCGGTCCGGTGACCGGACGGCCGCGGCGGCCGTTGTCGAAGAGGCTGTCAACAGCTTCCTGAAGCATGCGCTTCTCGTTGTTGACGATGATCTCCGGAGCACCCAGGTCAAGCAGCCGCTTGAGGCGGTTGTTGCGGTTGATCACGCGGCGGTACAGGTCGTTGAGGTCGGAGGTCGCGAAGCGGCCACCATCCAGCTGGACCATGGGGCGCAGTTCCGGCGGGATCACCGGGACGGCGTCGAGGACCATGCCAAGCGGGCTGTTGTTGGTGGTCAGGAACGCGTTGACCACCTTCAGGCGCTTGAGGGCACGGGTCTTGCGCTGGCCCTTGCCGTTGGCGATGATGTCGCGCAGCAGGTCCGACTCGGCCTGCATGTCGAAGCTTTCAAGACGCTTCTTGATGGCTTCGGCACCCATGGAGCCTTCGAAGTACATGCCGTAGCGGTCGCGCAGCTCGCGGTACAGGCCTTCGTCACCCTCGAGGTCTGCGACCTTGAGGTTCTTAAAACGGTCCCAGACCTGCTCGAGGCGCTCGATGTCGGCGTCAGCGCGCTTGCGCACGTTGGCCATCTGGCGGTCGGCGGAGTCGCGTGCCTTCTTCTTGTCCGCAGCCTTCGCGCCTTCACCCTCGAGGCGGGCAATTTCGCCTTCGAGGTCACGGGCGATCGCCGCGATGTCGGAGTCGCGGTTGTCGATGAGCTGCTTCTTCTCGATGTCGTGCTCAACCTGCAGGTTGGGCAGTTCCTCGTGGCGGGCAGCTTCGTCGACGCTGGTGATCATGTAGGCAGCGAAGTAAATGACCTTCTCGAGGTCCTTCGGTGCCAGGTCAAGAAGGTAGCCCAAACGGGAGGGAACACCCTTGAAGTACCAGATGTGCGTGACCGGCGCGGCCAGTTCGATGTGGCCCATGCGTTCACGGCGGACCTTGGCACGGGTGACTTCAACGCCACAACGCTCACAGATAATGCCCTTGAAGCGCACGCGCTTGTACTTGCCGCAGTAGCACTCCCAGTCCCGGGACGGGCCGAAGATCTTCTCGCAGAAGAGTCCGTCCTTCTCGGGCTTGAGGGTGCGGTAGTTGATGGTTTCCGGCTTCTTAACCTCGCCGTAAGACCAGCCGCGGATGTCTTCCGCGGTTGCGAGGCCGATTTGCATGAGGCCGAAGGAGGATTCGCTGGACATATGGTCCCTGTTCTCTCTTGTTCTCTAAATTCTGAAGTCTTGGGTTACGGGAAGAGGGAGGTGACTTGCGACGACGGGTGCGAACCCGCCGCCGCAAGTCCCCTGCTAAACCTCTTCTACCGAACTGGGCTCTGCACGAGACAGATCGATGCCCAGTTCTTCCGCAGCGGTGAAGACTGCGTCATCAGAGTCACGCATTTCAATTGTGGTTCCGTCCGTGGAGAGGACTTCCACGTTCAGGCACAGCGACTGCATTTCCTTGATCAAGACCTTGAAGGACTCGGGAACGCCCGGCTCGGGGATGTTCTCGCCCTTGACGATGGCTTCGTAGACCTTCACGCGACCATGGATGTCGTCAGACTTGATCGTGAGGAGCTCCTGGAGCGTGTAGGCGGCGCCGTAAGCTTCGAGCGCCCACACTTCCATTTCACCGAAGCGCTGGCCACCGAACTGTGCCTTACCACCCAGCGGCTGCTGCGTGATCATGGAGTACGGGCCGGTGGAGCGCGCGTGGATCTTGTCGTCCACCAGGTGGTGGAGCTTCAGGATGTACATGTAGCCGACCGAGATCGGATCCGGGAACGGCTCGCCGGAGCGGCCGTCGAACAGACGGGTCTTGCCGGAGGAGTCGATCAGGCGCTGGCCGTCGCGGGTCACGTTGGTGGAATCCAGCAGGCCCGTGATTTCCTCTTCACGGGCGCCGTCGAACACCGGCGTTGCAACAGTGGTCTGGCCACTCTCGCGCGGCAGGTTCGGCAACTGCTTGACCCACTCGGGCTCGCCTTCGATCTTCCAGCCGGTCTTGGCGACCCAGCCGAGGTGAGTTTCGAGCACCTGGCCCACGTTCATACGGCCCGGGACACCCAGCGGGTTCAGGACGATATCAACAGGGGTGCCGTCGGCAAGGAAGGGCATGTCCTCGATCGGGAGGATCTTGGAGATAACGCCCTTGTTGCCGTGGCGGCCGGCGAGCTTGTCGCCGTCGGTGATCTTGCGCTTTGCGGCCACGTAAACGCGGACCAGCTGGTTCACGCCCGGGGGCAGCTCGTCGTCGTTGTCGCGGTCGAAGACGCGCACGCCGATGACAGTGCCGGACTCGCCGTGGGGCACCTTCAGGGAGGTGTCACGGACTTCGCGGGATTTCTCACCGAAGATGGCGCGCAGCAGGCGCTCTTCCGGGGTCAGCTCGGTTTCACCCTTCGGGGTGACCTTTCCAACCAGGATGTCGCCGGCTTCAACCTCGGCACCGATGTGGATGATGCCGCGCTCGTCCAGGCCCGCCAGGACTTCCTCGGACACGTTGGGGATGTCACGGGTGATTTCCTCGGCACCAAGCTTGGTGTCGCGGGCATCGATCTCGTGCTCCTCGATGTGGATGGAGGAAAGAACGTCCTCGGCAACAATGCGCTGCGAGAGGATGATGGCGTCCTCGAAGTTGTGGCCTTCCCATGACATGAATGCCACGAGCAGGTTCTTGCCCAGGGCGAGCTCGCCCTGGTCCGTTGCCGGGCCGTCGGCGATGATGCCGCCAACTTCCAGGCGCTGGCCTTCGTTCACCAGGACCCGGTTGTTGTAGCAGTTGCCCTGGTTGGAGCGGGCGAATTTGTTGATGCGGTAGTTGGTTTCCGTGCCGTCATCATTGAGCATGATGACCAGCTCAGCGGAAACCTCGGTGACCACACCGGCCTTCTTCGCGATGGTGACATCGCCGGCGTCGACAGCTGCGGCGCGCTCCATGCCGGTGCCCACGAACGGAGCCTCGGAACGGACCAGCGGCACAGCCTGGCGCTGCATGTTGGCACCCATGAGTGCGCGGTTTGCATCGTCATGCTCGAGGAACGGGATCAGGGCGGTAGCCACGGACACCATCTGGCGCGGGGAGACGTCCATGAACTCGACGTCCTCGGCGGGAACCAGGACAGGCTCGCCTCCACCACCACGGGCACGGACCAGGACGGTGTCTTCGGCGAACTTCTTGTTCTCGTCCAGCGGCGCGTTGGCCTGGGCGATCAGCACCTCAGCCTCGTCGTCGGCCGTCAGGTACTGGACGTCGTCGGAAACGACGCCGTTCTTGACCAGGCGGTACGGCGTCTCGATGAAGCCGAACGGGTTGATGCGTCCATAGGATGCCAGCGAACCGATCAGACCAATGTTCGGGCCTTCAGGGGTTTCGATGGGGCACATGCGTCCGTAGTGGGACGGGTGCACGTCACGGACTTCCATGCCGGCGCGGTCACGGGACAGACCACCGGGGCCAAGGGCCGACAGGCGGCGCTTGTGGGTCAGGCCCGAGAGAGGGTTGTTCTGGTCCATGAACTGGGACAGCTGGGAAGTTCCAAAGAACTCCTTGATCGCTGCGACCACGGGGCGGATGTTGATCAGGGTCTGCGGCGTGATGGCCTCGACGTCCTGGGTGGTCATACGCTCGCGGACAACGCGCTCCATGCGGGACAGGCCGGTGCGGACCTGGTTCTCGATGAGCTCGCCGACGGCGCGGATGCGGCGGTTGCCGAAGTGGTCGATGTCGTCGATTTCGACGCGCAGGTCCACTTCCTGGCCGTCGCGGGTGCCCTTGATGGTCTTCTCGCCGGCGTGCAGCGCAACGAGGAACTTGATCATGGCAACGATGTCGTCAACATGCAGGACCGAAGCTTCCTTGTCGCCAAGGGAGCGGTCGATGCCAAGCTTGCGGTTGATCTTGTAGCGGCCAACCTTGGCCAGATCGTAGCGCTTGGAGTTGAAGTACAGGTTGTCCAGCAGGGACTGGGCAGCCTCGACGGTGGGCGGCTCGCCCGGGCGCAGCTTCCGGTAGATGTCCAGCAACGCGTCTTCGCGGGTTTCGGTGGCGTCCTTCTCCAGGGTTGCCCGCATGGAGTCGTACTGGCCGAACTCTTCGAGGATCTGGCCTTCGGTCCAGCCGAGGGCCTTCAGCAGGACAGTGACGGACTGCTTGCGCTTGCGGTCGAGGCGAACGCCCACCTGGTCGCGCTTGTCGATTTCGAGCTCGAACCAGGCGCCGCGGGACGGGATGATCTTCGCGGTGAAGATGTCCTTGTCGCTGGTCTTGTCGGCGGCACGCTCGAAGTAGGCGCCCGGGGAACGGACCAGCTGGGAGACGACGACACGCTCGGTGCCGTTGACCACGAAGGTGCCCTTCTCGGTCATCAGCGGGAAGTCGCCCATGAACACGGTCTGCTGCTTGATTTCGCCCGTGTTGTTGTTCATGAACTCGGCCTTGACGTACAGCGGTGCCGAGTACGTTGCGTCCCGGTCCTTGCACTCGGCCATGGTGTATTTGGGGTCAGCGAACTCCGGATCGGAGAAGCTCAGGGACATGGTGCCCTGGAAGTCCTCAATCGGGGAGATCTCTTCGAAGATGTCCGAGAGTCCGGACGTGGTGGCGACGCTAAGATCGTTTTCTTCGACAGCCTTCGCTACGCGCGCCTGCCAGCGTTCGTTTCCAACCAGCCAGTCGAAGCTGTCAGTCTGGAGGGCAAGCAGATTCGGAACGTCAAGAGGTTCGTGAATCTTTGCGAATGAGAGCCGGCGAGTGGCACCATCAGTGCTGTCGGCGGTGTTAGCGGTTTCGTTATTAGAGGTGCTCGAGGCGACCAAGAGGGATCCTTCCACAGACCTTCAGGCGTTTTCAGATCTCCCCCGCTGTGCACCCTGCAGAATGACTCCGCAGTGCTACCATCCGGTTCCGCTATATGACCCGGGGCCGGTGCTGACCATGCTGTGACGTTGTTGACGGCACGTTGATTGCCAGCTGCCAGGCGAAAGCCCACCGCTATATGAAGGCTGAAGGTAAACAGGGAAGACGCAAATATCTACGATACGGCAAAATAACCTACATGTCTACCCCACATCCGGCGCGATTGCAAGCACCGGTTTCACTGACTCACCCCGGCGCCGCCCACGGAATCCCCGCCCCGCCCGGAATGCACCTGGCGGCGCGGACGTTGGGATAGTTAGGTGAGCCGCGTCACGATAGCCTTGGTGGCCTACAGCGGATCAAATTGGGAGAGATAAACATGGGCAACTCCGCAGACAACACTGACGTTGTCATCCTCGCAGCAGTTCGTACGCCGACGGGCCGGATCAACGGCCAGCTGGCAAGCTTTACGGCCGTGGACCTCGGCGCCCACGCCATCAGGGCAGCACTGGCGGCCAGCGGCGTGGACGCCGGCCAGGTGGAGGCGGTCATCATGGGACAGGTCCTTCAGGCAGGGGCGGGGCAGAACCCGGCACGGCAGAGTTCCATCGCCGCCGGCATCGGGTGGAATGTCCCTGCTGTGACCGTAAACAAGGTTTGCCTCTCAGGATTGACTGCGGTGATAGACGCCGCGCGGATGATCCGCGGCGGGGAGGTATCCGTGGTGGTGGCCGGCGGACAGGAGTCCATGACCCGGGCACCGCACCTGCTTCCAGGGTCCCGGCAGGGGTGGACCTACGGTTCCATCCAGGCGTTGGACGCAGCTGCACACGATGGGCTCACCGACGCCTTTGACGGCCAGTCGATGGGCCTGTCCACCGAAACCCGGAACCTTGCCCTGGGCATCGACAGGACGTCGCAGGACAACGTGGCCGCCCAGTCGCACCAGCGCGCGGCGCTGGCAGCCAAAAACGGAACATTCGACGACGAGATCGTGCCCCTCAGCGTGAAGCAGCGCAAGGGAGATCCGCTCGTAGTGTCCACTGACGAGGGGGTGCGTCCCAACGCCTCCGTTGAGTCCCTGGCCGGGCTGCGCGCCGCCTTCGTTACTGACGGCACCATCACGGCCGGCAACTCCTCTCCCCTGTCCGACGGCGCCGCTGCCCTGGTCCTTGCCTCCCGCGCCTTTGCCGAGGAAAACGGGCTGGAGTACCTGGCAGTGGTGGGCAAGCCGGGGCAAGTGGCCGGGCCGGACAATTCCCTGCACTCGCAGCCGTCCAATGCCATCATGAACGCCCTTGGCCGGGCCGGCTGGACTACCGCGGACCTGGACTTCATCGAGATCAACGAAGCGTTCGGATCCGTCGCTGTGCAGTCCCTGCAGGACCTGGACTACCCCCTCGAGAAGTGCAACATCCACGGCGGCGCCATCGCTTTGGGACACCCGATCGGCGCATCCGGGGCCCGGCTGGCCACCCACGCTGCACACGAGCTCAAGCGGCGCGGTACGGGCAAAGCCGCGGTGTCCCTGTGCGGCGGCGGCGGGCAGGGCGAAGCGCTCCTGCTGTACCGCGACTGATGGCGGACGACGCCTCCATCGTTGCCCCTGGCGGCGCCGGCAGGGAGAGGTTCCTTGCCGACGCCGCCGCCCGCGGGCTTCAGGTGGACGTGGTGGAAAGGCCGCAGGCTAAAAGCCTGGCGGAGGCGGCGGGCATCCTGGGCATCACGCCCGCGGACATCGTGAAGTCCTTGGTGGTCAAGCACAAGGACGGCTCGTTCCTGTTCGCCCTGATCCCCGGTGACCGCCAGATCTCCTGGCCGAAGCTCCGGAACCTCGTGGGCGTCAACAAGCTCTCCCTGCCGGCGGCGGAAGTGGCGCTGGATGCAACAGGCTACGAACGCGGCACCATCACCCCGCTGGGCAGCACCAACGCGTGGCCGGTATACGCGGACGCCACCATCACGGGGCGGAGGATCTCGATGGGAGCCGGCGCGCACGGCTACAGCGCCTTCGTGGACGCAGACGCCCTCACAGGTGCGCTGCGCGCTGTCGTCGCGGACATCAGCGACCCCGCCTGACGCTCCAACCAGGTTTCGCCACCCGCCGTTCCGACCCCCGGAAACGCGCTGGGCACTACTTGCATTGGGACGCAAAAAGCCCCGCCCACAAACGTGGACGGGGCTTTTCGAAAGGAAAAGGCGTTGTTACTTGAGGGTAACGGTGGCGCCTGCAGCCTCGAGCTGCTCCTTGGCCTTCTCGGCAGCTTCCTTGGTGGCGCCTTCGAGAACAGCCTTGGGTGCGCTGTCAACCAGGTCCTTGGCTTCCTTGAGGCCGAGGGAGGTGATGGCGCGAACTTCCTTGATCACTGCGATCTTCTTTTCGCCGGCAGATTCGAGGACGACATCGAAGTCGGTCTTCTCTTCAACCTCTTCAGCAGCAGCGCCGGCGGGGCCAGCAACAGCTACAGCAGCAGCGGTAACTTCGAAGGTCTCTTCGAAGAGCTTGACGAACTCGGAGAGCTCGATGATGGTCAGTTCCTTGAAAGCTTCAATGAGCTCTTCGTTGCTGAGCTTCGCCATGGTAGGCGTCCTTCCTGTTGTGGTGTTCAGCGGCACGGAGCCACGCGTCACACCGGAGTCTGGTGGGGTAAAGAGAACTAGTTCTCTTCAGCCGCGGGAGCGTCAGCTGCGGGAGCTTCTGCTTCGGCGGCGGGAGCTTCTTCAGCGGCGGGCGCTTCGGCAGCTGCCGGTGCACCGTTCTCTTCTTCAAGCTTGAGGCGCAGTGCGTCGATGATGCGTGCAGCGGCGGCAGCGGGTGCCTTGAGGACACCAGCAACCTTGGCGAGCTGCAGCTCACGGGACTCGAGGGCTGCCAGTGCGGCAACCTCGCTGGCGTTCAATGCCTTGCCCTCGAAGTAACCGGTCTTGATGACCAGCTGCTTGTTGGTCTTGGCGAAATCCGTCAGGCTCTTGGCAGCGGCAACTGCGTCACCCTTGATGAACGCGATTGCAGTGGGGCCGGCAAGCTGGCCGTCGAATGCTTCGACGCCGGCTTCCTTGGCTGCAATGGCAGTCAGGGTGTTCTTGACGACCGAGAACTTGGTGTCCTGGCCGAGAGAAACACGCAGCTGCTTGATCTGTGCAACTGTGAGCCCACGGTATTCGGTCAGGACAGCGGCGTTCGATTCCTTGAAATCGTTAGTGATCTCAGCTACTGCTGAAACCTTTGCAGGCGTTGCCATAACCCTCCTTCCGGGGATAGTGCCGGTATGCGACGGTCCCCGCTCAAGTGAGCTATAACTAAAAACGCCCCGCGCAGATGCACGGGGCTTGGCTCAACACGGAAAATCCGTGGAGCGTTTGCTTCGTTCACCTGCGCCGGCCGCCCTACGTTGAGGGTCCTTCGTCCAGAAAGCCACTGCTTCTCCCGCGCACAACTGCAGAGTTGAGCCATGTTCGAGAAAGTGGATTTCCAACAACCGACGGTCTTTGGTCCTTCAAGTCTACGGGAGAGCCACCACTGCACCAAATCGGGGCCTTCAGCTGGTGCTGGTGTGCAGGTGCGGGAGCTCCTTTTGCCAGATTCCCGTCACGCCCGCTGTCTGGAAACCCAGCTGTTTGTTGACGGTGAGGAGGTACCGGTTCTCCGGGGCGTTCCAGGTGTAGATGATCCGGGCATCGGGGAACTGCTCGGTGAGCCGTTCCATGTTGGCCACCTTGATCAGCAGCCCCAGCTTGTTCCCGCGGTGCTCCTGCAGCACCAGCGTGTCGTCCTGGAAGACAACGTCCGCGCGGTGCGCCAGCACCGTGATGGTGGTCAGGCCTACGAGGGTCCCCGTGGCGAGGTGCTCGACGGCGGTGACAACCGTCCGCCTGCCCTGCGAAATGGCAACTTCCTCGGCTTCCCGGAGGATGGCGCCGTCGAGCATCATGTCCTGCTCTACTGGCGGCTCCAAGGAGGGATCGACGTCGGCGCCCGCCTGGTTTTCAAGGGCGGCCACGGCTTCCAGCCAGCCGTCAGGGCAGCGGTCGGTCCAGTGGTGCAGGCGGTACCGTCCGTTGTTGGCCGCATCCGCCTCCGCCTGCAGGTCGGCAACCAGCTTTGTGTCCAGGGGCAGCGCGCAGGCGCTGAACTGCTCGATGTGCTGGAGCGTGTAGCCCGTCTTCTGCGCGAATTCGACTTCACGGCTTTCCAACGGCACAAAGCCCTGCCCCGTACCGGGAACCAGCTGGGCGCGTTCAAACTCATGCAGGGAGGCCCCGGGGTGGTTCGTGTCCACCAGGATCATGGTGCGGCCTTCGCCGCGGGCGAACTGCTCCGCGGCCTGGAGGAGGCGGCGGCCGACGCCCTGGCGCTGGAACTCGGGCAGGATGTCGAGGGTGAATTCCGCCAGGTCGAGGTTGTCCGTGAGGGGAAGGGCGATGTCCACGGTCCCCACGATCTCACCGTCCACCTTGGCGACGAGAATGAGCTGACGCTCGTACGGGTCCTGGAATTCGAGCAGCTTCTCCAGGGGGCCGTAGGCGAGGTCGTCACTCCCCCAGGTCTGCATCCGGACCTTCCGGCCCACTTCGACGGCCGCGAGGAAATCAGCTGCGTCCGGCGCGTCCAGTGAGTCGGGAATCCAAAGCTGCTCGATCTTCACGTCGTCTTTAGCCATAGGCGCATCATCCCAGCCGTTTCTGCCACTCGCCTTCATAACCTGCGGGCTTGAATCCAAGTGCAATATTTATGGCCAGCATATGTTGGTTTTCGTTGGCATTCCACGTCAACACCGACCGCGCGGACGGCCACTTTTCATGGGCGCGCTTCACGTTTGCCACTTTAATCAGCATGCCCAGGCGATGTCCGCGGTGTTCCGGGATGACCAACGTGTCCTGCTGCACCATGGAGTCCGGCACGCCGGCACGCCAGTTCAGCACCGTGTAGGCCACAAGTTGCCCTGAGGCCCGGTGGCGGGCGGCCGTCACAGCTGACTGGACACCGCTCCGGATCAGCCGGTTTTCCTCTTCCCGGACCCTGGCGGCGTCCCAGTCTTCACCATCCCAGTTCATTCCGGCGATGGGTACCTCGGTGGTCATCGTGGCTTTGAGGCCGGCATAGGCCTGCACCAGGTCCTCCGGGCAGCTGTCGTCCCAGCCGGTGATGGTGTAGTCCGCTGCCCGGGCGGAGGCCTCGTCTTCAAGCCGCTTCAGCAATTCCGGCGGAACGGGGAGGGCGAGGCGGCTGGACCGTTCCACCTGTTCCAGCTCATAGCCGGCGGCAACAGCAAAGGCCACGGCGGGCTCATCAAGCGGCAGGCCGCCGGCCCCGGATTTTGCGGGGAGGAGTGCGGCTTCCCCGGCGGTCCCCAGCGGCACTTCGTGGTAGGCGTCAAGGGATGTGCGCCCGCGTTTGCGGGCGACTGCTTCTGCATGCTTAAGCAGCGCCCTGCCAAAGCCCTGCCGCCGGTGGGCAGGCGTGATCAGGACATCTATTCCTGCGGTATGGGTGTTCTCGCGCAAAGGGAGGGTCACCGAGCACATGCCCACGGTGGCGCCGCCGACCTTGGCCAGGTAAAGTTGCCGTTCTTCATAGGCATTGCCCTGCCAATACTCCGCGGCTTCCTGCAGCGTGTCGCAGCGGTCCAGGTTGCCCCAAACGGCGAGCTCGTGCTCCACCCGCAGGGCGTGGCACTCCTTGAATTCCCCGGTAATCTGGCGCGCGCCGGTTTCGCTGCCACTCTTCAGGACCGCCACTGCGCTTATCACCAGCGCGGCGGTCTTTTCAGGGGACGGTTGCACCTCCGGTTCGGCCACTTCTACAGCTTAGGCAAGGATGCACCGTGTGCGTTATGTTCCCGGGCTTAAACCCAAACCGCCCGGCATGTGCCGGGCGGTTTGGGTTTGCAGCGGAAGGATCCGCTGCGGGGCTTCGAACGAGGGTTTAGGCCTCGGTCAGAACCTTGGTGACGTTGGGGTCAACGGAGATGCCGGGACCGAACGTGGTGGCAACCGTGGCCTTCTGGATGTAGCGGCCCTTGGAAGCGGACGGCTTCAGGCGAAGCACCTCTTCCAGTGCTGCTGCGTAGTTTTCAGCCAGCTTGATGGCGTCGAAGGACACCTTGCCGATGATGAAGTGCAGGTTGGAGTGCTTGTCGACGCGGAAGTCGATCTTTCCACCCTTGATGTCGTTGACGGCCTTGGTGACGTCGGGGGTCACGGTGCCCGTCTTCGGGTTCGGCATCAGGTTACGCGGGCCGAGGACCTTACCGAGGCGGCCAACCTTGCCCATGAGGTCAGGGGTGGCGACGGCAGCGTCGAAGTCGGTCCAGCCGGCTGCGATCTTTTCGATCAGGTCGTCGGAACCAACGAAGTCGGCGCCGGCAGCGATTGCTGCTTCAGCCTTGTCACCCGTGGCGAAAACCAGGACGCGGGCAGTCTTACCGGTGCCGTGGGGCAGGTTGACGGTGCCGCGGACCATCTGGTCAGCCTTGCGGGGATCGACGCCGAGGCGGAATGCAACCTCAACGGTGGCGTCGAACTTGGACGGGTTGGTGTCCTTGGCGAGGGTTACGGCCTCGAACGGCGCGTAGAACTTCTCCGCGTCGATCTTGGCGGCTGCTGCCTCATATGCTTTGCTGCGCTTTGCCATGCTGCTTGTTTCTCCTTGTGCAGTTGTGGTCTGCGGACCGCGCTGGGCCCTGCCACAGTCGGTGAGCGGGCTCGTTATCCGTGCCCGGTTCCCAACATTGTCGGTTTGTGCCGCTTATACGGCAGTGGTGCCGGTTTCCCGGCGGTGCCGCCCGTCGTCGTCATCGGTTTCCCGAGTCCGGCGTCCGGCAGCGAGGGCATTAACCCTCGACGGTGATACCCATGGAGCGGGCGGTGCCGGCGATGATTTTCGCTGCGCCCTCGAGGCTGGTGGCGTTGAGGTCTTCCATCTTGGTGGAGGCGATCTCGTTGACCTGGGCCTGGGTCAGCTTGGCAACCTTGACGGTGTGCGGCGTTGCTGAACCCTTGGCGACGCCTGCAGCCTTCTTGATGAGCTCTGCAGCCGGCGGGGTCTTGGTGATGAAGGTGAAGGAGCGGTCCTCGTAGACCGTGATTTCCACGGGGATGACGTTTCCGCGCTGGGCTTCCGTTGCAGCGTTGTACGCCTTGCAGAATTCCATGATGTTGACACCGTGCTGGCCAAGCGCAGGACCGATCGGCGGAGCCGGGTTAGCGGCACCTGCCTGGATCTGCAGCTTGATGAGGCCGGTGACCTTCTTCTTGGGAGCCAATGTAGGGTCCTTCTCTCAATAACGTCCTGGGGCACAGGAGCGTGCCTCAGGTTTTTGGCCGCCATGGCGAGGCAGCCGAGCCGTTCCGGTGCTGCTAAAGCAGGCCGCACCGGAACGAATTCTTGGGTTTGTCAGATCTTGGTGACCTGGTTGAACGCCAGGGTAACGGGCGTTTCGCGCTCGAAGATCGATACCAGCACCACGAGGGTCTGGGATTCGACCTTGATCTCGGAGATCGTGGCGGGAAGGGTCTCGAACGGGCCTTCCTTGACGATGACGGACTCTCCGACCTCAAAGTCGACATCCACGGGAGCCTGGTGCTGCTTGTTGACCGGCTTGCCCTTCTCTGCCTGCTCTTCCTCGAAGACGGGGGCGAGCATGGAGAAAACCTCATCCAGGCGCAGCGGCACGGGATTGTGGGCGTTGCCCACGAAACCGGTGACGCCAGGGGTGTGGCGGACGGCGCCCCAGGAGGCATCCGTCAGGTCCATGCGGACCAGGACGTAACCGGGGATGCGGACGCGGTTGATGACCTTGCGCTGGGCGTTCTTGATCTCAACGACTTCTTCCATGGGCACCTGGATTTCGAAGATGTAATCTTCCATGTCCAGGGTCTGGATGCGGGTCTCAAGGTTGGCCTTCACGCGGTTTTCGTAACCGGCGTAGGAGTGGATGACGTACCAGTCGCCTTCCTGGCGGCGCAGCTTGGCCTTGAACTCCTCGGCGGGATCGACGTCGGCCTTTGCGGCGGCAGCGGCAAGGACGTCGCCGGACTCTTCCCCGGAGCCGGCGTCGTCCGCTTCTGCGTCGTCGTCGTACTCGGCGTCTTCTTCAGACTCGGCGTCGCTGGCTTCGGGCGCGGAGGAATCAACCTCAGACTCGTCACCGGCTTCTGCCGTGATGTCCGCGGACTCTTCCAGCTCAGTCTCGGTTACCTCGAGCTCCTGCTCAGACACTTGGTCTCCTGCTTCCTCATTGCCTAACATGCCTATTTAAATGGCTCAATTCCGCACACCGGTGTTCCCCTCCGGTTTCCCGGATGGAACACACGGCCTGCGGACGGTTCAGCCCTAGCTGTCCGTGGGGACGCTACCGCCGAAGATCCAGCTGACAGCGGTTCCAAAACCGAGGTCCAGCAGGCTGACGATGATCATCATGATGCCGACGAACACCAGCACCACGAGCGTGTAGTTGATCAGTTCCTTGCGGGTGGGTGCAACAACCTTCTTCAGTTCGCCGATGATCTGGCGGATGAAAAGTGCAATGCGGGCGAAGAAGTTTGCCTTGGCGTCCTTCTTAGCTGGGCGGCCCTTGGAGCTGCTGGCAGCTGTTTCGGTCACCTGGTCCTCGCTCATCTTTGCAATGGTGGATTACCCGGCCCTGATCAGAACCATGGTTGCTGCGCTTGCCCCGGATTTTCGCCCGGGGCAGCTTGCGCAGGGCAGACAGGACTCGAACCTGCAACCTGCGGTTTTGGAGACCGCTGCGCTACCAATTGCGCCACTACCCTATGGAGTGATTCCCACGCTCAGACAACGAACCACCTGTTTGCACTGGGGCGCACGTCATCATCTGTGTTTTCAACACCGGTGAACCAGTCTACGCAACAACTTCGCGTTCGTAAAACCAGCCCGCCCCGGCCCTTCCCGCAGGCCGGTGATGACCCCGACTGGCAGGCAGTCACAATCAAAACCGGCAACCCGGAGGGTCCGGTGAACAGCATAGAGTAGATCACGTCGAATCCCACATTCCAGCCTCCGGGCTGCAAGCGAAGAACGGACCTGCCATGTCTGCCGCCCGCGTTTCCCAACGCATTTCCGCTATTGCCGAATCCGCCACCCTTGCCGTTGACGCCAAGGCGAAGGCGCTGAAGGCGGCAGGCCGGCCGGTTATTGGTTTTGGCGCAGGCGAACCCGACTTTCCCACTCCGGACTACATCGTCCAGGCCGCCATTGAAGCGGCAGGCCAGCCCAAGTACCACCGCTACTCCCCCGCAGGCGGGCTGCCCGAGCTGAAAAAGGCCATTGCCGAGAAGACCCTCCGGGACTCCGGCTACGCAGTGGACGCGTCCCAGGTCCTGGTCACCAACGGCGGCAAGCAGGCCGTCTACAACACTTTCGCCACCCTGGTTGACCCGGGCGATGAGGTCATTGTGCCCACCCCTTTCTGGACCACGTACCCTGAGGCGATCCGCCTCGCCGGCGGCGTGCCGGTGGAGGTCTTCGCCGGGCCCGAGCAGGACTACCTGGTAACCGTGGAGCAGCTTGAGGCAGCCCTTACCGACAGGACCAAGATCCTGCTGTTCGTCTCGCCGTCGAACCCCACCGGGTCCGTCTACTCCCCCGGGCAGGTGGCGGCGATCGGCAAGTGGGCCGCGGCCAAGGGCCTCTGGGTTGTCACCGATGAGATTTACGAGCACCTGACCTATGACGGCGTTCCGTTCACCTCCATCGCCACCGCCGCCCCTGACCTGGGCGACAAGGTGGTCATCCTCAACGGCGTGGCCAAGACCTACGCCATGACCGGCTGGCGCGTCGGCTGGATGATCGGCCCGGCAGATGTCATCAAGGCGGCCACCAACCTGCAGTCCCACGCCACGTCCAACGTCTCCAACATCCCCCAGGTGGCTGCCCTTGCCGCCGTTTCCGGGCCGCTGACCGCCGTGGACGAGATGAAGGTTGCGTTTGACCGCCGGCGCAAGGCGATCGTGGCCGGTTTGAACGCGATTGAGGGTGTGGAGTGCCCGGCGCCGAAGGGTGCCTTCTACGTCTACGCGGACGTGCGTGCGCTGCTGGGCAAGGAGTTCCCGACGGCGTCCGGCACCGCCACGCCGCAGACCTCCGCCGAGCTGGCTGCCCTGATCCTGGATGAGGTTGAGGTAGCGGTGGTCCCGGGCGAGGCTTTCGGGCCTTCCGGCTACCTGCGCCTCTCCTACGCCCTCGGTGACGAGGATCTTGCCACCGGCGTGCAGCGCCTGCAGGACTTCCTGGGCAAGGCCCAGTAGGACGCTCTCTCACTTACCGCAGGAAAATCCGGGATGCTCTATCACTTCCTCAAGGGAAGTGATAGAGCATCCCGGTTTAAGGCGCATCAAGTGAGAGGGCGTGCCGGCTTAAGGCGCATCAAGTGAGAGAGCGTTGGGGGAAAACGTGCTTCAGGTGGGAGAGGGTCTCTGGCTAGAGGAGGCGGCGCTCCGCGGCCCACTTGGTCAGTTCGTGCCGGCTGGACAGCTGGAGCTTGCGGAGGACGGCGGAAACGTGGGTTTCCACTGTCTTGATGCTGATGAACAACTCTTTTGCCACTTCCTTGTAGCTGTAGCCGCGCGCGATGAGGCGCATAACCTCCAGTTCCCGGGCCGAGAGCCTGTCCAGTTCATCGTCCGCGATGTCCGCTGGAGCGGTGCCAAAAGCGTCCAGCACGAAGCCTGCAAGCCGTGGCGAGAAGACGGCGTCCCCGCCGGCCACACGGTACACGGCATAGGTGATCTCCGCCCCTGAAATGGTCTTGGTGACGTAGCCACGCGCTCCCGCCCGGATTACCGCCACAACGTCCTCTGCCGCGTCCGAGACGCTTAGGGCAAGGAACCTGGTGGTGGACAGCAAGGCGACTGAGCCGGCGATGACTTCGCGGCCCCCGCCGCCGAGGCCTCCGGGCAGGTGGACGTCCAACAGCACCACGTCCGGGCGTTCCCGGGCGATTACGGCTATTGCCTGCTCCACGGTGGCCGCTTCCCCCACCACCTGAATGCTCGGGTCGAGGTCCGCTTTCAGGCCGGAGCGGAAGATCGCGTGGTCGTCCACTATGACTACCCTGGCGGTCCGGGCAGCTCCGGTACCGGCTTCCTGCGTTGCATTCATGGTTTGCCTTCCGTGCTGTCCTGCGGGGCGGCCGGGTATCCCAGCCGCACCTCCGTGCCTTCATTGGTGCTGGAGATGGTGGCCGTGCCGCCGTGGCGGTTCATCCGGCCGATGATGGATTCCCGGACACCGAGCCGGTCCTCCGGCACGTCCTGCAGCTCGAAGCCCGGGCCCCGGTCCTTGATGAAGACCTCGGCATGGTCAGCGGACGCCTCCAGGTACACCGAGACGGCTCCGCCGCCGTGGCGGGAGGCGTTCAGCATCGCCTCCCGGCTGGCCTGGATCAGTGCCTCATGGCCCTCGGTGACCGCGGCGTCTCCCACGCTGACCACCTCGACGGCGTTGCCCAGCAGGTCTTCCACTTCGGCAGCTGCGGCCTTGATCCGGTCCGACAACTGCCCGGCATCCTTGCCCGGGTCCTCAAACAGCCAGCCCCTCAGCTCCCGCTCCTGGGCACGGGCCAGCCGGACGACGTCGTGCTCATTGGCAGACCGCCGCTGGATAAGTGCCAAAGTCTGCAGCACGGAGTCGTGCAGGTGGGCGGCGATTTCCGCCCGCTCAGTTTCCCGGATCCGGCCGGCGCGCTCCGCTTCCAGGTCGCGCCAGAACTTCAGCGCCCAAGGAAGCAGAACCAGCACCACCCCGCCGAGGACAGCCACGGAGGCGAGCAGCGCCAGCCACGTCTGCTCCCAGGATCCCGATCCCGACACCATCACCAGAACGCCCGCAACCACCAGGGCCAGGCCCGCAGCGAGCCGTGCCCAGCCGCCGGCCTGGTCCGCCTTCGTCTTGTCCACCAGCCCCGCCCGCCGGGTCTCGTCCAGCTGCATCCACGCGATGGACGCCCCACCCAGAACTGCCGCCGCCGGAATCAGCGTGCCCAGCGGAACGTCCACGCCCAGGAGCTGGGCCACCAGGATGCCTGCAACCAGGAGCAACCCGACGCCGAGCAGGATCTCCTTGCCATACCGCATGTCACGGAACCTGAACCAGGGCGCGGCAACCTCGGAAGCATGTCCTCCAGCGTGCCCCGCTGCGCTGCCACGGGCATCAGGACCGACGGCTGTTGAGCCGCTGCCGCCGTCGGGTACTCCGGGCGGCACCGCGCCAAATCCACCAGGTGCGGCTCCGGTCCCGGCGGGCGCCGCCGTCCGGGGAACGGCAGCCTGCGCCCGCTCAGGACTTACGGCCGGGGCAATCGGCGACGCCGGACGGCGCGCCTGGCGCCTTGCGCTTTCATCCGCGGTGGGCACCATGATCCACAGCCAGGCGTAGAAGACGACGCCGGCGCCACCGGCCAGTGAAGCCAGGAGCATCACCACCCGCACGTTCCGGACCGGCCAGCCCAGATGGACGGCAAGGCCGGAGCACACACCCGCCAGAAAGCGGTCGCTGCGGCGGACCAGCGGGGGGCGGACGGGGACGGTTGTCATGGATCAATCCAAGCACGGATCAGGGTTTCCCGGACCGCGTTCGGGCCGGAACCGGGGGCCACTCAGGGCCTGTTCAGGGTGTCCCCCAGTAGAGCCAAACCACCGCGGGCGGAAGGATCGAGGTATGAACTCGCAAACCCCCACCCCAGATGACGGCCAGCCTACGGAGCCCCTCCCCCGGCGGGAAAATGACCAGACCACGGAGCCCCTGCTGCCGCCCGCTTCCCCAACGGCGCCGGACCAGAATTCGGCGCAGGACCCCTCCCGGGAATCCACGCAGGGCTACCCGGCGCAGGACACCGCCGGCGGGACCAACGCCGGGCCCTCGGCCGGATCCTACTCCAATCAAAGCGGCCCCCACCAGACCGGCAGCTACGCCTACGCCGGTATGCCCGGCCAGCAGACTGACTTCTTCGGCTGGGTCCGCAGCCACGGAATCATGCGCGGCCAGGACCGCTGGATCGGCGGTGTTTCCAGCGGCATTTCCCAGCGGATGGGCATTGACCCGCTGATCGTCCGCGGCGTCTTCATCGTCCTCACCCTCTTCGCCGGCATCGGTGTGCTAATCTACGGCCTGGCATGGGCCTTCCTGCCCGAGCCCGATGGCCGGATCCATGTCCAGGAAGCCGGTTCCGGCCGTTGGACCAGCGGCATGACCGGTTCCCTGATCGCCACCATCCTCGGCTTCGGCGGACTGGGCGGCGGCTTCTGGGGCTGGGGCGACCACGGCTTCGGAGCCTTCCTCTGGACCGTTTTCTGGGTTGGCGGCGCCATCTACCTGATCTACTACCTGGCCCAGCGAAACAAGGCAGCGGTTGGGACATCGGCAGGCGCAACCTACCCCGGTTCCACGCCCTACTCCGGGACCAACGCCTACTCCGCAGCAACCTCTGCAGGGACTACGCCCCCTTACTCAGACGTAGCAGGCACAGGTCCTTTCACCGGCAGCCCTTACGGTGGAACCGGGTCCGGCAGTGGATGGAACAACGGAGGCACCGGCGGCACGCGGCAGCCGCAGGGCAACCCGCCGGCACCCCGCGTACGTCCGGCAGGACCGGGTGCCCCCGCCGTCGCAATCGCCGCAGGCAGCGCCCTGATCGTGGGTGCGGGACTCAAGGCGCTGGATGTCACCAACGTCATCGACCTGGGCGACTCCACCAACGCCATCGCCTGGGCCAGCGCAGCTGCGGTCCTGGGCCTCGGGATCCTCATCCTGGGCCTGCGCGGAAGGACGTCCGGCATCCTCTCGTTCTTCGCGGTGGCGGCCCTGATCATCGGCGGGATCTTTAACGTGGTGGGCAACAACGGCGACCGGGTCCGGTTCCAGCAGGTTGACTGGACGCCCACCAGCATCGAACAGGCCTCCGAAGGGCTGAACATCACGGCAGGACGCGGCACGGTTGACCTTACCGAGCTGGCCCTGGCGACCCCGCTCCAGTCCGAAGTCCTGGTCCCGCTGGACTTCACGGCCAGCAACGTCACGGTGGTCATTCCCGACACCGTGCCCGTGGACATCAGGGCCGACATGACGCTCGGCAACCTCACCGAAGGCGGAAGCCAGCGCGGCGGAACCACCACACGGGAAAGCAGCTACAACACCGACAAGCCCGGCAGCCACCTGGTGATCCAGATCGACGGCACCGTCAGCAACGTCATCATCAAGGAAGGTAACTGACATGAGCAGCCAAACTCCGGACCCATACGCTCCGGGAAGCACGACGGCGGCAGGCATTGAGTCTGCCCCTCCTTCGGGAGCGCGGGTGGGAACCGTGGTGTGGGGCCTGATAGTCCTGGCCCTCGCCGCCCTGATCATCATCGCGCAGCTGGGCATCATCACCCTCAACGGGACCTACGTCCTGATCGGGCTGATGATCGGCGCCGGCGCGGCCCTGGTGATTGGCGGGCTCCTCTCCGCACGTAAACATGACAACAGTCCTGCAACACGGAAGTCTTGAGCCATGGAAAAGTTCTTCAGCATCGTCAGGGGCCTTGGCCTGAAACGCGGACCGGAGCGCTGGCTGGGAGGAGTGCTGGGAGGCGTCGCGGCAAAGTTCAACGTGGATGTGGCCTATGTCCGGATCGCCTTCCTGCTCTTCTGCCTGCTCCCCGGCCCGGCTGTCATCTTCTACCTCCTGGCCTGGGTGGTCCTGCCGGACCAGCGCAACGTTATCCCGCTTCAGACGTTCCTTGACCGGCGGTCCATCAACCGCCGCTGAGACTGCGGGCACAAAGGCCCCCGCCCCTTTTGGGAAGCGGGGGCCTTCGTGCTGGGGCACACAACTGGCCATCGCGAGGGTGAAGGGCCTTATGTAACCGGTTTGTGTCGTACCCCACACCCCCCACTAGACTCTATGTGAGCTCAGCGTGGCGCTCTGCCTGTACACCTTCTCCCAGGATTTGAGCCAGAGACATGAAAATTGGAATTCTCACCAGCGGTGGCGACTGCCCCGGACTGAACGCCGTGATCCGCGGAGCCGTCCTCAAAGGCATCGCCATCCACGGTCACGAATTCGTCGGTTTCCTCGACGGCTGGCGCGGTGTGGTCGAGGGCGACATTATCGATATCCCCCGCACCATGGTCCGCGGTATTGCCAAGCAGGGCGGCACCATCCTGGGCACCTCACGCACCAACCCGTTCGAAAACGGCGGCGGACCCGAGGTCATCAAAGCCCACATGGACCGGCTGGGCATCGACGCGATCATCGCGATCGGCGGTGAGGGAACCCTGGCCGCTGCCAAGCGCCTCACCGACGCCGGCCTGAAAATCGTCGGTGTTCCCAAGACCGTGGACAACGACCTCGACGCCACCGACTACACCTTCGGTTTCGATACCGCCGTCCAGATCGCCACTGAAGCGATTGACAGGCTCCGGACCACCGGCGAGTCCCACCACCGCTGCATGATCGCTGAAGTGATGGGCCGGCACGTGGGCTGGATCGCCCTCCATGCCGGCATGGCCGCCGGCGCCCACGCCATTCTCATTCCTGAGCAGAAAGTCAGCATCGAGCAGATCACCGAATGGGTCAAGGAAGCCCACGCCCGCGGCCGCGCTCCCCTGGTGGTGGTGGCCGAGGGGTTCGTTCCCGCGCACATGGAAACCCCGCACTCCGAACGCGGCCTGGACACATTTGGGCGGCCCCGCCTTGGTGGCATCGCAGACCAGCTCGCCCCGGAACTTGAAGCCCGGACCGGCATCGAAACCCGCGCCACCATCCTCGGACACATCCAGCGCGGCGGCGTACCGTCGGCCTTCGACCGTGTCCTGGCCACCCGGCTGGGCATGGCCGCCATCGACTCCGTGGTGGAAGGCTACTGGGGGACCATGGTGGCGCTGAAGGGAACGGACATCGAGCACGTCGGGTTCCAGGAAGCCCTGGGCCAACTCAAGACCGTTCCTCAAAGGCGCTACGACGAAGCCGCCGTCCTCTTCGGCTAAGGCGTTTCCCCCAGCCACGGTGTCCTGTCCGATCGGACTCCCTGCCCGGCCTAGGCTGGGAGTATGACACTTGACCCCGGTTCTGCCGCCATCATCCAGCTTGCCTGGGCCCGGCGCCTGGGACTCGACGACGACGCTTTCGGAACTGCCCTGACGTCCGGGGAACGGATTGTCCGGGCTGACGAATCGGTGAAGACCGTGGAGTTTGTACGGCTCTTTGGCAGTTCGGCACTCGTTGGTCCGCAGTGGGTCATTGACGCCGCTGCGGGCATCCCGGATGAGGAGATGGCCCAGCACGTCACACTCCTGACGCTGACCCGGTCCCATGGTGGCCACGGCCTGGGTGCCGCCGCGCTGTTCTTTGCGGACGACCTTCCCCTGAAGCAGCCTTCTGACGAGATGACCGTTTCGCACGGAAACCCGGAGGCGATCGAACTGGAGGGCCGCTGCCCGCCGGACGACGTCAACGAGGTTGGCCTTTCGGACCTGGAAAACCGCTACACGATCGTCCGGGATATTAACGGGCGCCGTGTACCCCTTGCCTGTGGCGCCTACTCCGAGTGGGTGGGCCTGCTGGCCCACCTGGGTGTGCTGGTGGATCCGGAATGGCGGCGCCGCGGGCTGGGTTCACTCGCCGCGTCCATCGCGGCCCACGAGGCACTGTCCGCCGGGCTGACGCTGCAGTGGCGGACAGATGTCAGCAACACCGGCTCCCTGGCGCTGGCCCGGAAGCTCGGCCTCTCAGCCGGCGGAATCCAGACCAGCGTCCACCTTGGCTGACGGGGCAGACCCGCCGCCGCCCCAACCCTGAACCGGCTGGGGTTTGGCAAAGAACAGTGCCACGACCGCCCCGGCCAGAACCACACCGGCGGGCAGCAGGATGGACTGGGCCATCGCCGTCGAGAATCCGCTGTGGAGCGCCTCCGGCAAGCCGCCGGACAAGGCCATGCCCTCCCCCGCAGCCGCGCCGGGCAAGCCGGATTGAAGCTCGGCTGCCAGCCGGGACTGGATCAGCACCGCGATGGCTGCGCTGCCCAGGACGGCCCCGAACTGCCGGGTGGTGTTGTAAACCCCGGACCCTGCACCGGCCTGCCGAGGCGGAAGGTTGCGCGTGGCGGTGGTGCTCAGGGGCGCCCAGATTCCCGCGTTGGCAAAGCCCAGGACGGCACTGGGCAGCAGGAACATCAGGATAGGGGTGTCCGGCTGCATCAGGACTGCGTTCCATGCCAGGGCCACCGCCATCAGGGTCAGCCCGCCGGCAGCCAGGTACTTGGGGTTCACCCGGTCCACTATCTTCCCGATCACCGGTGCCAGCCCGCCTGAAATCAGCGCCATCGGCACCATGAGGAGGGCGGACTGGGTTGGGGTCAGGCCGCGGACCATCTGGTAGTAGAAAATCAGCGGCAGGCCGAAGGAGGTCACCGTGAAGCCCACCATGGTGATGCCAATGTTGGCGAGGGAGAAGTTCCGGTCCCGGAACAGCCCCAGCGGCAGGAGCGGCTCGCCCTTGTTGTAGCGCTGCCACACCACGAACACCGTCAGCACGGCAAGCCCGGCGATGATGAGTCCCCACACACTCACCGGCCCAATGATGGTGCCCCAGTTGTAGGTTTCGCCTTCCTGGATGCCGAACACCAGGAGGAAGAGTCCGACGGCGCTGAGCACCACGCCGGGGATGTCGAACCGGTGGGGGTGGGTACTGAGGGCCGGGACGTTCCGCCAGGCGAGGACGAAACCTGCGATGCCCACCGGCACGTTGATGAAGAAGATCCATTCCCAGCCCAGGGCGTCCACCAGGACGCCGCCGAGGATGGGGCCGACAAGGGTTGCGACGCCGGCGGTGGCTCCCCAGATGGCCATGGCGGCGCCCCGCCGGTCCCGCGGGAAGATCCGCGTGATCACGGCCATGGTCTGCGGCGTCATGATGGCTGCGCCGAGGCCCTGGAGCACCCGCGCGGCGATCAGGGTTTGCACGTCACCGGACAGCCCGCACCACAACGAGGACAGGGTGAATACCACCAAACCCAGGAGGTAAAGCTTTTTGGGCCCGAACCTGTCACCGAGCCTGCCGGTTATCAGCAGCGGGACGGCGTAGGCGAGGAGGTAGGCACTGGTCACCCAGATGACCGAGTTGATGTCCGCGCCGAGCCCCTCCATGATCCGGGGGTTGGCCACGGACACGATGGTGCTGTCGATCAGGATCATAAAAAACCCGATCACCAGGGACCAAAGGGCCGGCCACGGCCTTGCTACGTTTTCCACTGGGTCATCCTTCGGGTCGGTGGTTGACGGCCGGGCAGGACCCGGTGGTGCTAGCCCAGGAGATCCAGGATGTCCTGGCGCGCAAACATCTGGGCTGCGGCGCGGGCAGAGGGGGACCCGGCGTCCGGATCGGCGCCGGCCTCCAGCAGGACCCGGGCAACGTCGGTGTAGCCCTTGAACGCCGCTCCGGCCAGCGGCGTCTGGCCGCGGTCGTTGGCGGTGTCGGCTTCCGCGCCGTGTTTCAGGATGAGCTGAACGGTCTCTGCGTGGCCGTGGTAGGCGGCCAGCATCAGGAGGGAATCACCTGCGGCATTTGTGAGGGTGGCCGGGGCACCGGCATCAAGGTAGGCGCGCAGCAGCGCGGAATCGCCCTCCCTGGCGGCCTGGAAAAGCGTGTGCGCCAAAGCCAGCGCCTCGTCGTCGTGTCCTCCCTGGGCGGCCGAAGAATCGGACGGCACTGGTGTGGTTCCGGCGTCTTGTGTCATTAGCGTGGCCCCTTGAGGAATCCGGTCTGGCGCCCCACTACCTGGCCGGCGTCGGGGGCAACGATGAGCTCCTGGGCAGCAGGGTAAGGCTCCTCGCCGTCCAGGACCGTCAGTATCTCATCCGCTCCAACAGAACGCTTTATGACTGCCAGGGCAACGGGCCCCATCTCGTAGTGCTGGGCCACCGACGTGACCGTTCCTACTTTCCGCTCCCCTGCCAGCACTGGGCTTCCGGCCTGCGGCAGGGTGTGCTGGGAACCGTCCAGCTGCAGGAACACGAGCCGGCGCGGCGGGTGCCCCAGATTGTGTACGCGCGCGATGGTTTCCTGGCCTTTGTAGCAGCCCTTGGCCAGGTGCACGGCGGTACGGAGCAGGTCCAGCTCATGCGGGATGGTTTTGTCGTCCGTTTCAGCGCCTATCCGGGGGCGCCACGCCGCCAACCGCAGCGCTTCCGCCGCCAGCACGCCGGCCAGCGGGCGTCCATCGACGGTTTTCTCGAGGTCCGCGGCCGGCACCAGGTACTCAAACCACGGGCGCTCCAGCCCCGGATGGCTCGCCGGGGGGACTGTTGCATAGGAGTAGCCGCCCGGCGCGACATTGGGCCAGGGGTCCTGCCACACCAGCAGTTCGGACCATTCCGGCACTGCCCTGGTGCTGCCCACTACCGCCCACTCGGCAGAAACGTCAGCAATTTCCACCCGCAGCATGAACTTCATCCGGTTCAGGAACTCCGCCAGGGGTGCTGCTTCGGCGGCCTCAACAAGCAGCCAGGTGGTGGCGCCGTCGTCAATCACCCGGGCGTCGAAGTCGATCCTGCCCTGGACGCTCAGGAGCAGCAGTTCGCTGGACTCCCCCGGCTGGAGGCTGGTCACCTGCTGGGAGGACAGCGTGTTGAGCCAGCTCAGCCTGTCCGGACCGGTGACCGTCACCACGCCGCGGTGGGACAGGTCGACGACGGCGGTACCGGCAGCGAGTGCGCGCTGCTCACGCAGCGGCTCACCGTAGTGGGATGCGACGCCGGCGTCCGCGCCGGTTGCCTCAACGGCTCCAGGGCGCGACAACAGGGGGCTGGGAGTAGTCATATGTAGTAGAAGTCCTCGAGGGTCGGCGGTATTCCGGATATTCAGAATCGATCCGGTGTCCACGGTCCTCTTACCTGGGGACCGGGATGGTCAGGAGACTTTTTTGAGGAAGGCGGAAGCGTGGGCTTCAAGCCCCTTGCCTTCCTTGCCGCCGACGGCCACGTCCCACCGCCAGAGCAGGTTCCCGTCCACCAGGCCGAAAATGCGCGTTGCGGCGCTGTAGTCCTTGGAGTGGCTTCCGCGCATCACCATGTCGGTGGTGAGCTGGATTTGCGGTCCTTTGATCTGCCCGTAGTACAGCTCTGAAATTCCACCGGGATGCGAGATGGACACAGAGATGTCGAAGCCGCCCTCGCTGTTGCGGAGGGCTTCCACCTCGTCGGCACTCTTCAACGCCGGAACGATGTCCGCCGGGATCAGGCCCGGACCGCCGTCGGCATCGAGTTGCTTGCGCTCCAGCGCCCAGAAGCCGGTTTCGACGGTCAGTGGCCGCAGGCGCGTGCCGTCGTCGTCCGTCAGCCAGCTCTCCGCACGGTACTGAAGATAAGGCAGCCCGTTATGGGTGAAGGACACGTGCTGCAGGAAGTGTTCCGAGTCCTCGTCCCCGGTGCCCAGCCGGCCACGGCCCTCCCACTCACCAATGAGCCAGGAAAGGGGGACAAGTTCTGGGGTCAGGTCTGTCGGAATTTCAATCGGCACAGCAAATACCTCGGGAAACTGCTAGCTCCGGAAAGGGACTACTTCTGGCCTTTGAACAGGCGGTAGACCACAAAGCCGGCAAACCAGGCCATGGACAGGCTGGCGATGCCGAGCAGGACAAGAAAGAAGATTTCAAAAGCAAGTACGGACATGATGCCATCCTAACGCGTTAGTAGATTAGTAGTTTGTCTATGAAGTAGGCCAGGGAACCCACCGCCGAGACGGGCGCAAGCCCTATGCTAAGGGCAGCCGGAACATCAAGGGGTGCGCCGCGAAGCGTCACGAGCCGGCGGAAGCTGACCAGGACCGCGCCCACCACCACACCAAAAATAGCCGCCGGCAGGATCGCTATGTCGGAAAGGACCAGTCCTGCCAATGGACCGGCAAGGCCGGCCAGGACTATTCCCAGGGGCGCAATGATTCTGTCCGGCCACCTGATCAAACAGGCCAACAGGGCCACGGTGGCGCTGATGGCCGCCACCAGCAGCATCTCCTTTACCCCGTTGAACCGTGCGCCCGCGATCCAGCCCGCGCCGAGGCAGGCCAGCAGCACTCCCACGGAGCAGCCAAGCGTCGACTCCAACCGCTGCGCCTGCCCTGTACCGCGGATGAGCTGCACGACGAATACGGCCATGATCCCCAAGGCAATAAACGGCGGCGTCCAGTCCAGGTAGCCGGGAGCGGGCGAGTAGGCGGCGGCGAGCGCAGATCCGGATCCGGCCAGGGCAATCACTGCCGCGAGCGTCTTCTTGGCAGGTATCCGGAGGAAGTGGGGCCAGCCGACGCCCACGGCAGCCGCACTGACTACAGCGACAGTAACGAGGGCCTCGCGGGAGGTGTAAACGCCGGCAATGATTGCAGCGAGCCCGGCAATACCTGCTACACCGATGGTCCAGGAGCCCAGGGAGCGCGGCGGCGCCTGCAGTTCCGCCGTCATACTGATCCCGGCCCGGGCTTGATCTGTGCACTCACTGCGCTGCATCCCATCCTGCGTTGACCTTGGAAGGCGGTCCGCCTCCGGTGGCAGGGCATCGGGCCCTGCCACAATCCTGCCTTATGTGAACGGCTTATGTCGCAAAACGCTGCCTGATCCGGGCCGGACCAGTGCCAGCTTCGGGGCCGCCGGGTATACTCGGGACCTCAGCTAAGTTCCCTGCTGAAGTGGCCGGACCGCTGCCTTGGCAGAGTCCCAAACAGGGGCAGGGAGCCAGTACCGGCCGGCGAAAATCCGGTTTAGTCGCTCAATGATGCGCGGACGGCCCTTGGAGGAACAATGTCGCACATCCTGTTATTGACGAACAGCACCGGATCCTCGGTGGACATCCTGCCTGCCTTGGAATTGCTGAACCACCGGGTCCACATCCTCCCCGCCGAACCCACCGCCCTGCTGGAGACGGACCCCTGCGACATTGTGCTGCTGGACGCCCGCAAGGACCTGGTGGGCGCGCGTTCCCTCACCCAGCTCCTCAAAGCCACCGGCCTGAGCGCCCCGCTGGTGCTGATTCTTACCGAAGGCGGAATGGCTGCTGTTTCCTCTGCCTGGGCTGTGGATGACATTGTGCTGGAATCTGCCGGCCCCGCCGAGGTGGAGGCCCGCATCCGGCTGTCCGTGGCCCGGGCCATCCCGGAGCAGGAGGACACGCCGTCCGAAATCCGGGCTGCCGGCGTCGTGATCGATGAGGCAAGCTACACCGCCCGCGTCAACGGGGCACCCCTGAACCTGACGTTCAAGGAATTCGAGCTCCTGAAGTACCTCGCGCAGCACCCGGGCCGCGTGTTCACCCGGCAGCAGCTGCTCACCGAAGTATGGGGCTACGACTACTACGGCGGCACCCGCACGGTGGACGTCCACGTCCGGCGCCTGCGCGCCAAGCTCGGCGCCGACCACGAAAACCTCATCAGCACTGTCCGCAACGTCGGCTACCGGCTCACCCTGGTGCGGCAGCAGGAAGACGAGCTGACGGAAGCCTGAGCCAGCCGTTTGCCGTCCGCCTCCGCTGATCCCGTATAGCCTTGCCTCATGACTCCAGCACACCCTGAGAAGTGGCCCGTCCATGTTGTAAAAGGCGGTGTTGACCGGCAGCTGCTGAAGGACTGCGGCGATCTGCTGGCTGCGGCGGAAGAGTCGGACGGCAATCCCTCCATCTCAGAGCAGACCCTGATCAGCATGCGGGCCGGTGATTCCGCTGAACACCAGGTCCTCACCCTGGCCCTCTACGCCCCGGACGAGGACTCCGATCCCGCCTCCGGACAGGACCTTGCAGGGCTCGCCGCCGTAGTTGAAGAACCGGATGGCAGCGGCGTGGTGGAAATCGCCGTCCATCCCAATTACCGCAACCAGGGCGTCGCCGACCGTCTTGTGGGCGCCCTTCAGGACCGGCGCGGGCTCCAGGGACTGAAAGCCTGGTCCCACGGAAACCACGAGGCAGCCGCGGACCTCGCCGCACGCTACGGCTTCGTGCCCGTGCGCGAGCTCTGGAAGATGCGGATGACGACGGCGGCGGCGGACCTTCCCGCCGTCGTCCTTCCGGAGGGTGTCACCATCCGGGCGTTTGTGCCCGGCCAGGATGAGGACGCCTGGCTGGCTGCAAACCGTGCCGCGTTCGCCCACCACCCCGAGCAGGGCAGCCTCACCCGCGCCGACCTTGACGCCCGGATGGCCGAGGAATGGTTTGACCCCGCCGGTTTCCTCCTGGCTGTGAACGGGGACGGCAGGCTGCTCGGATACCACTGGACCAAGGTGCATCCGGGCCACGGCTCCCACCCCCCGATCGGTGAAATCTACGTGGTGGGCGTTACCCCGGAAGCCCAGGGTTCGGGCCTGGGCAAGGCCCTCACGGTGGCCGGCATTGGCTACCTCCAAAACCTGGGGCTGCACGCCGTCATGCTGTACGTCGACGCCGACAACGCTCCCGCAGTCTCCCTGTACCGGCGGCTGGGTTTCACCCGCTGGGACATGGATGTGATGTACGGTCCGGCAGCGGGCCAGCCCAATCCCTAACGCAAGGGCCCTGCGCCGCCAAACCTAGGGTTCCTGCCTGCTGATTGCTTGTATGGTTGAAACAGAACCGCGCAGGCCGGATACGGCCGCATTGAAGCGCCAGGTAAAGGAGATGCCATGAACCCGGAACCTTCCGGAGCAGCCACGTCCCAAGAGGTTCCCATCCCCGTGCGCGCCCGATTCGGCTCCTCGGAGGTTCCGGCGTCGCGGGCCACGCAGGACCGGATCGACATCCCCGATTTCGCGCCCAACCTGGAACCGGAGGGCGATATCCGGCCGGACCGCTTCCTGGACCGGGAACTGAGCTGGCTCAGCTTCAACTCCCGTGTCCTTGAACTGGCCGAAGATGCCTCCCTGCACCTGCTGGAAAGGGTTGGCTTCCTTTCCATCTTTGCGTCCAACCTGGACGAGTTCTTTATGGTCCGCGTCGCAGGCCTGAAGCGGCGCATCGCCACCGGCCTTGCCGTCCCCTCCCCGGCGGGCCTGAGCCCGGTGGAGGTGCTGGAAAAAATCGGTGAGGAAGCCCACCGGCTCCAGCAGCGCCACGCGCAGGTCTTCGCGGAACAGATCCGTCCGGCCCTGGCCTACGAGCACATCCACCTGATGCACTGGGACGAACTCGACGACGCGGCCAAGCAGCAGCTCAGCCAGATGTTTGCCGAAAAGGTCTTCCCCATCCTGACGCCTTTGGCGGTGGACCCGGCACACCCCTTCCCCTATATTTCGGGCCTGTCGCTGAACCTGGCCGTCGTGGTCAGGAACCCTGTCAGCGACAAGGAACTGTTCGCCCGCGTCAAGGTCCCGGACCAGCTGCCCCGGCTGATCTCCATCGACGGACCGCGCGCCGGTGCGGTGGCGGGCCGGGTGGCGCGCTTCATCGCCCTTGAGGAAGTCATCGCAGTCCACCTGGACAAGCTGTTCGCCGGAATGGAGGTCCTTGAGCACCATACGTTCCGGGTCACCAGGAACGAGGACGTGGAGGTTGAAGAGGACGACGCCGAGAACCTCCTGCAGGCGCTCGAAAAGGAACTGCTTCGCCGCCGGTTCGGCCCGCCGGTCCGGCTCGAGGTCACCAACGACATCAACCCCAACATCCGGGCACTGCTGATCCGTGAACTGGGCGTTGAGGAGTCCGAGGTCTACTCGGTCCCGGCCCCGCTGGACCTTCGGGGCCTTTCGGTCATCGCGGGCATCGACCGGGCGGACCTGCACTACCCCAAGCACGTTCCGCATACCTCCCGGTACCTGAACGAGTCCGAGACGTCCAAGGCGGCCAACGTCTTCGCGGCGATGCGCCGCCGGGACATCCTGCTCCACCACCCCTACGACTCGTTCTCCACTTCCGTGCAGGCCTTCTTGGAGCAGGCGGCGGCAGACCCCAAGGTCCAGGCCATCAAGCAGACCCTGTACCGCACCTCAGGTGACTCCCCCATTGTGGATGCCCTTATTGATGCCGCCGAGGCCGGCAAGCAGGTCCTGGCCCTGGTGGAAATCAAGGCCAGGTTTGATGAGCAGGCAAACATCTCCTGGGCCCGCAAGCTTGAGCAGGCCGGCGTGCACGTGGTGTACGGCATCGTGGGCCTTAAAACACACTGCAAGTTGTCACTGGTGGTGCGCCAGGAAGTGGACGGGCTGCGGCGGTACTGCCACATCGGCACGGGCAACTACCACCCCCGCACCGCCCGCTACTACGAGGACCTGGGCCTCCTCACGGCCAACGACCAGGTGGGCGAGGACCTTTCCAAGCTCTTCAACCAACTCTCCGGTTATGCGCCCAAGTCAACCTTCAAACGGCTTCTGGTCGCTCCGCGCTCGGTGCGTTCCGGGCTGATTGACCGGATCGAAACCGAGATCCGGAACGCCCGCGCCGGCCTCCCCGCCCGCGTCCAGATCAAGGTCAACTCCATGGTGGACGAGGCCATCATCGATTCCCTGTACCGCGCATCCCAGGCCGGGGTGAAGGTGGATGTCATTGTCCGCGGCATCTGCTCGCTGCGCCCGGGCGTGCCCGGACTCAGCGACAACATCACGGTCCGTTCCGTCCTGGGCAGGTTCCTGGAGCACTCCCGTGTGTTCGCGTTCGCAAACGGCGGGAACCCGGTGGTGTACATCGGCTCAGCAGATATGATGCACCGCAACCTGGACCGCCGGGTGGAGGCCCTGGTCCAGTTGAGCGCCTTTGATGACATCAACTACGTGCAGGACCTGTTGCGCCGCTATATGGCTCCGGAAACTGCAAGCTGGCACCTGGACAACGAAGGGAACTGGTCCCGACACCACCTCGCCGATGACGGCAGGCCGCTGGAGGACGTCCAGTCCTTCCTGCTGGCGTCACGGCCGCGGCAGCGCAGCCTGAGCCGACGGTAAGGGCTGCAGTTTTGTCGAGCGACGCACTCGTAGCAGACCAGACAGACCACCCCGGTGAACCGGTAGCCGTCACGGCTGCCGGGGCACTGCCGTGGCGCCTCAACAAGGACACGCTTGAGGTACTGCTGATCCACCGCCCCCGTTATGACGACTGGTCCTGGCCGAAAGGCAAGATCGACGACGGCGAGACCATCCCCGAATGCGCCATCCGGGAAGTGTTCGAGGAGGTTGGGCTTCCCGCCGCCCTGGGCATACCGCTGCCGCCGATCCACTACCACGTGGCCAGCGGGCTGAAGGTGGTCCATTACTGGGCTGTCAAGGTCAACGGTGACAGGCTGGTCCCGGACGGCAAAGAGGTGGACAGCGTGATGTGGTGCACCCCGGAAAAGGCCGCCCGGCTGCTGTCCAACCCCTCCGACGTCGAGCCCTTGGATTACCTGCGGGATGCCCACGAGCGGGGGGAGCTGAACACCTGGCCCCTGCTGGTGGTCCGCCACGCAAAGGCAAAGCCGCGCTCGTCCTGGAGCAAGGCCGAAGGCGAGCGGCCGCTCGCTGCCACCGGGATGCGCCAGGCCCAGGCTGTGGGCCGGCTGCTCCAGGCGTGGAAGCCGCCACGGGTGGTCACCAGCCCGTGGCTGCGCTGCGTCGCGACCGTTGCGCCGTATGCGAAGGCAACCGGCGCCAAGGTCAAACTGGCGGAAGCGCTTACCGAACACCGGCACGAGCGGAGCCCCAAGAAGACAGCGGCAGTCATCGAGGCCCTTCTCGAGAGGCAGCGCGCCGTAGCGGTCTGCACCCACCGTCCGGCGCTGCCCACTGTGTTCGGGCAATTGGCAAAACACATGCCCGCGCACCTTGCCGCCCTCCTGCCCGCTGAGGAACCCTACCTGTCCCCCGGCGAACTGGTGGTGTGCCATGTGGCCCTCGGAGCAAACCGGATTGTTGCCGTGGAGCAGTTCAAGCCCTTCGACGACTGAGCCGTTGGGCCCCGCGGTGATCGAGCAAAGTAGACTTGGGCCGTGAGCATCCCAACGCCTTATGAAGACCTCCTGCGCGATGTCCTGGCTTCCGGCACGCACAAATCGGACCGCACCGGGACAGGAACCACCAGCGTTTTCGGGCGCCAATTGCGCTTTGACCTGGGTAAGAGCTTCCCGCTGATCACCACCAAGCGGGTGCACTTCAAGTCAGTCGCGGTGGAACTCCTGTGGTTCCTGCGTGGTGAGACGAACGTGAAGTGGATGCAGGACCAGGGCGTCACCATCTGGAACGAGTGGGCTGACGCCGACGGCGAGCTGGGGCCGGTCTACGGCGTCCAGTGGCGCAGTTGGCCCACCCCGGACGGCGGGCACATCGACCAGATTGCCGAGCTGGTGGAGAACCTCCGGTCCAACCCGGATTCCCGCCGCCACATCGTGTCCGCGTGGAATGTTTCCGAACTGCACGACATGGCCCTGCCTCCGTGCCATGCGTTCTTCCAGTTCTACGTTGCGGACGGCAAGCTGTCCTGCCAGCTTTACCAGCGCTCCGCGGACATGTTCCTGGGTGTGCCGTTCAACATCGCCTCCTATGCACTGCTCACCTGCATGGTGGCCCAGCAGGTGGGGCTCGAACCCGGCGAGTTCGTCTGGACCGGCGGCGACGTCCACATCTACGAGAACCACATGGACCAGGTCCTCAAGCAGCTGGAGCGGGAGCCGTACGAGTACCCGCAGCTGAAGATCACCCGGAAACCGGCGTCGATCTTCGACTACACGCTGGAGGACTTCGAAGTGGTGGGTTACAAGCATCACCCCACGATTAAGGCACCGATCGCCGTATGAGCACCGAGAACTTCACGGACCCGCAGTCCTTTACGGAGGAACTGGCCGCATCGGTGACCGGCGTGGGCCTGGTGTGGGCGCAGACCTCTGACGGCGTCATCGGCAAGGACGGGGACATGCCCTGGCACCTGCCTGAGGACCTCAAGCACTTCAACCGGCTCACGAGGGGCCACCCGGTGGTGATGGGCCGCAAAACCTGGTTGTCCTTTCCGGAAAAGTACCGGCCCCTGCCCGGGCGGACCAACATCGTGATCACCCGGCAGGAAAACTGGGCGGACACGCCCGAGGCGGAGGGCGCCGTCGTGGTCCCTTCCCTTGATGACGCCCTGCTGGAGTCCCAGTTCGTCGACGGAGGCGAAACCGTGTGGATCTTGGGCGGCGGAGAGATATTCCGTCAGTCCACGGAGCTTGCCAACGTTGCGGTGGTCACCACCATCGACGTCGATGCCGACGGCGACACGTTCGCTCCGGAACTGGGCACCAGTTGGGAAGCGGCGGCCTCTGTTCCCCCGGACGGCTGGCTGACGGGCGTCAACGGGACACGCTACCGCTTTACTAAATGGTCGAGGACTGAGGGTTAGGCATGTTGAAGAAACCGGAAACCCTATTTGTGCTGGGCTACATGCTGCTCCCCCTTCTGGCGCTGCTGTCCGCCATCGTGGGGTTCACCATGATCCTGGGCGGCAACAAGATCGCCGGCGCGATCGTGCTGGTGGTGGTGACGCAGGTGTTCGCCTTCGGGGCGTTCTACGCGCTCCGCGCCAGGAAAGCCGCCGTGCTCGAGGAGTCCAAGCGGAGCTAGCCGAACGCGGCCAAGGCGCATGGGCAGGTAATGCGGACTGATCCCGGGCCGCGTGCCGGCGTCGCCACGTGTGCCAGCCGGGGAGTGACGTAACCGACTGCGCCGTGCCGGTACCGGCGACTAAACTGGACGGATGACTACAGCAGCTACCCCTTCCGTCGGCCTGGTCGGATGGCGCGGCATGGTCGGTTCCGTCCTCATGCAGCGCATGCAGGACGAGGGCGACTTTGCCAACATCAACCCGGTGTTCTTCTCCACGTCCAATGCGGGAGGAGCCGCCCCCTCCTTCGCTGAAGGCGCCGGCAAGCTCGAGAACGCATTCGATGTGGACACCCTGGCGAAGCTGCCCATTATCGTCACCGCCCAGGGCGGCGACTACACCAAGCAGGTCCACGGCGAACTGCGCGCCCGCGGCTGGGACGGCCTTTGGATCGACGCCGCCTCCACCCTGCGCATGAACGACGACTCGATCATCGTGCTGGACCCCATCAACCGCGACGTCATTGACAAGGGCCTGGTCAACGGCACCAAGGACTTCATCGGCGGCAACTGCACCGTCTCCTGCATGCTCATGGGCCTCGGCGGCCTGTTCAAGAACGGCCTGGTCGAGTGGGGCACCTCCATGACCTACCAGGCAGCCTCCGGGGGCGGTGCCCGGCACATGCGCGAACTCCTGAGCCAGTTCGGCACGCTCAACGCCGAGGTCAGCACGGAACTGCAGGATCCGGCGTCGGCCATCCTGGACATCGACCGCAAAGTCCTGGCCCACCAGCGCACCGGCATCGACGCCACCCAGTTCGGCGTGCCGCTGGCCGGCTCGCTGATTCCCTGGATCGACGCCGACCTGGGCAACGGACAGTCCAAGGAAGAGTGGAAGGCCGGGGTTGAGACCAACAAGATCCTGGGCACCTCCGAGGAAAACCGCGTCATCATGGATGGCCTTTGCGTCCGGATCGGTGCCATGCGCTCCCACTCCCAGGCCCTCACCCTCAAGCTCCGCGAGGACCTGCCGGTCGCCGAGATTGAAAAGCTCCTGGCCGAGGACAACGAGTGGGCCAAAGTGGTTCCCAACACCAAGGAAGCTTCAATGGCGGAGCTCACCCCAGTGGCAGCTTCCGGCACCCTGGACATCCCTGTGGGCCGCATCCGCAAGATGGAGATGGGCCCGAACTACATCAGCGCCTTCACCGTTGGCGACCAGCTCCTGTGGGGCGCCGCCGAGCCTTTGCGCCGCATGCTCAACATCGCCACTGGGAACCTGTAAGCCCCCAGTTTGCTGCACTGGCGGGGCCGCCCCCTTTTTGTAGGGCAGCTTTT